>CALMAN010000096.1 GCA_937859835.1 uncultured Acidipila sp. | reverse complement strand
GCGACCCCGCCTTACGTGGGTTGGGGTGACGCGTTTCTCGACAGCGGGAACCGCGGGCTTCTGGACCTGATTCTGATCAACGGACACGTTTACCCGCAGGTAGATACCGTGAAGATCGGAACCTCGTTCAAGGAGCCGAAGTTGCTTTTCTGGAACAACGGCGATGGCACGTTTCGGGAGGTGAGCCGCGAAACGGGTACCGCGATGCGCATTCCTCAGGTCAGCCGCGGCCTTGCAGTGGGTGACTTATTCGACACGGGCCGTCTGGATGTGGTCGTGGAGAACCTGGTCGGGTCTCCCCTGATTTTGGAAGTACAGCCGAATGGCGCCAACCACTGGATGAGCTTTCAGCTTGAAGGATCACCTTCCAATCGTCTTGCGCTTAATGCGCGGATGTATGTGCGCACTGGCAGTGTGCAGCAGATGAGCGAGGTCTTGAGTGGTGGCAGCTATCTGTCGCAAAACGACCTGCGTCTGCACTTTGGCTTAGGCTCCGCGGCACGCGCCGACCAGGTAAGTGTCCTGTGGCCGGACGGGAAACAGCAGGTCTTCCAGAATGTTCCGGCAGACACGTTCTACACCCTCAAGGAGGGCGAGTTGCCCACGCCGCGAACACTTCATTAAACGCTAGGGGACAGGTGGGTAGGTAGCCACGTGCGGCGTCGTGCGATCGGGCGCGGGCGTTGCCGCAGCGCCGGTATTGTTGATGACGTGAGTGATCTGTCCGAGATTGTCGAGTGCGACGGTGACCATGTGCTCGAAGGAAACGGAAGGCCGAGTTGGCGTTTCGATGGCGCGCGTGAGCGTCACATCAGGGTGACGGAAGACGGAGTAGACGCCCAGGCCGAAGGCTTGGTGATCCCGTACAGTGTCAGCGACCTTGTACGACGCCCAACCATTTGGGCCGGAGGAGCCGGGCAGGTGCGCGTTCCAGGCCTGCTGGGTGGGCGGATCGTAAGGGATCTCCGACTGGTAGAAGAAGGTTGTGCCGTGTTCCCCGTTCCAGAGGACCTGGAATTGCTGATGGTGTTCGACAAAGAGGCCGTATATGGTGACGTTGTTGCCGTTCACAACGAGGCCGTTGTCGCTCACGTTTTCGGTCCAACCGACGCCCTTTCCGTGATCGGCGCGCCAGATCCAGGTTTGGTCAACAAGAACATCATCGGCGTTTATCACGAGATTGGCCGACACCTTGCCCACAGCGGCGCCGCCGACACGAAAGAACACGTCGGAAAGAGTAATTGGGTTAGCGACATGGCGGCGGTGAGAACCGTTGACGCCAATCTCCAGGAGCACCGGCGAGCGGATCTCGCCGGCATCGAAGAGCAGGCCTGAGACCACAATGCCGTCAGCATCAGCGACGGTCATGGCGGCGGTGCCGCGGATGGGATGTAGCGTGGCAAAGCCGAGACCGTAGACGACGGTGTTGGGCCGCGTGACGTGAAGGGGCCCGGTGAGGTCATACGTGCCGGGGGTCAGGATGAGGTCCCTGCCCTTTTGAAGCGCGGCGTTGATCGTAGCCGCTGTGTCAGAGGCCGGTTGCGCGACATAGAAATGGCTGAGCGGAATGGTGCGGCCGGGCGTGGCGCCGCCCCGCCAGCTGATGCCGGAGGTGTTGTGCTGGACGGCAGGAACAACCATGCTGTAGTCACCTTGAGCATCGGCGGTGAGGAAAGGCTTTTCACGGCTGATGGGAGCCTTGGCGACCACGGTGTCCGGAGGGGAGGGCCAATCGCCTGCGGGTGGATTGTTGACTCCCACGAAGACCATGTTCCAATTGCTGCCGCTCCAGGAGCGCCAGGCGGCATTGCGGGAGATCCACTGCTGTTGAGACCCGGAATCCACCTGGCCATCGATCAGCGAGTCGGAGATCCAGCCGCCTGAAGCCCAGCCTCGGTGCTGGTGAAGAACCATATCACCCAGAACATGCATGCGACGGAAGGCAACAGCCTGGGAGACAGCCCATTGCAAAGGACCTTCGGTCGGCTTTACGGAAAAACCTTCGGCGGAGCGCCAGAAGGTGCAAGTGGCGTTGTTCCTGGGCAGTGAAGCGTCCGCATGAACGTTGCCCGTGATCCGAACCGCGTCCGGCGTGGCACCGAGCCCAAGGACCTGGGTGTAGAAGCCAACGGGAACGTCCACGCTGTAGCTACCAGGAAGGAAGAGCAGCGCATAGCGTCCGGAACCGAACTCGCTATGCTCCTGCTGGGCGTAAATCTCGTTGATGCGAGATTGGATCTCGGCTTGCGGGGTCGAGGGCGTGAACACGGAAACGTTGGCACCAAACGGCGAGGGCGCGGGCACGGCTTGCGCCTGAGCGAAGTACGCGAAGACCAGTGCAGCAGCAAGGGTTACGCGGCGAAAGGAGCGACATGAAGCAGCGACGTTCAACGAACTCTCCTCCACTGGTTGCTCTTCGGCGCTTGCACTGGAACTATATGCCTCGAGAACAAGACTCGAGAACAAGAATAGTTAGGCAAAGAAGTGTTCGCACTGGATTGAGAACAGCAAGTCCGGGAGTTTGGCCCAAAGCCAACAACGAAAAGCCGCTGCACCGGTCAAGAGCCATGGAAAGCGAAAGGCGACCGGTCCTTCGTAGAAGCGCTGTTTTCGAGAGCGGAGCCGAAGGCCGCCCTTGTCAGCAACGCTCACCTGGATGTCCACCGCGAGGTGCTGGTGGGTGCCGAGGTAATCGATGATGCAGCCGCGTTCTTTACTGAAGATCATGTATGCGTCGAAGCGGCGCTTGCGTTTCGTGAAGAAGGTTCGCACCCAACTGACAGTTTCCCGGCCGAGAGGATCGATGTAGGCGTAGTTCTCCATCCTGAATGGAACGTCCTTGCCATGTTCGAGGAACAGAATGCTCCGCCACGTGCCGACATACAAGAAGGGCACGGTATAGGGAGCTCCATGCCATATGCGCTCCATCGTTCCCGTGCCGACTGCACCAGTCCCCGACTGTGAGTGAAGGGAAAAGCGGCGTTGACTCTGGGGATGAAGCTTGGAGAAATCAGCACCAAGAGCGCGTTCGTAGATGGAGATCATTGAGTGGGAAGATGGAACGCCAAATGGCCCAAGAGGATCAAGGCAAACACGATCTCAAGCGCATCCAGCCAGGGCAGCAGCCCGATCGACAAACCAGCCTGAACGGGCATTGTCTGCTCGTCAATGTGGCGAAAGAGGAGCTTCGGCACAAGCCCATGCCAGCATCAGATGGCCGCCAAGACAGGAGAGTGCGTCCAAACTCTGTGAAAGCGTTCTCATTCCTTATCGCTTGCTTTTACCCACACTTGGAAGCAGCCCGATGGATGGTGCAGCGGCGAAGATGTAAGCGTGTCCGAGATCCTTTGCCAGGGGTTCTTCCTGCAAAGCAACGACCTGTGCTTTGCAAGCGGGCGCGGCGATCGCGCGACTATCGATCACAAGCTCCGCTGTGCGCCACTGAGCGCCGAAAGGATTGCGTTCAGTACCGCTTCGAGCCGCATCCTGAAGCGTTCACACTTCTATGAACGCACCATGAATTCTCTGCCTCCGGAACCGTAAGGGACCGGAATTTACATATCGATCATGGCTCCCTGTCAGGATGACGCGAAGATCGTGCGCAGACGCACTGAAACAGCTGCCACGAGAGAACCTCTTTGAGATGAGGCTGTCCATGGACCTTTACGGTTTTCGTCATCGAAATGATTTTCGATTCGCCGGTGTCACAGCAGTTCTACTTGCGCTCGCACAAGGCGCCGGTGCGCAGTCTACCCAAGGCACGATTCTCGGCACAGTGCAGGATGCTTCTGGAGCGGTGCTGCCGGGTGCAACCGTGCGCGTGACCGATACAGACGCAAATGTTACGCGTACCGTGACGAGTGACAACGCGGGCAACTATCAGGTGCTTGACCTTACGGAAGGCCACTACACCGTGGAAGTGTCAGCGCCCGGGTTTGACACAGAGCTTCAAAAAGGACTCGCGCTAGCCGCGCGCCAGCAGTTGCGCGCCAACGCCGTCCTGAGAACAGGAGCCGTCGCCGAGCAGGTCACCGTCAACGCTGAGTCGGCGGGAGCGATCGAATCGGAAACGCCCTCCATCTCAGCCTCGCTGACGACGGCAGAGGTGCAGTCGCTTCCGGCGAATTATCGCGCGAGCCAGCAGGGTACCAGTCCTTTGAACCTGATTCAGGCTTTGCCGGGCGTGCAGTCAGGCACTGGAGGCAACGGCAACAGTCCCGTGCAGTTCTCGGTCCAGGGCGGTCTGCCTTCCCAGGCCGATGTGACCGTGGACGGCATCACTTCGCAGAACACGACCAACAACAGTCCGATAGCGAATGCATTCCCTTCGGGTGAGTCGATAGCGGAGATCCGCGTGGATGGCGTGCTCAACAATGCGGAATACGGCCAGCCGGGCGAAATCACGACGGTGACCAAAAGCGGTTCGAATACCGTCCATGGGGCTGCTTTCTGGTACTTCCAGAACTCCGGCTTTGACGCAGTACCGTTCGGGGCATTGACCAAGCCCAAGATTGTAGGCAATGACTTCGGCGGCACCGCTGGCGGCCCTGTAACCATTCCGCATCTTTATAACGGCCGCGACAAAACCTTCTTCTACGGCACCTACGAAGGATTCCGTCTGCCGAGCCAGACGCCCTATCAGGCCAGCGTGCCGACCATCCAAATGAAGCAAGGCAATTTCAGTCAGGTGTTTAACCAGGTCAACGGGCAGCCGGTGCCGATTGGGCCATTAACCAATCCATTTACGGGCGGCACGTATCCGAATGAGACGGTGCCTATCAATCCTGCTTCGCAGGCGTTCCTGAGCCTGTTTCCCGATCCGAATGTCGGTAATACGGAGACTTACTTTCCCGGGGAAAACAATTACGAGACGAATCAGAATACCAGCACCACGTCCAACCAGTTTGATGCCCGCATCGATCAGTATCTAGGACAGAAAGCATTGATCTACGGGCGCTTCACCTGGAAAAACATCAACAGCGCTTACCCGGAGCCGCTCGCCGTGGAGGGCGGAACAAATCTGGTAAACGAGCGAATCTTCGTGGTCGCCGGCAACTATAACTTTTCGCCGCATCTGCTCAACGAGTTCCGCTTCGGCTTCACCTTCGACACGGAAGGAACGACCAACGCCTTCAACGGGCAGAACTTTGTCAAAACTACCGGGCTTCAGGGCTTGCAGAACCTCTTCTACGACGGTGTTCCCGAGCTGGACTTTAACTTTCTTACCTCCTTAAATGCAGATCGGTTAGCTTCGACCACCAAGTCGCGCACGCTGCAGTACCTCGATGCGCTGAGCTGGACCAAAGCGCAGCACACGCTGAAGTTTGGCGTCGACATCCGCCACATCGAAGCAGCAACACCACTGAGCTTTTTCGGTGCCGACAATTACGGAACGTTCGGCTTCAACACTGGCAAAAACTTTACCGGGCAGGAGTTTGGCGACTTCCTGGTCGGTGTTCCGCAGAACACGAACTACGATGTGGTGACCGCAGACAACGATGGCATCACCATTGATTACGACTTCTACGTGCAGGACGAGTGGAAAGTCACGTCGAAGCTCAATCTTAGCTACGGCATTCGCTACGAGTACCATCCGGCTTACCACGACCCGAGCGGCAATATCGGCAACTTCGATCCATCCGTGCCGCTTTCAGGCAGGGCAGTTTTCCCGGATGCGGCCGAGTCGACGCTTTCTCCAGGCTTTCTCGCGAGCTTCAACGCCTGCGGGATAGGCCAGAGCACCGGCGCGCCGGCCCAAAATGGAGCCCCGTGTACACCGGTGATTGATAACACCGAGGCCGGCATTCCAAGTGGGCTCAAAACTGTGCCGACGCATCGGGTGCTGCCGCGCTTCGGCTTTGCTTATCGGCCTTTCGACAATGCGCGCACAGTGGTCCGTGGCGGCTTCGGCTACTACTACGACACCACGCTCGGCGCAAACTTCTACTCGCTCACCGGTACACTGCAGGCCGCGACCGTGCAATACAACAACAGTCTCACGGCCGCGGGTCCAGCGTACGCCTTTCCACAGGTCTTCGCCGGCGCCGGCAATGGAAGCTCGCCGCTCGGCTCGGCTTACTTCGGAACCGCCAACGATATCCACTGGAAGGATCCCTACTCTGAGCAGTACTCGCTCTCTGTCGATCACGAGTTCGGCAAAGGGTACGGTCTGCGGCTTTCGTATATCGGGCTTGAAACGCACGACCTGGTGTGGGCGCCAGATCTGAACAACCTCGCTTACTCGACGACGATTTCTGCCGCCAATCAGCCGCTCAGCGCGCGGCCTTTTCCTAACTGGGGCGTCATCAACACGCGCTCCACGGGTGCGAACGAGAGTTATCAGTCGTTTCAGGTGGAGGCTTCGCACCGGATATCGTCCGGGCTTACCTTTGACAGCGCTTACACCCTGGCGAAGAACCTGGCGGATGATCAAGGCCCTGACAATACCGGCTTTGCCGGCGAGAACGGCGGCGCACGCGCCTCCTACGCGGGCGACCGCACGGTCGATTTCGGCCAGGTATACGGGTCGCGCCGGCATCGCTGGCAAACCACCTCGGTGTGGCAGCTGCCCGTGGGCCGCGGACGCGAGTTCGGCGCCAACATGAATCGTTTTGCTGACCTTGCGGTTGGCGGCTGGCAGCTTTCCAACATCTTCGTGCTCCAAAGCGGCCCTTTTCTGTCGGCCTACTTCCCGGCCGGCTCGGTCGACCCTTCCGGTACGGGCTCCGGGCTCAGGGCCTCCAACGTGAACGCCGGAACCTTTTCTGGCCGTGCGCAGAAGCCGGATCGTATTGCATCCGCAAAGCCGGATGGGCAGGATCGGCATAACTGGATCAACCGCGCGGCCTTCGCCTGCCCGGGACAGCTGACGCCGTACAACGGAACCTGCAATGTAGGTTCCGGGCTGCCGGGCGCGCCGCCGCCGATCGGCCGCTTCGGCAACGCGGAAGTAGGCTCGATTGAAGGGCCGGGAACCATCAATCTCTCGACCGGCCTAGCCAAGTCCTTTGCGGTAACAGAAAGGGTGCACCTGCGCGCGGAAGGCACCTTTACCAACGTGCTCAATCACACCAACCTGGCCGACCCGACGCTGGACGTCACCAGCGGCAACTTCGGCGTGATCACGGCAGCGCGCGGGGCGGACTTTGGCGGTAGCCGAACCGGGCAAGTTTCGATGCGGCTCGAATTCTAAGGAGCTCAATCCGTCAACGATGGAGGGAGCCGGCACGCCTGTGCTGCCTCCCTTTCAAGCAGAAGCCGCCCTCCCTTACTCGCGACCTGAAAGGGGAGCGGCCGCGGCAGGATGCTTAAAAGTCCGTGCTGGATGGAACGCCCGGGCAATCTCCGCGGAGTCGTCACAGTCGCGCAAGGCCGCAGCTTCGGCAGCGGTTTTGGGCTGCGCGATGCGCGCCTTGGTTGGACGGAAGACGCGCGGATCCGCAGGGTGCACGGTAAAAGGCGCCGTGTGCGGCACCTTTGTAAACATCTCGCTGAGATCCGGCGCAAGCGCGTCTTCAAGATTCATCGAGCCCAACCCGAGCAGCTCCGCAATCGTGCGGTTAATGCTTCCCATATCACTTCGCCGGTGCGCGACATAGCCCGGCTTCACGTACGGACTCGCAACGAACAGCACACTGCGGTGCGCGTCGACATGATCCAGGCCGTCCTGCGCATCGTCTTCTGTCACAAACACAGCACTGCTGCTCCAGATCGAGGAGTGCGACAGAAACGCGAGCATGCGCCCGAGGGCAAGGTCGTTGTCGGCAACGTAGGACGCTTTGAAGGGGTAGCCGTCTGCCGGCCGGGGCTTGGCGGTGTGATCATTCGGGAGGCGAATGACGATGAGGCTCGGCAAGCGCCCGGAGCGCAGCCGCCGCCCGAAGTCGCGCACAAACTCATCGGCGCGCACCTGGTCGGGAATGCCGAGATTGAAGGTCGGGTAGCGGCGGTCCGTTGCGCGGAAGACCGGCCGTGGCAGGGGTGCATTGAGCAGCAGGCGCTGCCCTTCAGGCGCTGCCCCGTCCATCTCGTCCGCTCCCTCAAGCTCCAGGCCTTCGCCGTAGTTGAGCAGCTGCAGGCGCGCGGCGCTGACGTGCTCCCACAAGGAGCCTTCTTCCGGCTCGTCCTCCGGCATGGGCGCATCATTGCCGCCGCCCAAAGCCCGGCGCCCCGGAGCTTTACTGAACGGATCGGCATGCCGTCGACCGCCGTAATTTGAGGTCCATGCGATGTTGAGCCAGGGCGTCGGCTGGATGCCGAGCACCCAGCGATGCCCATCGGCCGACACATCACTGTCGGCGAAAAAAGCGTCGCTCGTGGCGAACTGCTTCGCGATTTGGTGGGCGTTCGGGGTGACGGAAACGTTCTCGAGGGCCGGAGAAGCAGCGGCTCGCAGACCAAAGCGAGCCAGTGCCGGGTCGCCGTTGGCGCCGGGTAGATCGCCCAGTACCTCGTCAAAGGTCCGGTTCTCTCGAATGATAAGAAAGACGTGGCGCAGTGCCGGCAGGCGGTCCGGCATTGAAGGGGTTTCCGGCGCGAGCGCAGCCTCGTTGTTGCGGACCACCGCGGCCGTGTCGGGAGCTGTAGCGGCGGGCAGAATCGAGACCGTTCCGTACTCAAGCTGCCCCACATAGGTGGGTGCGCCGGGCCGCGCATGCGCTCCTGCGTTGGGGCCGCTGCCAAACCCCTTGGTGTTGACGACAAAAAGCTGCTGCCCATCCTGCGAGAGCGCAACGGCGGAAGGCGTCCAGCCGGCGGGGATGTGCCCGAGTACCTCCTTTGTCGACGGATCGATCACCGCGACTGCGTTGATGCCGGCCTCGGCCACAAAAAGGCGGTTTGCGGAAAGTGCCAGACCGCTCGGCATAACGCCGCGCAAGGGGCGATGCTGCCGGTCCTGATAGCGGGGCCCGGTAAACGGTGAAAGCGCGATCTCGGCCTCAACGCGCGAGCCATCCGGCGGAAGCACGATCACCGAGTCGGTATGCGCGAGCGCCACGTAGATATGGTTGTAGCCCGCCACAACGGCCGAGGGCGCAGCACCGCCGACCACACCTGCCTGGATGGCTGCCCCGAGCCGCACTTTGCTGAGGAGTACGGGCTTACGCAACAGGGGCTTGCCGGGCTCGGCAACGGTGTAAGTCCAAAGCGAACTGCCGCGCAGGTCATTTGGATCGCCGAGCCCGGGTACGCTCTTCCCTTCGGCAAGGATGCCTTCTTCTGCGGCGCGAGATGGATAGCCGAACGGAGGAAAGTGCAGCCCTGTGTGCAGTGTGTCCCCGTGGACCACGCCGGGCACCGTGTCATAACGAAAAAGGCCGGAGTTCGCAACCGAAAGCCTTTGACCATCGGGGGATACAGCGAGCGCGATCGGATTGACCCCGGTGGGGAAAGAAGAAACGCTGCGTCGGCTGGCGAGGTCGATCGTGACCACCCTCCAGTTCGCCTGGTCGAGAACAAACAGGGTTTTGTCGTCGGGTGAGAGGGTGATCGCGCCCGAAAAACTCTGCTGATAGACAGAATCATTCAACGAAAGCTCGCCGGCTTTTTCCAGCGTGACGGCATTGCGGATCTCGATTGCCCCGGTGTCCCCGGTCGAGCTGTACAGCAACGCTCCGTCAGCCGAATACGCAACCCCAACAAAGGCCTGCACCGCTGCGTCGCTCTTCGGACCCGGCGGCTGCTGTTGCACGACCACGCTTGGTTGCGCCGAGCCGGCAATGGCGCCCCGGCTGAGGCGCAGCCGGTTGAGCGCGAAGGGAAAGCCGATGGACGGTACCGCGACTTCGCGGTCTCCAGGGCGCACCGCGATGCTGAAGGGGTAGGGTGCTGTCTGAATAGTAAGTCCCAACGGCGTTACGCGGCGACCGTTTGGGAGTGTGGCGCTGCCGCCAGGCCCGGTTTGTGCAAGGAAAGGCACGGAGCAAAGTATGTTGAGGAGTGTGAAGGATATGAGCCGAACGGAGCCGCGCCGGGACGGCGCCAGACAGCAAGGAACCAAGATCATGCGTTGCTCCTTGAGCTTCCAACTTCATCCGGTACCTGCTGCTCCGAAAAGCGAGAACAAGAGCGGCGCTCGCGTGGATGCTCCCATTGCCGGTTCTGTGTTGATGCAACAACACCTGGAAAGCTTAGCGTCCGAAGCCGAGCCTGCGATCCTTCAAGCTGCCTCTCAGGGAAACCTGCACGTCACAAACGAAGAATAACGAGAAATGCGGCAACTGAGAACGCGTTTGGCCGTTTCTGTACCCACCTTATTTCTGTGCTCACTTACTTAGATGGCTGCCCGCTTCAGCCCACAGCTAGCGCCTTTGCTTGGCGTTCCGGCCGGATCAGTTCCGGTAATGCGACTTGGCATTATCAATCCGGCGCGAGTCCGGATAGCCGACCATTCACCCGGAAGGCCTCAAGGCTCCCGGCTCACAGCCCAACGAGCGCATTGACCTGTTTGCGTCGACTGAGAGCCGCCCGAGCGGATTGCTTCCGGGCATGCGACTTCTGAGGACCTGGTGGTTTCTCAGCATTTGAAAACGAAGGCCGCTCTTTACCGCGTTGTTTCTTCCTCAAGAGCGTCTCGGGCAACACGTTTTTTTCAGCAAAGGCATCTCAGTCGGTGAACCCCCAAGGCGGCTCCGCGGCGTCCTGACCGGTGCCCGAGTTCCGCGGCCACGGCGCCGTCACGAAGGAGAGCTCCTCGAGTGAATACCTACCCCGTCCAGGTTCTGACACCCGCCGGACCCGACGGCGAGCTCATCACAAAGCTGCTCGCCACCGCAGGCTTTCAGCCCTGCATAGCCCCCGCCTGCATCGAGCACTTCACCCCTGCCGAGCGCGACCGGATGGGCACCCTCCTGATCGCAGAGGAGATTCTCAGCCCCGATGTCCTAGCCCATCTGTCGTCTCTGCTCCATTCCCAGCCGCCTTGGTCCGACCTACCCATCCTCGTGCTCACCTGTGGCGGAACAGAAACTGAGGAAAGCATCGCGCGCCAGCGCTCGCGGGTTCCTCTGGGCCACCACAGTCTGCTCGAGCGGCCCATCCGCCCCAGCACTCTCCTCAGCACCGTCGAGTCTGCCATCCGCGCCCGCAAACGCCAATTTGAAGTTCGCGACACCATCGCCGAGCGCGACCGCGCCCTCAACGCCCTGCAGCAAAGCGAAGAACGCCTCCGCCTTGCCGCCGAAACCGCCCACATCGGCACCTGGGAGCGCGACCTCGACAACGGCGCCCTGCAGTGCTCGGACAGCTGCAAGGCGAACTTCGGACGCCAACCCGATGATCCATTCACCTTCCAGGACTTCCAAAACTCCATCCACCCCGAAGACCGCGCCACTGTCAGGGCCACCCTCGAGGCCGCCATCCGTGAGCGCGCCCCGCAGCGCGCCGAATACCGCGTTTTCTGGCCCGACGGCTCCGTCCACTGGCTCGTCGTCAGCGGCCGCATCCTTTTTAACCACGACGATCATCCCACCACCCTCGTCGGCGTCGTTCTCGACTCGACAGAACGCCACATCGCGATGGATACCCTGCTCCGCACCGAAAAGCTGGCCGCGGTCGGGCGGCTCTCCTCGTCGATCGCTCACGAGATCAACAACCCCCTCGAATCCGTTACGAATCTCTTGTACCTCGCACGCCAGGCTACGTCCGACCAGGATGCTCGTGAATACCTCGGCATCGCCGAACGCGAACTACGCCGGGTTGCCGACATTACCAGCCAGACCCTTCGCTTTCACAAGCAGCAATCTGCTCCGC
>CALMAN010000095.1 GCA_937859835.1 uncultured Acidipila sp. | reverse complement strand
CTTCATGCCCACGCACGCGCCCACCGGATCCACATCCTTGTCGCGCGACTGCACCGCAATCTTGGTGCGCTCGCCGGCTTCTCGCGCAATGGCGCGAATCTGCACGGTGCCGTCGTAGATCTCCGGGACTTCGCTTTGAAAGAGGCTTTGCACCAGCTCCGGCGCTGCCCGGCTCACGATCACCTGCGGTCCCTTGGCCGCGCGGTCCACCCGCAGCAACACCGCCCGCACGCGCTCGCCCACGGCAAACTGCTCGAGCCGCGACTGTTCGCGGCGCGGCATCCGCGCTTCTGCCTTGCCAAGCTCAAAGATCAAATCCTGCGGCTCGATCCGCTTTACCGTCACCGTGATAATCTCGCCCATCCGGTGCGCGTACTCCTGAAACACCGTGTCGCGCTCGGCTTCGCGCACCTTTTGAAAGATGACCTGCTTGGCCATCTGGGCAGCGATGCGGCCCAGCACCTCGGTCGGCTTGTAATAGCGGATTTCTCCGCCAGCCTCGACTTCGGGGGCCAGCTCGCGCGCCGCGTCGAGCGTAATCTGGTTTACCTCGTCTTCTACTTCTTCCGGCGTTTCCACCACTGTTTTGTAGGCGTAGGCGCGGATCTCACCGGTTTCCTTGTCCAGCTCGGCACGCATGTTTTCCTGCGTCTTGTAATACTTGCGCGTGGCGAGCGCAATTGCGTCTTCGACCGCCATCACCACGATCTCGGGCTGAATGCCCTTGTCGCGGCTCAGTGTTTCAATGCTCTGGTACAGCTGACTCGCCATGGTTGCTTCCTTCCCTGCTCCGCCCGTAGTCCCCGGACGGCTTGTTCCCCGTGCTCCCGATGGGCTTTAAAACTCGGGCACGAGCTGAGCCTTTTCGATATTGCTGAAGAGAATGTCGACGGCCGGTGGCGCGGCCACGGCTTTTTTCCCCTTCTTTGTTCCTCGAACTGCTTCGGGCAGCAGCACCAGTGCCTGCTCGGACACTTCGCCCAGGCGTCCTTGCCAGTGCCGGCTTCCTCCCACCGGCGTAAAGGTTTGCAGCTTGCAAAGCTGCCCCCGGAAGCGCGCGAACTCTTCCGGCGTTCTGAGTTTCCGGTCCAGGCCGGGCGAGCTGACTTCCAGCATGTACTCGGCCCCCGGCACCAGATCTTCCATATCAAGGACGGTGCCGAAGTCGCGTGAAAATCGTTCGCAGTCGCCGTGCGTCACGCCCGACAGTTGCGCCGCGGGTACCCCGGACGGCAGCTCCCGGAGGTAGGCAAGCTCATCTTCCTCCGGATCCAGACCGGCCGCCTCGCCGGCATCGACCAGATCCAGCACAATGGCGCCCTGCGCGCCCGCCGCTTCCTTTCCCGAGCTGCCACCCTGCCGCAGCTGGGCCAGCCGCGCTTCCAGTGCGGCTCTGCCGGCGGCGTCCCGCTCCAAAAAGATGCGGAGGGTGCGATGCTTGCCTCCCCCGCCTCCAAACTCGATATCGACGATCTCCAGCCCGTGCGAGGCCGCCACTCGCTCGCCCAGAGCGCGTATTTGCTGATCTACGGAGCTCATGTCTCTGCCCTGCAGCCCCGGGCTCTGCCGCCCAAAGAAAAAGTGGGCTTTCGCCCACTGCCCGTGCTCGCCGGAAATGCCTCAAGCGAAGTGCGGGTATGCTGCTTTCTTATTTAGCATACGCCGGGCCGGCGCGGTCGGGCAAGGGGTGCTCCGGTGTGGCGGAGCTCAGAAACTCGCCGAGCGCGTGGATCGACTCGGCGGCGGGGCGGAGCGAGAAGCGGGCGTGAAACACCCTTTCTGCTGCCCCAGTCATGGTGCTTCGCTCAGCCGCCGTGAGAGAAAGCCACCGCCTGAGCAGGCGCTCTGTGCCTTCGGCGGTGTCCGGCTCAACCAGGCCGGCCCCGCTTTCTGCGATCTCGCGCCAGATATTGACCTGGTCCGAGATCAGAACCGGCGTGCCGCAGGCCAGCGACTCAGCCACCGCGATGCCGAAGTTTTCCTGGTGCGACGGCAGCACAAAAGCCTCGGCCGCGCGAAAGGCCCCGCACTTGGCCGCACCCTGGAGCATCCCGGGCCAGAACACGCGCGATGCGATGCCGGCCCGCTCTGCCCGGGCCTGCAGCTGGGATTGCAGCTGCATCTGGTCGGGGCCGGCGATGACCAGGTCAATGTCCGGGTACTGCCCGGCGATCCGCGCAAACGCGTCCAGGAGCAGATCACAGCCCTTTTTCTCGTGAATGCGGGAAAGAAAAAGCAGAAAGCGGCGGTCGCGCAGCGCAGGCACGGCCGCGAAAAACGCATCCTGCTGCTCTCGGGGGTCGCCCCCCGGCGGGTTGGTGCCGTAGGGCACGACCATGCTGGTCCACTGATTGGGCCGGAAACTAGCGAGGGCCAGCTCTCGCTCCAGCTCACTGGTAAACAGCACCGCCGAGGCATTGTGGAGGATGTGGTACTGCAGCGGCCAGTACAGCAGCTTTTTCAGGTGCTTGAACGGGTAGCGCTGCTTGAAGAAAACGTCCAAAGCCCCGTGCGTGAAGACCGCGTACGGAACGCGCGCGTGGTGCGCGGCGAGAAAAGCCGCCACCGCGGGAAACAGCCACACATTATTGATGACGATCAGATCAAACCTGTGGGCGTTGGCGCGTAGCCAGCGCAGCATGGGCCTTGACAAGCCATACCGGGTGAACCCCGGGCCGAACGCATGCACCGGGAAGCGGCAGTCCCGCAGGTACGGGGCCCCTGGAACATCAAGGGTCGCCACTTCCAGCGTGTCCCCGATCTCCCGGTAGTTCACCGCGAGTTGACGAAGCATCTCGGGCGGACCGCCCTCGGAGGGGGCCAGCCGTGCGATCACATGGAGCACGTGCAGGCGTTTTCGGGAAGGAACCGCTTCGGCCGAGCGCGCCGCCCCGGCCACACGGCCAAGCAGCGCTTCCTGCATCGTGTACGCAGGGGCTTCGTACCTCTTGGCTTTACGGCGCCACCGAGGGCGCCACCGGGGCCGCCACAGAGGAAGCAAAGAGCGAAGAGGAAGCAAGAAGATACCTCGTGCGACCACGAGTGCACGGTTGCGCGAGGCTCGGTCCATGCCCGCCCAATCTGTTGCCCGATCGCTATTCTAGGTTGGTAGCATCCACAATACGTTCCACCGCACAGCCCGGCAAGCCTGATTCGGTACTTTCGTCACCCATCCGCTTACAGGGTGCCAGTGTAGACGAGAGATCGGCAGGGAAGTTGCGAGCGGGACGATACTTCTGTTGGATTGTTCCCAAAACGGGAACCTTATGGAAGGACTTCCGTGGCCGCTGCATACGACAGTTGGTGGATGGCCAGCCAGGTCGTTTGGTACGCCTGGAGGGCGTCCGAGGTGGTTTGCCGTGAGTCGCGCAGCGCATCAAGATAGTCGATCAGAGCCAGACCGCCGTGCTCATAGGCAAATTGCGCGATCTGGAGGACGTCGGCCGCTTCATCAAGGTAGTGGCCGGTGTACCGGTCGGCGAGGACCTTCGACTGTGTGTAGTTGATCCAGGCCTGGTCCACGTCCGAAAGCACCTGGTTTCTTGCCGCCACGACGGTGTAGCGCGCACTCTGCGCAGAATATTCCGCCGTCTTCTTGTTGCCCTGGTTGCGGTCGAAGATGCGGATCGGCACCTGGAGGTTGAAGCCGGCCGAGTTATAGTTGGCGACTCGCTCGTATTCCCCTTCCAGCGTCGGGTCTGCCGTACCGTTCGCGTACGCGAGCTTCACGTTGGCGTCGGCGACGGCCACGCCGGCAACGGCCGCCTGGTAGTCGGGCCGGGCAGCCAGGGCCCGGGCATCGATCGCCGGGAGGTCGAGCGGAAGCGCGGGCGGCACGATGGAGCCGGCGATGTCGAAGTCCTGCCTGGGGCTGCCGGCGCCGATCAAGGTTTGCAACTGATCGCTCGCCTGGCGAAGATTGATGATCGCCGCGGACTGGTCGCTTTCAAACTGGGCCAGCTGCAGATCCAAACGCTCAAAGTCGAGCTTGGCGAGATCGCCCGCCTTGTAGCGATCGTTGTTGATCTCCACCTCGCGCCGGAAGTCCGCCAGGTTCGCGTCCGAAAGCGCGACGGCAGCCTTGGCGAGCAGCATGGTGACAAAGGCCTGTTTGACCGCGAGCGCGGTGGCACGCTCCTGGTCGCGGAGCTGCGCGTCGGTCTGCGCCGAAGTGGACCGGGCGATATCGAGGCGCCAGCGGCGCTTTTGCCCCCGTTCAAACAGGCGCGAAACCTGCACTTCCCAGGCCAGGGGCTGGCCCGACGCGGAACCCAGCGTCACGTCCTGGGCCCCCAGCCCAAGGTTCGGGTTCTGGCGCACCCCGGCCTGGATCTCCTGCGCGCGCGTGGCCTGGAGGTTTTGCCGGGCAGCGAGCAGCGTAGGGTTTTGCGCACTGGCCAGCGTGAGGACCTGCTCGAGGGTAAGCGCGCCGGGCTTTGCGGGCGGGGTGCGCCGCGGGTCCGCCGGCGGAGGCGGGGGCGGTCCCACCTGGGTC
>CALMAN010000094.1:10700-12551 GCA_937859835.1 uncultured Acidipila sp. | reverse complement strand
ATCACCAGCGAAGGGTCCCGTACCTTGATGTGCCAGATGTACCTGGGGCCAAAAACCAGGTAGCCGAACAGCAGGAGGTGCAGGATCAGCGCGATCCAGATCTTTTCCCGCAGCGAAACCCGCGCCCGCTCGTCTTCGAGTTCATCGATGACGTGGAGCAGGTCATAGTTTTCGAGCCCGTCGTAGCTCCCCGCGCCTGCAACGCGGCCCCGGCGCGCACGTGGGCGCGGTTCTTCAGGCTGCCGTTGCGGGGGTGCTTCAGTAGTCGGCATGGTGTGGCTTGCAACGCGCTTGGTTCGCCGTCCGCTTCGAGCTGGCGGCCGGGCGCTTGCGCGGTGCTCTCCATTCTCTCATCTCTCCCCCGTCCCCAGCGCCGCGCCCGGGCTCGCGGTGTGCCTTTGGTTTGCGCGGGTCCCCTGCTGCCCGGCTTCAGCAGGCCTGCCCGTACAATCGGAAGGTGCAGCCTGCCCCGCCTCGCGCCTTTGTCATCACGGTCAGCGACAGCTGCGCACGCGGCGAGCGGCAAGATCTTTCCGGCCCCGCGGTCGCGTCGCTGCTTACCGCGGCAGGCTTTGCGCTTACCGGCACGGCTCTGGTTCCAGACGAACAACCCGCCATCGAAGACGCCCTGCGCCGCGCCGCCGAAGCAGGTACGCTCCTCGTCACCACCGGCGGCACCGGCCTTACCGCCCGCGACGTCACCCCGGAAGCGACCCGCGCCGTGTGCGGACGCCTGCTCGACGGGCTCAGTGAGCAAATGCGCGCCGAAGGCCTCAGGGAAACGCCCTTTGCCGTACTGAGCCGGGGCGTGTGCGGCCTGCTCGACCGCTCGCTGGTGGTCAACCTTCCCGGCTCGCCGCGCGGCGCCGCGACTTCGCTCCGCGCCATCCTGCCGGTGCTGCCCCACGCCCTGCGCCTGCTCGTCGACGCCCGCGCGCCCCACCCTCTTGAGCCGCACAGCCCGGAGCCGGGCGGTTGAGCCACTTCACCCTGCTGCTCAAAAAGTGGACGCTTCTGCTGCTGGCCGTCCTCAAGCCGCTTGGCATCTGGGGCGCGGGCGCCATCGCCGCGATCGACTCAAGCACCATCCCGGTGCCCATGGACTTCCTGCTCGCTTCCTACATGTGGAACGACCGCCGGCACGCCTGGCTGTATGTCGTCATGGGCGCAGCCGGCTCGGCGCTGGGCGGTCTGCTTCCGTTCCTGCTCGGCCGCGCCGGGGGCGAGCTTTTCCTGCTCAAGCGCATCGACCGCCGGCGCTACGAGCAGCTGCGCAACCGCTTCGAGCGCCAAGAGTTTCTGGCCCTGCTGCTGCCCTCCATGCTGCCCCCGCCCACCCCCTGGAAGCTGTTTGTTTTTGCCGCGGGTGTCTTTGAAATGCGGCTCGGCACCTATGCGCTGGCCGTGTTCGCGGGGCGGCTCGTGCGCTTCGGTGTCCTCAGCACCCTGACTGTCCTTTACGGCCCGCAAGTGGTCGGCCGCTTCGGCCGCCTGGCCCAAACCCACGCCTATCTCCTGCTTACCGCCCTTGGCCTCCTGCTGGTCGGCATCCTCGTCTGGGCCCTGCGCAAAGGCTCGCGCAAGCGCGGCCGGGCGGCGGGGCCGCTCGAAGAGCGGCGCGCCGGCGAAGTCGAGAACTAACCCCTGCTTGCCGGCCGCCGGCAGGGAAGCAGGCCAGCGTGCCTCGCCGCGCGTCCTGCTCCGCCGCCCCGGGCGCCGCATCACGCGAGCGGTCGGGCGAGCGGTCGAGCAAGCTCGTTTCCCGGCGCCCGAGGACCCCACATGCTCGCCCTCCCAAACGCCGCCGGAGCTTGCACAGGGCTGGAACCCCGGCCGCCCTCCGGGCCCGCG
>CALMAN010000094.1:0-10690 GCA_937859835.1 uncultured Acidipila sp. | reverse complement strand
GGCCCGCGGACACGCACCGCCTCGGCCGAGGGCGCAAGGGTAGCGGGCTGGGAAGCTTCCAGCTTCGCCTGCCCCGGCGGTAGCAGGACCACCGCGGCGCCGCCGATGATTGCGAGATCCCGGCCGCAGGGCTATCCGCCGCGGCGCCCAAGCGAGGCAAGCAGGATGGCAGCAACGATGGCGGCGTACGTCAGCAGGGGGAGCAAAGCGCCATGCGCGCCCCCTACCCCATGGTCCGGATCCGGCGCACTGCTGCTTAATTCCAATCTCGTTGGGCTGCCTGGAACTGCGCTAGGCCCTTACAGCAAAGGCCCCTGCGCCCCGCCGGCTCAGCCGCGCTCGATCGCCTCACCGACCCGGAACACGGTTTCCTCGTCAAAGTGCGTCCCCAGCACCTGCACCCCGATCGGCAAGCCGGCCGCCGAACAACCAACCGGCACCGACAGCCCGCAAATGCCCGCCAGCGACGCCGTCACCGTGTAAATGTCCGCCAGGTACATGGCCAGGGGGTCCTCTGTTTTCTCCCCGAGCTTGAAGGCGGGCGTCGGCGCGACCGGCGTCACGATCGCGTCCACTTCCGCGCCGAACACCCGGAGAAAGTCCTCGGCCAGCAGCCGCCGTACCTGCTGCGCTTTCTTGTAGAAGGCGTCATAGTACCCGGCGGAAAGCGCATAGGTGCCCAGCAGGATGCGCCGCTTTACCTCGGCGCCAAAGCCTCCGTCGCGGGTTTCCCGGTACATGCCGCTCAGCGAAGCCGCGTGCGGCGCACGGTACCCGTAGCGCACGCCGTCAAACCGCGCCAGATTTGCGCTCGCCTCTGCGGTCGCGATCAGATAGTACGCGGGCACGGCGAAGCGGGTGTGGGGCAGCGCAAGGCTCTTGATCTCCGCGCCGGCCTCGCGCAGTCCATCGAGCGCCCGCTCGGCTGCCGCACGCACCTCCGGGTCCAGCCCCTCGCCGAAGTACTCGGCCGGTACGCCGATGCGCAGCCCGTTCACCCCTTCTTCCCGCTCCAAAAGGCCGCAGTAGTCCGGCACCGGCTGCGCCGAAGAGGTCGCGTCGAGCGGGTCCTCGCCGGCCATCACCCCCAGCACCGTTGCCGCATCGCGCACCGAGTTTGTCAGCGGACCGATCCGGTCCAGCGAGGAGGCAAACGCAATCAACCCGTACCGCGACACGCGCCCATAGGTGGGCAGCAGCCCCACCACGCCGCAAAAGCTGGCCGGCTGCCGGATGGAGCCGCCCGTGTCGGTGCCCAGCGAAGCCACGGCCATCCCCGCTGCTACCGCCGCCGCCGAGCCGCCCGATGATCCGCCCGGCACGTGATCGGGTGCGTGCGGGTTGCGCGTTGGCCCGTAGGCCGAGTTCTCGTTCGAGGAGCCCATCGCAAACTCGTCGCAGTTCAGCTTGCCCAGCGTCACTGCGCCTGCTTCTTCCAGCCGGCGCACCGCCGTCGCCGTGTACGGGGCCACGTAGCCTTCCAGCACGCGCGAGCCGGCCGTAGCCGGCAGCCCGGCTACCATCAGCACATCCTTGATCCCCACCGGCACGCCCGCAAGCGGCGGCAGCGCATCGCCCGCCGCGGCCATGCCGTCGATGCGGGCCGCCTGCTCCCGGGCGCGCTCTTCACAAAGTGAAAGAAAGGCATGGATCTCCCCATCGCGCTCGCGGATGCTGCGAAAACACTGCCCCACGACGTCCCCGGCCGAGGCCGCGCCACTCGCAATCGCGGCCCGGAGATGCGGGATGGTCAGCGTGTTCTCGGGCGCGTTCGGTCCGGGAACCCCTTTCTGCGTATACCGCTCCGCCATGGTCGTCCTTTCCGCCCGGCTTTCTTTACCGCTCGATCACCTTGGGCACCTTGAAAAAGGTCCCATCGGTCGCAGGGGCCCCGTCCATCACCACCGCGCGCAACAGCGAAGCGAGCGGCTCATCGGCGCGCAGCGTTCCTGCGCCCTCTGCTTGGCTCCTAAACAATTCGGAAACGTGCACTAGCGGCGCGATCGCTTGCGTGTCCACTTCCTCAAGTTCGGCCACGTAGCCGAGCATGCTGCGCAGGTCGCCGCCCAGCCGCTCCAGTTCTTCGGGCGTCAGCGCGAGCGAAGCCAGCGCAGCCACATGCTCCACATCTGCCCGGGTAATCGACCCTTGTTCACGCACAGCGCGCCCCCGTCCCTTCCCGTACACCGCAAAGTATAGCCGCCTGCGCCCGCTGGTACCGTTATGCAGGGGGGGCGACCCATGCCGCTCGAGCCGATTGGGAAAACCTTGCTGGTCACTGGCGGTTGTGGCTTTATTGGCTCGAACTTCCTGCGGCTTGCCCTCCGCGCGCCGGCCGCATGGACACGGATCATCAACCTGGACAAGCTGACCTACGCCGGGCGGCTTGAAAACGTTGCCGGGCTGGCAGGGGACCCTCGTTACTCTTTCGTACATGCGGACATCTGCGACCCGGAAGCGGTTGCCGGGGTCTTCGCGGAGCATCGGCCTTCGGCGGTCGTCCACCTGGCGGCCGAAAGTCATGTGGATCGCTCTATCCTGCACCCCCAGGCTTTTGTGCGCACCAATGTTGAAGGCACTCTGGTGCTGCTGGAAGCCGCGCAACGGTTCTGGGCAAGCCTCGAAGGCAGCGCGCGGGAGGGCTTTCGCTTTCTCCATGCCTCGACCGACGAAGTCTACGGCTCGCTTGCTCCCGAAGCCCCTCCCTTTACTGAGGCATCACCCTATGCCCCACGCAGTCCCTACGCCGCCTCCAAGGCGGCATCAGACCACCTGGTGCGCGCCTACAGCGCCACCTACGGCCTGCCCGTTCTCCTCAGCAACTGTTCCAACAACTACGGGCCGTTTCAGCTTCCAGAAAAGCTCATCCCCTTGCTCATCCGCTTTGCCCTCCAGGGCCGCCCGCTGCCGGTCTACGGCGACGGACTGCAGGTGCGCGACTGGCTCTACGTCGAAGACCACTGCCGGGCGTTGCTGCTGCTCCTCGCCGCAGGGCGGCCCGGCCAAACCTACAACGTCGGCGGGGAGGAGGAGCGCACCAACCTCGCCATCACGGAACAGGTTTGCCGCCTGCTCGACGCGCTGCGGCCCAAGGCCGGCGGCAGCTACCGTGACCAGATCGAGCTGGTCGCCGACCGGCCTGGACACGACCGGCGCTACGCGGTCGACGCAGGGAAGCTCCGTCGCGAACTGGGCTGGCGCCCTCACATGGAAAGCCTTGAGGACGGCCTGTCGACCACCGTGGCCTGGTACCTGGAGCACGAGGGCTGGATGGAGCAGGTCACCGGCGGCGGGTACAGTGGCTGGATCGCCGAAAACTACGACCGCCGCGGCCAGAGCTAAGGCTCGAGGTAAGACCTGAGCCGCAGCCAGAGCAAAGGCCAGAGCTGAGACAGAGCTAAGCCAGAGCCGAGAGCAGAGTTAAAAGCAGAGGAGAGCTCAGGCTACAGGCGCAGCCAGAGCTAAGGCCAGACGTGAGGCCAGCGCAGCAGGCCGGCGCTTTGCCAGTGAACGAACTTCCAGGCGCTTGCAGGCTCGAGGGTGCCCGGCGAAGCCGGGAGGCCAACGCGCGCGAGCCGCCTACACTGGGGACAGCCATGACCAGCCTCCCGCTTCCCCCAGTCGCGCGCTTGCTCGCCCTTGGCGGCGAACTTGCTCCGCCCCCGCCCGGCGTCGCCCGCCGCAAGTTTGACCTCGCCCACATGCGTACGCTGCTCGGGGCACTCGGGGATCCGCAGCTCCGTTTCCGCTCGGTCCTGATTGCCGGCACCAATGGGAAAGGCTCCACCGCGGCTACCCTCGCCTCGATCCTCTCGGCCGCCGGCCACCGCGTAGGGCTTTACACCTCGCCCCATCTTGAGCAGCCGCATGAGCGCATCCGCATCCGTGGCGAAGCCATCGCGAACGCCGACCTGGCCGCTGACTTCGAGTGGGTCGAATCCGTCGCGGCGGGTTTGGTGGCTAACGGCGAGCTCCCGCACACGCCGTCCTTCTTTGAAACCATCACCGCGATCGGCTTTCTGCACTTCGCCGGCTATCGAGCGCCGGGTACGGACAGCGGGAGCTCTCGCCCGGCACTCTCGGCACCGGCCGTGGATCTCGCCGTCCTAGAGGTTGGACTGGGGGGCCGTCTCGATGCCACCAATGTCGTCGAGCCGCTGGTGTCGATTCTCACCGACATTTCGCTCGACCATACTGAGTGGCTGGGCAGCACCATCGCCGAGATCACGCGCGAAAAGGCGGGCATCCTGCGCGCGGGCGGCACGCTCATCACCCTGCCGCAACATCCCGAGGCGAACCAGGTGATCGGCGAAGTGGCCATGCCGCTCGGCGTCCATGCCATCAACGCGGCCGACTACCTGCCCGCGCTGGACCGGAACGCTGGCGCGGAAGGGGCGGCGCGCGCGTTGCGCAACCGGTACTCCCTCGCCCTGCCTGCGGGCCTACTGGGCGGTGCGGTGCTCACTCTGGATTCGCCGCTCGCCGGCGCCCACCAGCAGCGCAATCTCGCTCTGGCCCTCGCGGCCGCCGTTACGCTCCATAAGCAAAATGGCTTTGCCCTCGACCAGCAGGCCATTGAGGAGGGCGTGCGGACCACAGACTGGCCAGCCCGGCTGCAGCTGTTCAGCTCGCCCGAGACCGGGGCGCCCCGCGCGCCTGTTCTCCTGGACGCCGCGCACAATCCGGCCGGCGCCTGGGCCCTGCGCGCCGCCCTGTCTTCGCTGCCCATCTCCGGCTCGAGGACCCTCGTCTTTGGGTGCATGGCCGACAAGGCGGCCGAAGAGCTGGCCCAGATCCTCTTTCCCGTCTTCGACCTGGTGCTGCTGACGCGATCCAGGAACCAGCGTGCGGCCAGCCTGGAACGGTTGGCAGCCGCGGCCGAGCGGACCGGCGCCGCGTACCGGACCTTTGATCTGTCGGAACAGGCGCTGGCAGCAGCCCGGGAAAGCACGCCCGAGAACGGCCTCATCGTCCTGGCCGGCTCTATCGCGCTGCTTGGCGAACTGCAGCCGGTGTTGCGGGCACAGCACTAGCCTGGCACGCGCAAAGGTTCCACGTGGAACATGGCTCGCGCTACCCTGATGGAGCCTATGCCACGCGCCTTGCACCCCCGCCCGGACCGGCTTTCCCTCCGCGATCAGGCCGTTTCCACGCTGGTCCGCGCTCCCCTCTTCCTCCTGGGTACGGCGGCGTGCGGCTCGGCCTCGCTCGCCGCTTCGCTTTTTGAGCAGGACGGGCGCGTCCAACACCGCATCGCGCAGGCCTGGGCTCGCGCTTCCATGCGCTTTGCCGGCGCGCCGATGCGCATCCTCGGCGCCCACGTGCTCGCGCAGCAGGCCGTCGCTGTCTACACCTGCAATCACCTCTCGTACATGGACACGCCGGCGATCTTTGCCGCGCTGCCCTTTCAGTTCCGCATCGTCGCCCGCCACAACCTGTGGACCGTTCCCTTTATCGGCTGGCATCTCCGGCGCTCTGGGCAGATCCCGGTGAACGTTCGCAATCCCCGCGCATCCATTGCCAGCCTGTCGGGCGGCGTCAAGACGCTGCGCAGCGGCATGCCGCTGTTTCTCTTCCCCGAGGGCGGGCGCAGCCGTACCGGGCTGCCCGGTCCTTTTCTCAATGGGCCTGCCTTTATGGCCATCCGCGCCCAGGTCCCGCTTGTGCCCATGGCGCTGATCGGCACCCACGAGCTGCTTCCCATGCACAGCAAGACCTTCTACCCGGTCCCCGTCACCCTTGCCGTCGGCGAGCCGATCGCGACCGACGCCATGACCGCGCGCGACCTGGACGCGCTCACCACCGAGCTCCAGCAGCGCATCACGGCGCTCTACTTTGCCCACTCCTGGCGCCAGCCGGCCCCGGTCGAGACTGCCGCGCATCTATAACCGCATGAAAGCTCGCATTGCCATTCCTGTGCCTACGTCCGAGAACCCGGGCTACAACGACCGCTGCTGGCCGCAGTACGCCGCCGCCGTCGAAGCAGTCGGCGGCGAGCCCGTTCGGATCCCGCTTGGGCTGGAGCCGGCCGAGACCGCCAAGCTTGCCGCCTCCTGCGCCGCGATCCTGCTTCCAGGCAGCCCGGCCGACGTCGATCCTCAGAAGTATGGGCAGCCCGCTCGCCCGGAGACGGCAAGCCCGGACCCGGCGCGCGAGGCCACGGACGAGCTGCTGCTCCAAGACGCGTTCCACCTGCACAAGCCGCTGTTCTGTATCTGCTTTGGGCTCCAGATGATGAACGTGTGGCGGGGCGGCTCCCTGGTCCAGCACCTGGAAACCGGCCAAACGCATGCACCGGCCGCAAACCAGGGCGCGCTGGAACACGCGCTGCGCGTCGAACCGGACGCCCCCCTGCTGCGCAGCTTCTTTCTTGACCGCGACCACCCGCGCATCAACAGCAGCCACCACCAGGCCGTGCAGACAGCCGGCGACGGGCTGCGCGTCGCAGCGCGAGCGGAAGGGGACCAGACCATTGAAGCGCTTGAGGGGCTCGTGCCGGAGGAGCAGTTCGTGCTCGGCGTGCAGTGGCATCCGGAACGCTCCTACCAGGAGGATGAGCCCTCGCGCGCGATGTTTACGGCGTTTCTGGCAGCGGCGCATCGCTGGCATCTGCCGCACGCGTGAGCCCGCAGGAGATCGGCGCGCTGCTCGGCGAGCGCCTCCAGCAGGAGATCCCGCCGCAGCTCGCCGAGCAGCTGGCGACCTACCTCCAACTGCTGCTGCTGTGGAACAGCAAGACGAACCTGTCGGCGATTCGCGCCCCGGAGGACATCGTGGTGCGCCACTTCGGCGAGTCCCTGGAGTGCGCCCAGGCCATCCCCGCGGCCGCGCGCACGCTCCTGGATTACGGCTCGGGCGCGGGCTTTCCCGGGGCCCTGTGCGCGCTGGTCCGCCCCGATGTCCGGGTCACGCTGGCCGAAGCGCAAGGCAAGAAGGCGGCGTTTTTGCGTGAGCTGTGCCGCAGTCTGCCGCTGGCGGCTCGGGTGCACGCCGGCCGCGTGGAAGAGCTGGACGCACTGGCCGCCTTCGACGTGGTTACGCTGCGTGCGGTCGACCGGATGGGAGAGGCCTGCGGAGTAGCGAGCAGCCGGCTGAACGCGGGCGGCCGGCTGCTCGCGATGACGACCGCCGAGGGTGCGGCCGGGCTTGCCGGGCTGCTGCCTGAGCTCAGGTGGGAGCCGCCGACGCCGATGAGGATCAGCCGCAACGGTGTCCTCGCCTGCGGCCAGGCGCTGTAGAGCCTCGCAAACGTTCCACGTGGAACATCTCTCCGCTGTCCGCCCGTAACGTTGCGCCGCGACCTCCGTGGGCCTATTGTGGTCCTTGGCATGGGACGAGTGTTCGCGATCGTGAACCAGAAGGGCGGCGTAGGCAAAACAACGACGGCCATCAACCTGGCTGCTGCCCTGGCCCTCGAAGAGCTACCCTGCCTGCTGGTCGACATCGACCCACAAGCGAATACCACCGGTGGCTTCGGCTTCGCTCGCGACCCAGAGCGGCTTTCCACTTACGACGTTCTTGTTCATGGAGCCCGCCTTGCGGAAGCCGCGCTCCAGACCGAGATCCCTGCGCTCAAGCTCATTCCATCGAGCAAAGACCTGGTTGGCGCCACGGTCGAGCTTATGCAGCAGGACGGGCGGGCATTCAAGCTGCGCGAGGCGCTCGCCGAGGCGAGGCAAGAGCATGACTTCGTTTTGCTAGACTGCCCGCCAGCTCTGGACCTGTTGACCCTGAATGCACTGGTGGCTGCCGATGCCCTGCTGGTGCCCATGCAGGCTGAGTACTTTGCCCTGGAAGGGATTTCGGAGCTGCTCCACACCCTGGAGCGGGTGCAAAGCACCTGGAACGCGAAGCTCGAGCTGGAAGGCGTTCTCCTCACCATGTACGACGACCGCACCAACCTGGCGCAGCAGGTCACGGCGAACCTGCGCGCGCACTTCGGCGAGAAGCTGCTGCGCACCACCATCCCGCGGAACATCCGGCTGGCCGAAGCTCCCAGTTTCGGTCAGCCGGTACTCCTTTATGACCCCCGGTCGCGCGGCGCTGAAGCCTACCGCGACCTGGCGCGCGAGGTGATGGTGCGCAACGGCGTCGAAAGCCGGCGCACCGCGACCGAAACGGCGCGGGAGGTTCGGTTCTGGCCTTACTCGTGACCCCCAGCCGCGACCCATGTCATCCCTCACTCGCTGTAGGAGACCCGGAGCCTGACCATGACGGTAGACGCAGAAAAAAACGGCGGCAGACGGCGCGCGCTAGGCAGGGGGTTGGAAGCGCTGCTGCCGCAGGCGCCGGCAAGCGCCGCCAGCCCCGAGGGCTCGCCCGATGGCCGTCCCTTCGAGGTTCCGGTCGAGCAGATCGACCGCAACCCGTACCAGACCCGCAAGCATTTTGACGGGACGGCCCTCCAGGAACTGGCTGCGTCGATCCGCGCCGTGGGCGTGATTCAGCCGGTGCTGGTGCGCCGGGTAGAGGGTGGGCGTTACCAACTGGTAGCGGGCGAGCGCCGCTGGCTTGCCAGCCAGCAGGCCGGGAGGGCGACCATCCCGGTCGTGGTCGCCGCCATGAATGACACGCAGGCGATGGAAGCCACCATTGTCGAGAACCTGCAGCGGGCAGACCTGAACCCGATGGAGCAGGCGCGCGCCTTTGAGCGCTTAGCGCGGGAGTTCCGCATGACGCAGGAGCAGATCGCGGTGCGAACGGGCAAGGACCGGGCTTCGATCGCGAACTTTCTGCGGCTGCTCCGGCTGCCCGAGGAGCTGCAGACACTGGTCGAAGCTGGATCGCTGAGCTTTGGGCATGCGCGCGCGCTGCTGGCCCTGGAGAGTAAGGAGCAGATGCTGCGAGCAGCGCAGAAAATCGCGGTGCTGTCAATGAGCGTGCGCCAGGCGGAAAGCTATGTGAAGGGGTTGATCGATCCGCAGCGAAAAGCCTCGGTGGAGCAGCCGCGGCCCGACTTCCGCGACCCCAACGTGCGCGAGATCGAGAACACCCTGCAAACGGCGCTGGGCATGCGCGTCACCATTGAGGACAGGAAAGGACGGGGGCGGGTGGTGATTGAGTACGGGGACCTGGAGGGGTTCGACCTGCTTACCGAGCGCCTGCTGGCGACGGGCCGTTAGGCGACGGGCGCCTTTTGATCCCACTCGCGAATTCTGCGCCGCTCTGCCGCGGTCGGCGTAGTATCGGATTCCGGACGTGGCTGGAACCCACTGATGACGCTCGTTCGCTTTCTGCTTGCTGTGGTTGTGCTGCTGCTTGGCTACCAGGGGATGGTGCACGCTTTTGACCTCCTGAACCGGCCGAGCGACCGGGCTGTGTACGAGGGCACGGCTTTTCTGGTGGCAGTGTTTGTTTTGCTTCCCTTTGCGCTGTGGCGCCTTTGGCGGTGGTCCTGATGAGTCTGCTTGAGCAAGATGATGCTTTACGCACGTATGTGCCTTCGATGTCACGGTACCCGGCGGGCCTGGTCCGTTTGGGCGTTTTTGCAGCCCTCGCCCTGCTGGCCGTGCTGTTCTTTTTCCACTACATCTTTTCGGTGACCCGGATTGGTGCCGGGTACACCGGCGTGGAGATCCTGCTGTCCGGTTCGCAGCGCGGTGCGTCGGAGATCCCGATCCGGACCGGCTGGGTGTTTTACAGCCCGCTGCGCAGCCAGATCATTGAGTTTGCGACCTATGTGCAAACGGTGAAGTGGACGCGCAACCCGGATGAAGGACGGCCCTTGAACGAGGAGATGAGCTTCAACTCGAAAGAAGGGATGGAGATTTACTCGGACGTGTCGCTGTCGTACGCGATTGAACCGAGCAAGGTACCGGCTTTCTATCTCAAGTACCGCATTGGCGAGCTGGACAACTTTACGCACGGGATCCTGCGCGATATTGTGAGGAACTCGCTCAACGAGGTGGCCTCCACGTACACGGTGGAGCAGATCTACGGCGAGCAGAAGGCGCAGTTCCTGCACCAGGTGGAGGCGCTGATCCAGCAGAAAGTGGCGCCGGTCGGCGTTGGGATCCAGCAGTTCGGCTTTATCGGCGCCCCGCGCGTGCCGGAGGTGATTGCGAGCGCGATCACGGGAAAGGCGCAGGCGATCCAGAACGCAGAGCGGGCGCGCAATGAGCTGGCGGAAACGCAGGCGCAGGCGGCCAAGAAGATCGCCGAAGCCGACGGCGATGCGAAGTCGAACGTGGCGCGGGCCGAAGGCGAAGCAGAAGCAAACCGGATCCGGCAGAGCTCGATTACGCCGCAGCTGCTGGAGCTGCGGCGGCTTGAAAATCAGCGGGAGCTGATCGACCGCTGGAACGGGCAACTGCCGCAGGTGGAAAGCGGCGGCCAGGGCAGCGGGGGCATCCTGCTGCAGCTGCCGAAACAGCAGCCGTGAACGAGGCAGCATGAGGGCGACGAACGAGGACGGGCTCGGCACGCTGCTGACCGAAGCGCGGCGGCCGGACACCGAGGCGTTTGACCGGCTCACAGCCCTGGGCATGGTGGAAGCCATGCACCGGGCCGACGGGGAGGCCCTGGAGGCAGTAAGAGGAGCGCTGCCGGAGCTGGCAGGTGTGGTCGAGCAGGTGGCCACGCGGCTCCGGCGCGGGGGGCGGCTGCTCTATGCCGGGGCGGGAACTTCGGGGCGGCTGGGCGTGCTTGATGCGTCGGAGTGTGTTCCGACTTTTAACGTGCCGCCCGGGCT
>CALMAN010000093.1 GCA_937859835.1 uncultured Acidipila sp. | reverse complement strand
GCTTTGAATGGTGGTGATGATTGGGCTCGGCACGGTGCCAGTATAGCGGGCCGGCGGCCACCCTGCGGCTCGGGGCTACTTCGCCCGTAGTACTTCTCCATACTGATCGCGAAGCTGCTTCAACAGCTGCTGAAGCGTTTGCAGGTCAACGTACACGGTAGACGTATCGTGCAGCATGCGCGCCATCTCTTCCTTGGGCATCTTGCTTGGGTCGCTCCCGGTAAGTATCGGGGCAACTGCCTCCGTTTGCTGCCGGAACAGCTGAACTGCTGTGTTGTTCGCAATCGCCTGCTGCCCGTAAACGTCGGAGTAGCGCTGCACTTCGGCATAGGGCATATATGCCAGCGCGCCGGTATCGCGGGCCGTACGCCAGGCTGAATCGTAGGTCGAATCCCAGCTGAAGATAGCCTGGATGCTTCCATGCGTGTTGGGGTCGTCCCTGAAGGCCCGTTCCACATCCAGGTTCTTCCGAAAGCGCGCCTCGTCTTCCCCCACGCTCCGGATGTCTTTCTCCGTGGCTTTCCGGTTGTCCTCCAGTTCATGCCGGATGTTGGTGCGCGCCTCCACGACGAGGCTGTGATGGTGCGCCATCTCGGCCAGCCCTTCCAGCCCAAGCGCGATCAGCAGGCCGCAGGTGATGGTGAACAGGTGGACGAAGAAGTCGCGCTTGGTCGCGATGGGGTGGTGCGGCGGATGAACATCCACGGGCAAACTTCCTCCGGCGCGAGGGGCTTTCCGGCGAGCATACCAAGGATTGTCAGAGCTTGAGCTGGGGCCAACGAGCGCGGGACCGCATCGACTCGCATCTCAAGGGGTATGAGCAAAGAGACGAACATCCAGGCACAGACCCAGTTCGGGGAAGCGATCAACTCCGGCAACCTCGATCTGCTGCGCGATCTGGTCTCCCCGTCTGTGAAAGAGCACGATCCAGGGCCCGGCCAGGGACCGGGCGCGCAGGGCTACATCGACCTGTTCGCCGAGATGCGCTCTGCCTTTCCCGACCTGCAGGCCACACCCGAACACATTACGGCGGACGAGGACTCGGTGGCCATGGCCTACACGGTGACCGGCACCCACCAGGGTGAGTTCATGGGCGTTCCCGCGACCGGGCGCACCATCAAGGCGCGCGGCGTGCAGATTGCGCGCTTCCGTGACGGCGTCATGGTGGAGCGCTGGGGCTCGTCGGACGAGCTTGGCATCCTGAAGCAGCTTGGAGCCGAGCCGAAGAAGTCAGGCGGCCTTCTTGAGAAGCTGGGCGTGGTGTAGACGGGTTCGCCGGTGGCGCCACGCTTCGTCTCCGGTGCTGTTTCGTCTCTCGCCGGGTCGTTCGGGTGCGATCCGGGGCTATGAAGGCTTGGGATGAGTACGGGTTTCCCTAGTGCCCGGCATGGCGACGGGCCAGCCGGCCATTTAGAACCTCTGTTCATCCGGGAGTGAGCTGGTGGCGAGATCGGGCTTCTGCATGAAGGAAGGGCTCCCGATCCCTCGCCATTGTTCCCGAGCCATAGCGAAGCAGATGGTGTCTTCCCGTTCCCCTTCTCCGCTGCCGGGGAGCGGTCCCGTAGTACCGGCCTAGTACCGGCGCAACAGCAGGCGCGTTATATCATCAGAAACGGCTGTTGCCGAGCTTGCCTCGCACCCGATTGCGATGGATCACTCCCCCTCTGCCCGGTAAGCCGTTCACTTTCCAGGAAAGAGCCATACGCAAGGTGCAAGCAAAAACAGCAATCGTGTTGGGTGCCCAGTGGGGTGACGAAGGCAAGGGCAAGATCGTCGACGTGCTTTCGGGCGCGTTTGACGTGGTGGCGCGCTATGCGGGTGGCCACAACGCCGGGCACACCGTCATCATCGGCGGGCAAAAGTTCATCCTCCAGCTGGTTCCCTGCGGCGTGCTCCGCCCCGACTGCCTGGCGGTGATCGGCAACGGCGTCGTGCTCGACCCGATGGCGTTTCTGAAGGAGATTGGCAAGCTGCGGGAGCTGGGCGTCGATGTGGACCGGCAGATCAAGGTGTCCAATCGCGCGCAGGTGATCCTCGAGTACCACCGCATGATTGAGCTGGCGGCCGAGTCGGCGCCGGGCCGCAAAAAGATCGGCACCACCTCGCGGGGGATCGGGCCGGCCTACGAAGACAAAATGGCCCGCAATGGGCTGCGCGTCGTCGATCTGCTCAACGAAGACCTGCTGAAAACCCACATCGAAAATGCCTGCCGCGAAAAAAACACGGTGGCCCAGGCTTTGTTCGGCACGCACCCGCTGGACCCGGCGCGCATGTACGAGGAGTACGCCCGCGCCGCGGAGCAGCTGCGGCCCTTTGTAACGGACACCGCGGAACTGCTAAACCAGGCCATCGCCGCAGGAAAAAGCGTCATGTTTGAAGGCGCGCAGGGCACCATGCTCGACATCGACCATGGAACCTACCCGTTCGTTACCTCGTCCTCGGCGACCGCCGGCGGCGCCATTACCGGCACCGGCGTGGGCCCCACACGGGTCGGCACCGTGATCGGGGTGACCAAGGCGTATGTCACCCGCGTGGGCGAGGGTCCGTTCCCGACCGAGGTGCACGACCGAGCCGGCGAGGTGCTGCGCGAGCGCGGGCAGGAGTTTGGCGCGGTGACCGGGCGACCCCGGCGCTGTGGCTGGCTCGACCTGCCCCTGCTGCGCTACTCCAACATGATCAACGGCACGGAGTGGCTGGTGGTCACCAAGCTCGACGTGCTGGACGAGCTGCCGGTCATCCCGGTGTGTACCGGCTACGCAATTGACGGAAAGCCGGTCGACACGATGCCGGCCGATGTGCGCGGGCTGGAGCTGCTGCGACCCATGTACACCGAGCTGAAGGGGTGGCGCAGCTCGACCGAGAAAGCGCAGCGGTATGAAGACCTGCCGGAGGAAGCCAGGGAGTACCTCAGCTTTCTGGAGCGCGAGTCGGGCGCAAAGATCGGTATGATCTCAACCGGGCCTGATCGAGAGCAGACCATTACCCTGCCCGCGTTTGAAGCCGCACTGCGCGCGCTGCACGCCTGAGGCTTGGGAAGACACCGAGGAGGATTATGGCCGGAACAGTGAGTTTTCTGGTGCGCATGCACTTTGCTCCGGAGGACCGCGAGGACGTTTCGGAGTTTCTGCGCCAGCTTGCGGTCGAGTCGCGGAAAGAGCCGGGCTGCCTGACGTACATACCCCACTGGAGCGAGGCCACGCCGGATACGGTGCTCATCTACGAGCAGTACGGGGATCGCGCGGCACTGGAAGCGCATCGGGCTTCCGCGCACTTTCAGCGGTACGCAATTGGCGGGCTGTACCAGCGGATGCGCCAACGGGCGGTTGAGGATCTGCACGTGGTGGCTTGACCGTCCCTGCGCCTTTTTCGCGTTGCCGGTGAAGGGGAACGGTGATCTGGTTTGATGGAGGGAGGAGGCAGCCATGCATCTCGCAAGCGTTCGCCGCCATCCCGGTAGTACCATGCGGCGCCCACTGAACCAGCGAAAGAGGCGGGGCAGGCGGTGGATCCTGCCCCTGCTCGCGCTGGGTGTCTTTGCGGTGCCGGTCGCCAAAGCCATCATCCCGCTTACCGGCAGCCAAAAGGCCGCTTACCACAAGCAGATTGAACGGGATGAGCAGCAGTGGCAAACCGCCCTGATCGCCAACGATACCGACACGATGGCCTCCCTGCTTGAAGAAGACTACGTCGGCATCGGCCCCGATGGAACCATCGCAAGCAAGAGCCAGGAGCTGCAGGCCCGGGCTTCGGGCCAGGACCGCATCCAGGTGCTGGCTGTTGTGGATCGCAAGATTCGCATCTACGGCACCACGGCGGTGGTTACCTCGCGCGTCCACCTGCAGGGGGTGTACTCGGGGCAGCCCTTGCTGGGCGACTACCGGTACACGCGGGTTTGGAGCCTGGTGCGCGGGCAGTGGCGCATCGTCAGCTTTGAAGCCAATCGCATCCACGACGCGACGTCGCGGAGCCGCTAAGCCCGCTTTCCGGGCCAGCTTTTCCGGGTAAGCCGGGCCCGGAGCCTGAAGCGGCGTCCGCCGAGGCGGAGCTGCCTTGCACGGATTCGCCCGACCCATGGGCAAGCTTCTTCAAAAGAGCGTCGCTCACGGGAGCGCGGCAGCGGGTGGTGCAGGAGGCGTGCCTCCCCCCAACAGCACTGCATCGGCGATCGCGGCGGCCTCCACCGCGGGCCGGACCGCATGGACGCGCAGCAGACTGGCCCCGGCGAGCACCGCGGCCACCTGTGCTGCGAGGCTTGCGTGCTCCCGGAGGCCGGGCTCCGGGTCTTCTCCCTGGTAGAGAGGGCGCAGGGTGCGGCCGAGAAAGGATTTGCGCGACAGCCCGGCCAGCAGGGGCCGGCGGAGCGTGAGCAGCCCGGCCTGGCCCCGCAGCAGGGCGTAGTTTGCGTCCCAGGCCTTGCCGAAGCCGTATCCCGGATCAAGCACGATGCACTCCCCGCGGATGCCCGCAGCCGCGGCTGCTTCCAGTTGTGCCTGCAAGCCTTCGCGCACCAGCGGCAGCACCTCCTCCGGTGCGAGCGGAGGGAGCGAGCGCCAGTCATCCGGGCGTCCCCGGGTGTGCATCACCACCAGCCCGCAGCGAGCCCCGGCGCACACAGCCGCCATACCGGGGTCCCACACCAGCCCGCTTACGTCGTTGATGATTTCGGCGCCAGCCGCGATGGCGGCGCGGGCAGTCGCGGCGCGGTAGGTGTCGGCGGAAAGGATTGCCTCCGGGCGCTCGCGACGGAGCGCTTCCAGAACGGGCAGAAGCCGATCCTGCTCTTCCCCGAGGCTCAGCGCCCGCTCGCTGGCCGCGCCCGAGCCGGGCCGGGTCGACTCGCCCCCTACATCCAGGATCGCTGCGCCTTCCTCAAGCAGCCGCAGTCCCCGCTCCACGGCGAGATCCACGCGCCCCCCGACCCCGTCGCCTGAAAACGAGTCCGGCGTACTGTTGACGATGCCCATGACCAGCGTGCGGGCCCCAAGCGGGAGCGCGCGCGTACGGAGCTGCCAGACGGCAGGACGCCGGCTGGGGAACGTGGCCGGGCTGGCGTTGGCTTCAGGCATCTCTGCTATTTTGAGGCAGAATGCGCTTCTTTCTTCCCCTGGCCGCGTCGGTCTTTCTGCTTCTGCATGCCGCCGGCGCTTCCGCGCAAGCCCCTGGCATGGCCGCGGCCGTAGATCGCCTGCTTGCCGCGCAGCCGGCGGCCGCCCACGCACACTGGGGGATCTCGATCCTTGATGCGACAACGGGCGCAAGCCTTTACGCATACAACGATGGGCAGCTCTTCGAACCCGCTTCAAACGCAAAGCTGTTTACCACCGCCACCGCGCTGGCACTACTCGGCCCTACCTACACGATGAGGACGCGCGTGATCGCCGAGGGCACGGTGGACGCCGCGGGAACGCTGCACGGCGACCTGCGTCTGGTCGGCGGGGGCGATCCGACGATTTCCGGGCGCGTGTATCCCTATGCGGGCAAGACCGACCGCTCCAGCCTGCCGCTGGCCGGGCTGGACGACCTGGCCGGGCAGGTGCTGGCACACGGGATCCACGCCGTGGACGGTCAGGTGATCGCGGATGATTCGCTCTTCCCCAGCGACGATCGCTACGGCGCCGGCTGGGGCTGGGATGATCTGCAGTGGGAGTACGGCGCGGCAGTTTCGGCCCTGTCCATTAATGACAATGTCCGGTACCTGACCATCACGCCGGGAGCAGCGGCCGGCACGGACGCCTCGACGAGCTGGCTGCCGGAGATGCCCGACCCGGCCACTTCGCTCACGGGTACGGCGAGCACCTCCGCGCCCGGAACCCAGCCCGCGCTGGGGTTGAGCAGGTACCCGGACGACGCCACGTTGCGGCTCTATGGCTCGCTCCCGGCGCGAGGCACACCAGCGCATCTTGCCCTGGCCATCCATGACCCCGCCCGCTACGCGAGCGAGGCCCTCAAGGCCGCTCTGCAAACCAAGGGAGTCACAGTGACCGGGCAGGCTTCGGCTGTACATCGATTGCTTTCTGACACGCAATCCTTTGTGCTCGAAACGCACCTGCCCGTACCGTTGCGCACGCTGCTCCCTGGCGCGACTTCAAGCGGGCCACCCTTGCCCGGCGCGGTGGTGGCCACCCGCACCTCTGTCGCGCTGGCGCAGATCGTCACCGTAACCAACAAGGTTTCCCAAAATCTGCATGCGGAGATCCTGCTGCGCCTGCTCGGTCACGAGGAAGGAACCGATGGCTCGGCCGCGCAGGGGGCGCGCGTGGTGCGCAGCTTTCTGACCGCCGACGCTGGGGTCGCGCCCGATGATTTTGTGCTCTACGACGGCTCCGGGCTGTCGACCAAAGACCTCCTCACCCCACGCGCTGCAACGGCGCTGCTGCGCTACAGCGCCGCCCAGCCCTGGGGGCAGGTGTTTCGCGACTCACTTCCAATCAGCGGCGTGGACGGGTCCCTTGCCGCCCGGCTGCCGGAGCTGAAAGGCCGGGTGCAGGCCAAAACCGGAACCCTGGGCGAAGTGGACGCGCTGAGCGGTTTTCTGACCGCAAACAGCGGGCGCGTTGTGATCTTCTCTGTTCTCTGCAACGACTTCGCGGGCACAGGCTCGCGCGCCGTGGTCGATGCGCTGGTCCTAGCAGCCGCGCAGACCTTTTGAGGAGCCGCATCCTAGGAGCTGCATGCAGCGTAGAAGCTTGTACCTTGCCCTTACCATCGTCGGCATCGTGATCCCCATGATCCCTTTTGTGTCCTGGCTGGCGCAACACGGGCTCGACGCGCCTTTCTTTGTCGCCGAGCTTTTCGCGAATCCGGTCAGCACCTTTTTCGCACTGGACCTGCTCTTGACCGCGCTTGTGGTCATATACCTGGCATGGCGGGCGAGGCGTGGCGTGGCGCTCTGGTGGCTGGCCGTGGCGGCGACGCTGCTGCTCGGGGTTTCCGCCGGCCTTCCCTTGCTGCTTTACCTGGAAGAGCGCCCGAAGAGCCTGGTCAGCGCTTAAGCTTCGCCGCGGTTGCGTCCGGATCAAAGGCGTCGGACGCGACCGGGACGTTGTAGGCCACGTGCGTCAGGTAGCGCTGCGAAGTCATGTCGCCGTTGTGGTAGTAGGTCTCGTTCAGCGGGGTGGGGATCCCGTCGATCGGGTGGTAGTCGGCGAACTCCTCGGCGTCCTCGTTCTTATCCTTATAAAGCGGGTCGCGCCAGGAAAAGGACACCCGCGCCGGCAGGTGCGTTTCCGCGTCCAGTTGGAGAGTGATGTTGTCGTTGTTGGCGTCGAGCAGGGTGATCTCATCGATCAGGTGCCGCTCGGCCATTTTCTGCCCGCCGAAGAAGAGCACGGTTCCGGGCTCGTGCCACCAGATGCGGACCGCTTCGTCGAGCGAGTGGTCGCGACGGCGGAAAATCGTAAGGTACTCGTCGGGCCGGAGCTGGCGTTTGCCGCGATAGGTGATCTCCCAGTCGATGTCGGTCGTCAGGATGTTTACGACATCGCGATGCTTGGTGAACTCGGCGCGGAGCCGGCCGGGGTCGGTGCGGGAGACAGGCACCGTCCGCAGCACGACGAAGTCCCCCACATCGCCTGATGGCTTCCCTTGGAAGAACCCTCCGGTGCGTCCCTCCTGCAGCACATTGTGGATCGCCAGCCACTTGGGGCCGCCAAGCGCAGCAAGCATCTGCCCCATCAGCGCGACCGCTTGCGGATCGCTGCCGCTTGCATCCGTTTGCGTGGCGGACGAGGCCGCCGGCGCCGCTTGCCCGAAGAGAAGAGCGGTGCCCGCAAACATTGCCAGAACACCCAAACACAGTTGACGCTTCATGAGTCAGCCCACCAGCACCGCGCCGCCATTCACATTCAGGATTTCGCCCGAGATGAACCCTGCCCACGGCGTGCATAGAAAAAGAATAGGCCCGGCGACCTCGGCCGGGGTCGCGACGCGGCCCAGCGGGATGGTGCCGAAAACCTTTGCCCGGCCGGCCTCGGTCGCAAACGCGGAGATCGACATATCGGTCGCAACCCAACCCGGCGCGACGCAGTTCACAGCGATGCCCTGCCCGGCGAGCTCGCTTGAAAGACTTTTGGTGAGGGCAACCAGCGCGCCTTTGGACGCGGCATAGTCGGCGTGGAACGCCTCACCGCGCTGCGCCGCCGTGGAGGCGACCAGGACAAGGTGCGCGGGCTTCGACGACGAAGCGCCTGCCGCTTTGAACTGGGCAACGGCCGCCTGGACCAGCCCAAACACACTGTCGAGGTTGATGCCCATGGTGCTGCGCCACTGTTCGTCCGCCATGGTGTCAATGGGCGCATCGTGCGCGGGCCACACTCCGTGGTTGACCACCAGCACATCGAGCCCGCCCCAGGCATCGACTGCTGTCTGCACCAGCAGGCGGCCCTCCGCCGCGGTGCCCAGCGCCTGCTCTACGGCCCGGCACCGGTCCGGCCCGCCGCACGCTGCCACCAGCGCTTCGGCAGCCGCCCGGGCGCTGCGATAGTTGAAGATCACGCGCGCGCCCGCCTCAATGAACAGCCGAACGGTTTCGGCGCCGATCCCGCGTGAGCCGCCGGTCACCAGGGCGATCTTGTTTTCAAGCGAAAGCGCAACACCCATACTGCTTCCAGCCTACAGGCTACGGGCGCCTGAGGCGGATCGGACCCTTTGCGTGCGAGGGGTCCACGGGATGGCCACCCTGTGTGACGAGGAGCTTCCCTGCCCCGTGTAGACGCCGGGCCGCCGCACGGGCCGGCTCCATCAGCGCCTTCCAGGCCTCGCCCTCGCCGCTCGCTCCAGCGACGCGGCGTGCGGCCTCGGAAGGGCAGATCGTTTTGCCTGCCCCGCGCTCCGCCAGCAATGCCAGGATGGCTGCTTCAAGAGCCGTGTCCGTGCTCGCCGCGGAGCCGGATTTGCTGCGGCGCCGGCACGCGTCGCTGCAGTACCGTACCTCGTCCCAGGAGCGTTCCCACTTTTTGCGCCACGTGATCTCGCGACCGCACGCCGCGCACGGCTTGGGCGGGGGAGCCTCCTTCCCGCTTTGAGGGTGTTCCTGCCTGCGCATAATCCCCTCAGATGGCCGATGCTTCCAGGGGACTAAGAATCAGGTTCGTGATGTTACTCACGATCTCTTCGGAGGCGTATTCCGGTGAGCTGGAAAGCTTCTTCCATGCCGGGTCGTTGCGAAACAAAGTCCACTGGGCATCGAGCTCGGCCATGTCCGCAAAGCTGAGCATGTATGTCAGGTTCGGCAGTCTGGGACCGGCAAGCGTATCGCCGAAGAACAAGGGGTGAAACCCGGCGTTCTTGAAGATCGCAAACTCGCCGCTGTGAAACATCTTCACCTTCAGAACATGGTCATAGTCACTGGAGCTTTCATAGGTGCGGAGCTGGAAGATGCGTTTGGCTTTGGTGGCCGAAGCTGCTGGAGGGGTAAGGCGGGGCCAGCCGGGAAAGGCCGCAAGCAGCGAACTTTCCACCCGCAAAAAGGCGGGGGCTGTTGCGGGCGCATGCCAAAACGGCTGCGCGGCGGCCAGAAATGCCGCATCTTCCCGGAGCCGCAGGTCAAGCGTGCCGAGCGCTTCGAGCGAGGAACCGGGGATCAGCAGGTAGAACGTCGGTGTTTCCGGCCCGATCTCCAGCCGAAAGGCGCCGACGCGATCCATGCCGAGGCGTGCCAGCGCAGGCAGCAGGGCCTGCGCGAAGTAGTGCTCGGTGACCGCGGTCTGGGGCCCGCTCTCGAGCGTGTAGCGGCGCAGCGCGAAGAACTCCCGCGCCGGGGCCGCTGGTGTTTGTGCCCGGAGGGTTTCGGCCACGGCAAGCGCGGAGGCTGAGGCGGAGGCGGAAAGGAACTGGCGTCGCTGCATGGCTTCTCCTCGGGGGCGGGTGTGTGTTTCTAAGCCTAATGCCTCCCGGCGCGGCGCGCCTTCTATACTGGAGCGACCGATGCCCAGCACTGCCTTTCCGCCCGTGAACGAACAGATGGACCTGCTCCAAAAAGGGGCGGCTGAGATCATCCGGGTCGCTGATTTAGGCGAGCGGCTGGAGCGCGCGCGCGCGACCGGGAAGCCCTTGCGCGTCAAGGCCGGCTTTGACCCGACCGCCCCCGACCTGCACCTGGGCCACACCGTGCTGATGCGCAAGCTCAAGCACTTCCAGGATCTTGGGCACCAGGTGATCTTTCTGGTGGGCGATTTTACCTCGCTCATCGGCGACCCAAGCGGGCGCTCGGCAACGCGCAAGCCGTTAACGCGGGAGCAGGTGCGGGAAAACGCCCGGAGCTATACCGGCCAGGTTTTTCGGATTCTCGATCGCGAGCGGACCGAGGTCCGTTTCAACTCGGAATGGCTGGGAACGCTGGGCTTTGAAGGCATCATCCGGCTGGCCGCGCAGTTTACGGTCTCCCAGATGCTCGAACGCGATGAGTTTCACAAGCGTTTCGTCGAGGAAAAGCCGATAGCCCTGCACGAGCTGCTGTACCCGCTGGCGCAGGGCTACGATTCGGTGGCCCTGGAGGCGGATGTGGAGCTGGGCGGGACCGACCAGAAGTTCAACCTCCTGATGGGGCGGGAGCTGCAGCGCCACTACGGGCAGCCCTCGCAGATTGTGCTGATGACCCCCATCCTCGAGGGTCTGGACGGCGTGCAGAAGATGTCGAAGTCGCTCGGCAATGCCATCGGTATCCATGAACCGGCGGGCGAAATGTATGGCAAGGTCATGTCGATTTCGGACGAGCTCATGTGGCGCTTCTGGTTGTTGTTGACGGACCTGCGCGGAAGCGAAGTAGACGCGATGCATGCCGAGGTGGCCGCGGGCACGCTGCATCCGATGGAAGCAAAAAAGCGCCTCGCGCGCGCGGTGGTTGGCAGCTTTCACCCGGCCGATGCGGTGCGCGCGGCGGACGATGGCTGGACGCGGCAGTTCCAGCTTGGGGCAGAGCCCGAGCATGTAGAAGAGGTGCTGGTGGGTGCTGCGGAGGTCGGCTGGAGCGGAGCCGGCAGCCAGGTACGGGTCGATAAGCTGCTGGTCCAGCTGGGGCTTGCTGACTCAGCCACGGACGCAACGCGCAAGCTGAAGCAGGGAGCTGTCCGCATCGGGGGCGAGCCGGTCAGCGCGCCGCATCTGGCGATCGGGGCGCTGCCGGCCACCCTGCTTGTGCGCGTCGGCAAGCGTATCCGGGCGGCTGTGGTGCAAAGCGGAGCCTAGGCGGCAGCGCCGCACCCGTGCCCGGAAGCGACGGCGGCGTTCGTACAGAGTCGGGACAGGTCCAGACAGGTCAGGAAAGACCTGCTGCCCGCGGGCGTTTCGCGCGGAAACGCGGGTAACTCCTGGCGCTATCAATCCAAGCGCAGCCCGGTGGCCAATCGGCAAACGATTGGCAGCCACTCGGCAGACGGTTCGCAGCCACTTCGCACCAGGAAGCTAAGCCCACACTGGCGCGGAAAAAAGAAAGGCGGCCCGATGGCCGCCTTTCTTGCCTTTCGCGTTTACGTCACGTCACATTTACGTCACGTTCCCTACGCGCCGACCGTCTGCTCCTTGTTCGACCCGAGCTCGGTCAGGCGCTTCGCCAGCAACTGCTCCAGGTGCTCGAGCGCGTCGCTAAAGCCCTCGATGCCTTCTTTCAGCTTGTCGTGGGCCATGCGATCCTGTGCATGCATGTCTTCAAACACCTGCTCATTCATGGTGATCTTTTCAATCTGAAGGTTTTGCGCGTTTGCCGGGTCAAGCTTGCGCGGCAGGTCTCCTTCTTTCCCGTCCAGCTCTTCCAGCAACTTGGGCGAGATGGTCAGCAGATCACAGCCTGCCAGCTGCTCGATCTCGCCGATGTTGCGGAAGCTCGCGCCCATCACCTGCGTTTTGTAGCCGAACTTCTTGTAGTAGTTGTAGATCGTCGTGACCGACTTTACCCCGGGGTCATCCGCGCCCTCGTAGTCCTTGCCGGTGTCTTTCTTGTACCAATCCAGAATGCGACCGACAAACGGGGAAATGAGCGTGACCTTGGCTTCCGCGCAGGCAACTGCCTGGTGCAGCCCAAAGAGCAGGGTCAGATTGCAATGAATGCCTTCTTCTTCCAGCTTTTCGGCTGCCTTGATGCCGGGCCAGGTGGAAGCGATCTTGATCAGGATGCGCTCGCGGCCAATCCCGTCTTCCTCGTACATCTTGATGATTTCATGCGCCTGCTCAAGCGTCTTGCCGGTGTCATAACTCAGGCGCGCATCCACCTCGGTCGACACGCGGCCGGGCACAATGGCGAGAATCTTCTTTCCAAACGCGACGGCGAGGTGCTTGAAGGCCTCGTTGGCGACCTCCTTGTCGTCGGCGTGATCACCCAGCTTTTTCTTGGCCTGGAGCAGCACATCGTCCACGATGTCCTCGTAATCCGGCATGCCTGCGGCCGTTGTAATCAGCGAGGGGTTGGTGGTTGCGTCCTGCGGCTTGACCTTCTCGATCGAGTGGATATCGCCCGTGTCAGCGACCACGGTAGTCATCTTACGAAGCTGTTCCAGCAATGTCTCAGCCATAAGCTCTCTCCTTGTGTGCGCTTGCGGGCGACCGTGTCACAGCGCGGGGAAGCGCGTACAAAAGATTAGATGCTTCCCGCGCCCTTTCGCATTCAGGAACTGCCGCCCAGCTGCGCGGCTTCACGGGCAATTATGGCACGCCCTTGCACCCGGAACGCGCCAGATCGCTCCCTCTCGAAGGGAGGGTGTCATTTCGGGACCAGACGTCCCACCCCGAGATCCTCCTTAAAGCTTGCCGCCCGGCAGGTGCAGTCCGAGCGCATCCACCACCCCGGCATCGGGCGTGGTCACGCCCCCTGCCTTCGTAACGATGCCAAAGTTCGTCTGGTAGTCCCACATGGCCCAGCCGATCCCATCGTTTTCAAACGTGGTGCGCATGTCCCGCAGCCATGCCGCGCGCATGCGGGGGTCAACATGCTCGCGCAGCACCCCAAACTCGCCGCAGTACAGCGGCACGCCGTACTGCTCGGACCAGAGCCGGGCAAAGGCAAGCGTACGCCGGACGCGCTCGGCATCCCACCGGGCCAGCCCGTACTGCTCGACAAAGTACTTGCCCGGGAGGTCGGGCTCTTGTTCGAGGTTGGGGCCAACATTGTCCGGAGTGGACGGGTAGGGCACCATCCGTTCCGGCTCTACCTCGGGGCTGGTCCAGGTGGCGCTTTGGTGGGTAAAGGCAAACGGCTCGTAGTCGTGAAAGGTGTAAACGATGTTGGGCACCGCAATCGGCCTGAGCCGCAGCAGGTCGTCGAGCCCGGAATAGCGCGCACCCGCGGCAACAATGGTGTGCCGCGGCGCGATCGCCCGGATCGCACCGGCCACCGTGCTTTCAATCCCCTGCCAGCGGTACGGGTCGTCCTGCTCGGGCTCGTTCAGGATTTCAAAGAAGACCCGGGACGGATCGGGCGCGGCATAGTGGCGCGCGAGCGCGCGCCACAAGGCCGCAAACTGCTCAACCGCGGTGCTTCCATGGAGAAGCTGGGCCTTGTACGCATCCTCGGGATGGAGATCGAGAACCACGGCGAGGCCGTCCGCAAGCGCTTCGCTCACCACCCGGTCAAGTTCGGCTATAAAAGGAGTGGTCGCGTTCTGGTCGTTGTGGGTCAGGGCAAGCCAGGGCAGCAGCGGTGCTGCGTCCATCGATAGCCGGATGTGGTCAAAGCCCAGCGCGGCGATCAGCTTCAGGTCGTCCGCGGTCGTAAAGCTTTGGAGGCGCGTGACCGGGTAGTCGTGTGCCTGTGCAAACCAGAGGCTCGTGTTGATGCCGCGCCGGAGGTGCTCCGCATGGCGAAAGGCAAGCTCCTCGCCCGGAGCAGGCTCGATGGAAGCTGTCGGCGAGGCACCGGCGCGGGGAGCCGGGGTCTGCGCGCGTGCCGGGCAGCACACAGCGCCGAGCAGGGCACACACCAGCAGCCACAAGCGCACCGCTACTCCACCGTCACGGACTTGGCCAGATTGCGCGGCTGGTCTACGTCGCAGCCGCGCCGGACCGCGATGTGGTACGCGAGCAGCTGGAGCGGCACAACCTCGAGGATGGGCAGCAGCAGCTCGGGCGCAGGTGGGATGGTGATCACGTGATCGACCAGCGATTGGAGGTCGGCCGTGTCCTGGTCAAACTCGCGATCATCGGCTTCGGTCGTGACGGCGATCACCTTGCCCGAGCGTGCGGTGACCTCCTGAATATTGGAAAGTGACTTCTCGTAGCGGATCATCGAGCCCGGGTCGTTGGTATCGCGGGTGGCAATGGACACCACCGGCAGCGCCTCGTCAATCAGCGCATTGGGGCCGTGCTTCATCTCGCCGGCCGGGTAGCCTTCGGCGTGGATGTAGGAGATCTCCTTGAGCTTGAGCGCACCTTCAAGCGCAATGGGGTAGTGAATGCCGCGGCCCAGAAAAAGAAAGTCGCTCGCGCTTGCGTAGGTGCGGGCCAGCTGCTCGCACACTGAGTCGGCGGTGCGCAGGATGGCCTCGATCTTGCCCGGCAGCAGGGCCAGCTCGCTGACCAAACGGTTGCTCTCCTCGGTGGAGACTGTTTCGCGTACCTGCGCCAGGTGAAGGGCAAGAATAAACAGAGCGGTGAGCTGCGCGGTAAAAGCCTTGGTCGAAGCCACGCCGATCTCCGGCCCGGCGTGGGTGTAGATGACGCCCTGCGCTTCCCGCGCCACGGCCGCCCCTACCACGTTGCAGATGGCTATGGTCTTGGAGCCTTTCGCGATCATTTCGCGCTGTGCCGCCAGCGTGTCGGCGGTTTCACCAGACTGCGTAATCAGCAGCCCCAGCGCGGAAGCATCGGGGATGGGGTCGCGGTAGCGGTATTCACTCGCGTAATCGACTTCCACAGGCAAACGCGCCAGGCGCTCGATCATGAACTTGCCGGCGAGGGCAGCGTGCCAGCTCGTGCCGCAGGCTGCGATGTGGAGGCGCGTGGCCGAGCGAAATGCTTCCGGCGTAATCTCCATGGCGTCGAGAAACACGCGCCCGGTTTCAAGCGAGATGCGGCCAAGGGTAGTGTCGCGTACGGAGCGCGGCTGCTCAAAAATCTCCTTGAGCATGAAGTGTTTGTAGCCGCCTTTTTCAGCCTGGATCGGGTCCCAGACAACACGCGTGACGGGACGCTTGACCGGGTTTCCGTCGAAGTCGCACAGCGTGACGCCGGCGCGCGTGAGCACGGCCATGTCGCCGTCGGCAAGGAAGTAGAAGTCGCGCGTGTGATGGAGGATGCCGGGGACGTCGGACGCAACAAAGTAGCCGTCCTTGCTGATGCCCACCACCGCCGGCGGACCCATGCGCGCGACCACGATGGTGTCGGGCGCGTCGGCCGAAATGACGGAAATGGCAAAGGCGCCAGCCAGCTTCTTGCTGGCCCGGCGCACCGCATCCGGCAAGTTCGCTGCCCCGTCGCGCAGCTCCTGCTCGATCTGGTGCGCGATCACCTCGGTGTCGGTTTCCGTGAGAAAGACGTGCCCTGCGGCAACCAGAGCCGCCTTGAGCCGGAGGTAGTTTTCGACAATGCCGTTATGCACGACCACGAGGCGGCCGCTGCAGTCGCGATGCGGGTGCGCGTTTTCTTCGGTTGGCCGTCCGTGCGTGGCCCAACGGGTGTGGCCGATCCCGTAGCTACCGCCGCCGTCAGGAAAGATCGGGTTCTCGCGGATTGCCTCTTCCAGGTTGCGTAGTTTCCCGGGAGCGCGCCGCAGCTCCAGGCCGTCCGCACCGGGCGAGCCCACCGCAATCCCCGCCGAATCGTACCCCCGGTACTCCAACCGGCGCAGCCCTTCCAGGACAACAGGGACCAGGGGCTGCGCGCCTACGTAGCCGACAATGCCGCACATGCGGCTATTGTAGGCGGTGTGGCTTTAGCGGGATGGCTCTTCGAGCCGGAAGGAAAACTCTTCTATCACGGGGTTGGTGAGGACGCCGGAGGCGATGCGCTCCACCTCCGCGTGCGCAGCCGAGGTACTCAGCGCGTCCGAAAGGGTCAGGATGAAGTATTTGCCTTGCCGTACCTCCGCGACTTCGGCGTGACCCAGCTTCCGGAGGGCGTTGCCGATGGCCTGCCCTTGCGGGTCGAGCACGCTTTGCTTGGACACTACGTAGACATGTGCCTTCATCGTGGCCGATTATAAACGCAGTGCCGCGCGTAGGCGGGGTTCTTTGATCGCGCTGCCTTACTTCCGAAGAACGAGAGAATAGGACGAATGGTGAACTACCTGGAACTCCCTGTCGGTACAAAGGCTCCTGAAGTGGTAAATGCCGTCATCGAGATACCCGCGGACGGGGTAAATAAGTACGAGTACGACAAGGAACTGCACGTCTTTAAACTGGATCGCAATCTGTATTCGCCCGTGCACTACCCCGGCGATTACGGTTTTATCCCTTCCACGCTGAGCGAGGATGGCGACCCGCTGGATGTGCTCGTCATGGTTGACGAACCGACGTTCTGCGGCTGCTTGTCGCAGGTGCGGCCGATCGGCGTGCTGGAGATGCTGGACCAGGGTGTTCTGGATGAAAAGATACTGGCGGTCGGGAAGAACAATCCGCGCTATGCGGAGGTAAATGATTACACGCAGATCTATCCGCACCTGCTGCGCGAGATTACCCACTTTTTCGCCATTTACAAGGATCTGGAAGGCAAGCGCGTGGAGGTACACGGCTGGCACGATGCCGAGTATGCGAAGGAGCGCGTGGTGAAGGCAGCCGAAAGCTTTGTTGCGAACCGGGCCAAGTGAAAAGCTTTACCGGCTCTGCGCCGGCAGTCGCCATCGCGAGATCGCGTAGAAAAGCGCGCCTGCGAGCGCGACCAGCGCGCCAAAGACCAGCGCCGGCATCCCGGACAAGCGCTCGCCCCGTGCCGCCCACAGCGCATAGCCGACCAGCGACACAGGAAGTGCCGAAAGACAAAAAGCCGTGGCAAAGCTGCCCATGCGAAAGGGCCGAGGCAGCTCCGGCTCCCGCACCCGCAGCACCAGCAGGGCGACAAACTCGAGGACCAGGCTCGAACCATAAAGAATCAGGTCGATCGAGATAAGCCGTTCGTAGTTGAAGCCAAGCGCCAGCGCCCAAGCCAGGCAGCAGGCCAGGGTCGCCGCCACCGGCGCGCCCCGGCTGTTCCGTATCGCGAGCCAGCGCGGCAGCAGCCCTTCTTCGGCCATCACGGCAGGCAAACGGGTGTAAGAAAGCGTAAGCGCGTTAAACATACCCAGGCTGCTGACCATGCCGCCCGCAACCACCGCGATCGCCAGCAAAGGCCCGCCAAGAACGCGCGCGGCCTCGGTCCAGGCGCCGGTTGAAAAGCGGACAAGCGGCAGGTGCGCGTAGGCGACCGCGGCAAGCGGCAGGATATACGTCAGAGCCACCAACGTCCCGCTCAGCAACATGGCTCGCGGGTAGGTGTTCTGGGGGTTCTCGACTTCCCGCGCAATCGTCGAGGCGTTGTCCCAGCCCATGTAATTCCACATGGCAACCAGGATGGCGGTCGAAAAGCCGGTACCGCCCACCGGCTCTTCGGTCCAAAGGCCGCGCGGCGCACCCGAGTGCGCGCCGTGCCATACCGCACAGCCGATCAAAACCGCGAACGGAACCAGAAGCGCGGCAAACAGCCAGGTCGAACCGCGTCCAATCGAAGGGGCGCCCAGCAGGTTCCAGCCGCAGCAAAGCGCGATCAGCAGCAGCTTCCAGCCAAGCGCGCCGAAGCCGCTGGTAAGTGCAGGGGCCAGATGCCCGAGATACAAGGCAAACAGCGTCGGGTAGATCGCCATGTCGAAGACGCTGGCGCTGAGCGAAAGCCAGGCTTCCTGAAAACCCCAGAAGGGCCCAAGTGCACGCCGCACCCAAACGTAAAAGCCGCCTTCTTCGGGCAGCGCGCTGGCGAGTTCGCCGATCATCAGCGTGGTCGGCAGAGTCCAAACAAAGGGCAACACCGCGAGAATGAGCAGCGCATACAGGTACCCGGCGCCGCCCAAAATATCTTCGCTCCCGTAGGGACCGCCACACACCATGAAGTAGGTGGCGGTAACAAGAGGAACGAGGCGCAGGCCGGATGCCCTGGATCGAGTGACCGTGCGGTTCGCGATGCGTGCTCCCTGGTTGTCTCTGGTTGCTCCCTGGTTGCGCCCTGGTTGCTCCCTCGATGCTGCCCTGCGCGACCGCCGGGGCGGTCGCGCAAGCGCATCCTTAGTCGAAGAAGCCGGGGTAGTCGCGACCGACTGTCCCGAACACCTCAACCTCTGCCACTTCGACCGCAGACTCAGCGGCGCCGGTGCCGGTCAGGCTCACCTGGCCGCCGTGCGCTTCCATCACGCGCTCGGCTTCCGCGGCGCGCCCGGCCGCATGCACGGTGACGACGGCGCCGCCCCGGCCAAGCTGCTGCGAAAACGAGCGGGCGCGCTCCGGCTGCACGCCGTAGCTTGAAAAGGAGCGCTCAAAGGCTGGCTGCGAGTAGCGGCGGGGGGTGTTCAACATAAGATGGCCCTCGCCGGTGCCGAAGTCCTGCGCTTCCTTGTTCATCTCGGCACGGAGGTCATCCTTATCATGCATCGCAGCGTGGGTCTGAACATGGGTCTGTGCATGGGCCGGCGCTGCCTCCGTGCCGGCTCGATCGCCGCCCCCGAAGATGTGCTTCAGCTTGCTGCCCCAACTCTCCTGCGCATCACCCCGTGCCGCGCCGACGCTGCCTGCCCCGGTTTGACCCAACGATCCGGTTGTGGCGCCTGGGGCGGAAGAAATGGGCAGAGATTGGCTTGCCATTCCTCCGCTCATGGGACTTGCACTGAACGAGCTTTCCTGTCCGGGAGTGAACCCCGTAGCCGAGCTTCCTGCGCGGGCGCCCGTTCCTTGCAGATCTCCATCATGCGGTAGCTCGCTTTTGAGCTCGCTCGGCAAACTGGTGTTGTGGAGGCTGCTGCCCGGGATCGGGCCCGGGCTGCCGGCGCCGTCAAACGGTGTTCCCGCGCCCCCGCCCAGCGCCGCGTACTGCACTGCATTGGAGCCCGAAGCCGCACCACTCGATCCGGTCCGGGTATGGAGCGACTGCTCATTGTCTTTCCCAAGTTCACTACGATCCGCGACATCGAAGTCGGGCTGCCTTGATGGCTCGCGGCCCATGTCCATCGCGCCCGCTCCGGTGAGAGCTGCGCCCGCTCCGGGCACGGTGCCGCCGGTCTGCACATGAAAGGCTGCGCCGATCTCATTCGGCGCGAATCCTGCTTCGATCAGTGCGTTGATCGCGCGATGTGCGGCGTGTCCAGTAGCGAAGTAGCCTGCGACGACGGTGCCAGAGTGCTGTGTAGATGTAGCCATAGAAATCTCCCTTGAGAGTGAAGCGATACCCGGCTTCTCACCAGACTGTGATGCAAAGGCTGGCGAACAAGCCACGCAAAGCCGCGGGGGTTCGCTATAATGTATACGCATGCGCTGTGGAGAGTTGGCCGAGTGGCTGAAGGCGGCGGTTTGCTAAACCGTTATAGGGTCAAAAGCTCTATCGGGGGTTCGAATCCCCCACTCTCCGCCATCAGCCTGCCTTGCCACCCAGCAGTGCAACGCATCCCAGGACGGCTCCGGCCGCATTGGTTGTCACTCTTGAAAGACAGCTGCTTGTGCTTGGAAGCCAGTAACTGCTCCGCCCCTGCGAGAAGCACTTCCCCGCTCTGCAGCCGGCATGCCAAGTCACCTGCGCGCAGCACCAAAGAGCGCGCGATGGGCGCGAGATAGACCCGCGCACAAGAGTGACTTGCCGGCGTATCTCAGCGTGCCCGTATCAGGCAAACGGTAGAAGCCTGTTGGAGCCGATAAGTCACGTCGTTGTCGCGCACGCCCGTTGTTTGCTTCCGGCGTGAGCTTCCAGCATGTCGCGAATCAAAAAGCTGCGATAGGTGGCTGCTGTTGACTAGCTGCGCGCCGGAGCACGGGGCAGCACGGCAAAGCTTCGCCGCGGGATCGTTTCTGCTGCAGCACCGCAGAGCTTCCAACGAGTGAAAAGCTGCTTACTGGCTTTCTTGGCTTGACAGGACTTTTCCGTTAGATTGGGAAAAGGGTAAGTGTCTACCAGCTATCTGCAGCCTCCGCTTCCTGCAAGATGGATCCTCTCACCAAATTCTGCGCCGCTCGGCGAGTGCCATCGCCGGTTCGCGCCTGAAGCAGCAGCGGCTGCACTCACCGAGGAAATATGGCAGTCGATAGAAAAGTATCTCGGCTCTTGCAAGCCTTGGAGAATAACTGGCAGGCCGAGATGTCCGGCTATCATACCTACAACACACTTGCAGAACGCGAAACCGATCCGCAGCGCAGAAGCGCGCTGCGGGAGCTGGCCAGGGCCGAGGTGCGGCATGCCGACATGTGGGCCAGTCGTATGGAGGCTCTTGGATCGCCGGCGCCTACCTATCGAGGATCACGCTCCGGCGAAGCAAACACCCTGGCCAGCAGGGTAGGCGGTGATGCTCTGGCGCTTCGGCGACTGGAGCTTGAAGAAAGCCGGGACGTCGCCAAGTACGGAAAGCAGCTTCGCGAGCTTGGCGATGAAGCCAGCCTGGCTATCCTGCAGGACGTCATCGCGGATGAGCAGGAACACTACCGGATTCTCGGCAGCCTTATTCGCGACCGGCGTGCTATCCCCCGGTCTTCAACCGAAGAGGCACAGTACGCGCTTGATGAACTGATTGCCGCGCGCGACAAAGGGCGGCCTCGCACCGCGAGCTGGATTGGCGATGCGATCTACGGTGTTAACGACGGACTTGGATCCATCTTTGGTATTGTGTCCGGCGTTTCCGGAGCGACACTCGGCAACAGCCATTTTGTTTTGATTGCGGGGCTGGCCGGCATGATCGCCAGCGCACTCTCGATGGGTTCGGGAGCCTATCTCGCGGCGAAGAGTGAACGCGAGATTTATGAGGCGGAGTACGCACGGGAAGAAGAAGCTGTGCACTTAAATGAGGCGGAAGCGCGCGAAATCCTCTCCCTCACCTACCAGGTACGGGGCCTTGGAGCCGAAGACGCCGAGCGGTTTGTCGACCATCTTGCCCGGGATAAGACGCAGCTGGTCAAAGCTCTGGCGCGGGAGCGCCTAGATACCACCGAAGAAGGGCTAAGCCGGCCGTGGACCTCGGCGATTTCAGGAGCGGTGTCTACGGCGATTGGGGCTTTTGTTCCGATCGTGCCGTTCTTTTTTGCTTCCGGCGTGCCGGCCGTAGTTACCGCTGCGATCATTTCGTTGCTCGCACACTTTGCTGTAGGAGCTGCCAAATCGCTCATTACCATACGCTCGTGGTGGAGCAGTGGGATCGAGATGACAGTGGTCGGCGCAGCCGAAGGCGCGATTACCTATGCGATTGGGATCGCACTTGGTCATATCGGCAGCTAAGAACGCGGTAGACTTATGGCAGACATGCAGTATCCACAGTTAATCGCCCTCATAGATGCCGAGCTCGCCAGGCTTGGAGCAGCGCGCAGCATTCTTACATCTACTTCCTCAGGCGTCGAAGCACCGGCAGGGCGGAGTGTGCCCCGGCAACCGAAGAGCAGGCTCCCCCTACCGAGTTCTCCTGAGCCGGAGATTGTTGCTGTTGCCGCGCGCCCGGCGGTCGTGCGCAAGGAAGCAAGGTCACGACGGCAGGCGCTTCGCGGCAGGGCACCACGGGCGGCTCAGGCCAACCGCAAAGCCGCAGGGGAAGCCTCCGCGCTTGGAGGTTCAGTCCCGACCGGGCCGGTGTTTGTCTCGGCAGAACAGATGCGCTTACGCCGGGCAGCCAAGCAAGAGAGTCAGAGCAATGGGGAAGCTACGCGGAGCACCGCACCCCGGGAACCACTGACGGCCGAGGTCCTCATGCAGCGGTGGCTACACCCGGCTCGCGTGAGTGCTTCCTGACCTGGTGGCCGGGGCCCGGGCACACTGCTGGGTCACCATCGCTCTTGTTCTCGCCGTTACTCGCCGTGAGCAGATAGGCAAGAAAGATCAAGTCCTGGCGGGCAAGCCTGAGTACTCCTTCTGCTCTCTTAGGTGAGCACGGAGCCACTTTGCCTGCCCGACCCGGTCTTGCGAAGCTAGGTCGACCTATCCCGCTTTCTGCGCAGCCCATCTTTTCTTCTGCGCATCCGCAATGCGCTTACGAGCTTCTGCGCTGAGAACACGCTTCGTTCCGGCGGGTCTGCCTACTTTCTTCTTCACTACCTGCTTCGCCGCACCGCGGGCCCGTGGTGTTGCTTCTTCCTCGCCAGCCAGAATATCTCTAGCCTGCTGCAAGCGAGCGATCTCTTTGTCGATTGCGGCCACAACGTCCTTATTCGCCATATAGCAGCCAGCTTACCGCAAGACGCACCTATCCTTGTCGCAAAAAGACACGGCACGGGCATTATTTAGATGACTTACCCACTTTTGCACGAGCGGCAGAGCGCGGGCTCCTGGCCTGCTGCGCGGGAAGTGTTGGCCGGGTAAGTTGCGGCTCTTTCTCCATCCAGGCTTGCAGCAGGAAGCGGCGGAATGCACCTGCTAAACCCGAAGGTTCGGGACCGCTGAGATAGGCGAGCGAAAACATGCGCTCAAGCTGAAGCCCGCGCACATGCGCGAGCTTCAAGGTGCCAAGGCGTAACTGGTTCCGCACCGCCCAGCGTGATACAAAGGTCACACCCAGACCTGCTTCGACTGCGGCCAGCAGCCCTTCTGTCGAGTCCAGTTCAAAAGCTATAGTAAGTTCCTTCACCGGAAGGCCGGCCCGGGAAAGCGCAAGCTCAACAATGCGCCGCGAACCGGAGCCAAACTCGCGCATAAGCAGCGGCGCCCCACGGAGCGCTTCTAACTCGACCGGGTGTTCAGCCCACTCATGGCCGGCGGGCACAACCAATGCAAGATGATCTTCCATGAACGGCTCCACATGGACACCGCTGCGCAAAGCCGGACCCTCGATAAGCGCCAGATTCACACAGCGTTCCACCAACATATCGAGAACAGCAGCGGTGTTGCCGCCCTTTACCAACACCTGCACGCGGGGATGCTGGCGCAAGAAGCCTGCAATCATGCTCGGAAGCACATATTGACCGATGGTTTGCGATGCCGCTACCGTAAGCGAGCCGCCCAAAGATCCACTTACCTGGGTGACGGCGGCGAACGCCTCGTCCGCGAGAGACTTCAAGCGCTCCGCGTACGGAAGTAACGCTTTGCCGGCAGCAGTCAACCGGATGCGCCCGGCGCTTCGGTCAAAGAGCGGCACCCCGTACTCCTCTTCGAGAGCCTTGATTTGCTGGGTTACCGCCGGCTGGGTGAGGAGCAGTTCCTGGCCGGCGCGGCTGAAGCTAGCATGGCGAGCCACAGCCCGGAATACTTTCAGGCGAAAGTTTTCCATCAATCTTCTTGCTGCAGCACAAGCCGCATCCACGGCGAGACTGACTTCAGCAGCACGGGAGCGAGCCGAAGGCCGTCCCTGGAGGCAGTCGAGCGTGTGAACCTGCGCGGCAGCAAGGCTGCGCAGCAACGGCAGAACAACTCGGCGCCGGCACGCACCGGCAGTTCGCCGGCAGCGCCACCTATCCCTTGCTCTGGCAAGTTCCTCCTGACACCGCCATCCTATCTACAAATACCAGAGTTCCGCTGCGTAGGACATTGCCAAGGGGTACTCCGGTGCATCGATGGTGTGAAGGATTCGCAATGGCCCGATGGGCGCAAAGGCCGAGCGGCGCTACGATGCAGGTATGCGCTTCTGTCTTCGCGATGCACTTCTTTTTCTTGGAACAGCGAGCATCTTCCATCCGGCTTTCGCCGACGCGCCGTTACGCGCGCAGGTGGAGGCCGGCGCGGCACTGTGGGCTAGCTCCGGCTGCTCGCACTGCCACGGCGCCAACGGCGAGGGCGGCGACATCGGGCCAAGCCTGCTCGACGTCGGCCGGCGTTTGAAGCCGGAAGCCATCAGCATGCAAATCCACAACGGAGGCAAGGTCATGCCCGCCTTTGACAACGTGCTGACCGGCGACCAGATCAGCGACCTGGTTGCGTACCTGCGCACCAAACGGGCCAAGACACCGAAGCAAGCCCAGGCACCGCCCCAACGCGGGCAGTAGCGCCGCAGGGCTAGTGGCGGGCAGCAACGGGCGTGCCCATGCCTTCGCTGAGTTCGGCAACGCGGTTCAAGACCGGCACCGGAAAGGTCTCGCGTTCGCCACCTGGCCAGCGCACTTCCAGCGAGGAAAGCGCAGGCGAAGCACCCAGGCCGAAGTGCAGCCGGAGATCGCTGCTCGAGTTGTAGCTTGAACCGCTTCGCACTTCGTCAACCCAGGTGTGCGCCTTTCCCTCCAAAGTTCCACGGAGCACCACCCGCGCACCGATGGCATCGCGGTTCGAGCTCACTCCTTTGAGCCTCAGCGCCAGCCAGCTGTTCCGGGTGTGGGCTTCGTTCACGAGCAGCATGGGCCGGTCGCTCAGGTTGTTGATGACTGCGGACAAGCGCCCGTCATTCCAAAGGTCGGCGATCGCGAGACCGCGGCCCGAAAGCGGCTCCGTCAGGCCAGGACCACTCGTGCCCGATATGTCGCGGAACTTGCCATCACCCTGGTTCCAGTACAGGAAGCGTGGCTCACGAAAGGTGGCTCCCAGTTTCGCTTCGTCTACCTCCGGGTACACATGGCCATTGGTGACCAGCAGATCAGGCCAGCCGTCGTTATCCACGTCAGCAAACATGGCGCCCCAGCCCAGCGCCTCTGAGTGCACGCCAAGACCGGCAGCGAAGGTCTCGTCCGAGTACGTTGTGTCGCCGTGGTTTCGATAGAGGGTGGCCGTGTCATCAGAAAAGTTTGTCTTGAATAGGTCGATGTGGCCGTCCCCGTTATAGTCTGCGGCGGTCGAACCCATGCCGGCCTGCTCGCGGCCATCCTCATTCAAGGCGACGCCGACCTCACCCCCTGTATCGGTAAAGGTGCCGTTATGGTTGTTGCGGTACAGGATAGCCGGCGTGGAATCGCACGCTACATAAATATCCGGCCAACCATCTTCGTCATAGTCGAGCGTGGTTACGGAAAAGCAGTAGTGGCCCGGAGTCCGGGTAACCCCGCTCGCCGCACTTACATCTTTGAAGCGGCCGCTGCCCTCGTTGTGATACAGCAGATTAGGAGCGCTCGGCAAACCACGCGGTCCGCACATAACAGGAGTTCCCTTCCATGTGCAGCCCGCAGCTTCGCCTGGTACCGGCGTCTTGTCAAGATCGAAGTGGACATAGTTCGCGACCATCAGATCAAGCTTGCCGTCACGGTCGTAATCGACAAAGGCGCAACCGGTGCCCCACTCCCCTCCGCTGCCGGCAACACCGGCCTGCACCGAGACATCCGTAAAGGTGCCGTTGCCATTGTTGTGATACAGGTGGTTGGCCCCGTACTGGGTTACAAACAAGTCATCCCAGCCGTCATTGTCATAGTCGCCCACGCACGCGCCCTGCCCCCAGCCAGTCGCGGTGAACCCTGCTTTCGCAGTCACGTCGGTAAAGGGGCCGTCGTGGTTGTTGTGGAACAGGTGGCTTGTCGGCGCGGGCTCGGTGTGCGCTTTAAGTTGCGCCGGCAAAAAGGCGCCGTTGACGAGAAAGATATCGGGCCAGCCGTCACGGTCATAGTCGAGGATGGCGACGCCGGAACCGGTTGCCTCAACGATGTAGCGTTTCGACTGCGGATCGCCGTTGACGTTCTGTACCGTGATGCCGGCTTTGCCGGCTACATCGACGAACCAGGCTGGACCAGCATGCGCCTTTAAAGGCGGATATATCTGCTGCGCGCGCGCCAGCGTGGTGAGTACGCAAAGAACGGCAAACAGGCAAGCGCGATTCACTGCTCTGCCACAGCTCGGAAGGCTCCCATCGGTACCGTGCGCACGATACGACCGCCTTCCTCGATGACATACAGCCGGTTGGCAGCCAGATCCTTGAGCGTGTCCTTCTGACCGCTCGGCCAGGCGAGCTCGACCGTATCTGCCTTGACCGCCTCGTTCAATCCAAAGTGGATGCGCAGATCGTTTTGGGAGTAATAACTGCCGCCGCTGCGGACCTCTTCAATCTGACGCATCGGTGTGCCAGGAGACAACTCACTGCCGGTACGTGCGGTTACGGTGATCCGCGTGCCTATCCCGGAGCGATTACTCTTGCGGCCGACCAGCCGGATCTTCAGGAAGTTACGGCGAGCTGTGGCATCGCAACGCAGCAGTTGCGGCACGCTGTTGACGCAGTTCACAACCACGTCCACATCCCCGTCATTGTCATAGTCCCCAAAGGCGCAGCCGCGCGCCGCAGCTGCAGCCGTGATGCCGGGTCCGGCCTGGCTTGTCACTTCCTCAAACTGCCCGTTGCGCAGGTTGCGGTAAAGGTACTTGTGCTCCGCATACGGTGCGTCCAGGTGAGAGCCATCTACCTCTGGATACACATGGCCGTTGGAGATAAAAACATCCAGCCAACCATCATTGTTGACATCCACAAAGCCGACGCCCCAGCCGAGATAGCGGGTGTTAATCCCTAGACCGGAAAGATAGGTGTGGTCCTCAAAGGTCCCGTCACCCAGGTTCTGGTAAAGCGAATCCGTGTCGCCGGCGAAGTTGGTCTTGACAATATCAAGCAGGCCATCGCGGTTGAAATCGCCTACCGCCACGCCCATGCCGGCCTGCGGCTTGCCGTCGGGCGAGTAGGCTACTCCGGCTTCAATCGCCTGGTCCTTAAACGTCCCATCCTTCTGGTTGACATAGAAGGTCGCCGCTGTCGAATCATTGGCAACATAGATGTCGGGCCACCCATCGTTGTCAAGATCAGCCACCGTCACGGAAAGCCCGTAGGTACCGATCGTATCTTCGATCCCGGCTTTCCTGGATACGTCGGTAAAGGTGCCGTCGCCGTTGTTGCGGTACAGGAGATTCTTTCCACCGTCGAGCCCCGGCGGTCCGCAGGCTACCTGCATACCCTTGTAGGCGCAACCGGCTGCCTCGGGCAGCGGCGCTGTTTTCAGATCGAAATCGATGTAGTTGGCAACAAACAGGTCGAGGTGCCCGTCGCGGTCGTAGTCGAGAAAAGCGCAGCCTGAGTTCCAGCGCAAGCGCTTCTGCAGCAGACCAGCCTTGGCGGTTACATCGGTGAAGCTGCCATCGCCGTGGTTCCGGTACAGCACGTTCTGCCCGTAGTAGCTCACGAACAAGTCATCCAGGCCGTCGTTGTCATAATCCCCAACGCAGCAACCCTGCCCCCAGCCCGAGCGCGTGATGCCTGACTTCGCAGTGACGTCCGTGAAGGTGCCGTCGCGATTGTTCTTGAATAGCCTGCTGATCGGCTCCTCCCCTTTGGGAAAGCCATCGAGCCGGGTGCCGTTTACCAGAAAGATATCCAGCCAGTCATCGTGGTCGTAGTCGTAAAAGGCCACGCCGCAGCCGGTCGTCTCGAGGAGGTAGCGATTGCGGTGCTCTCCTCCGTAGAAGGTTTTGGCGTGCAACCCGGACTCCTTGGCGACGTCGAGGAAGCTGAAGCCGAGCGGCGTTCCCGTGACGGGCGAGGGCAGAGTTTTTGGAGCAGGACGAGCCGGAGCTTCAAAGACAGGGCGAGCCCCGATCTGCTGCGCCGCGGCAGGGCGGGGCCAGGCCAGCCCGAGCACGTCCTCGAGCGCGAAAACCAGGGCTGTGCGCGAGAGCGAGCGGAACACGTCTCGCCTGGTGTACGTCAAAGGGCCGGATCCTCGTTTGCTGTCCAAGTATAAGGAGCGCATGGGCGTTTATCGCGTGCTCCGCGTCGGGGCCGGCGGCAAGGCAGCTGGCCGGGGAGTAAGAACGGTAAGTTGGCCTCCCTCGCGCAAACTATAGGTGTGCGCCCCGGCGACGGCAAGGAAGGTCTGGGTGGTGTGCGAGGCCGGCCACTCGACCGTGATGCTTGCGGCCGTTGTGGCCGTGCCAAGCCCAATCAGCTCGCGCCACGGATTGCCGCCGAAGCTGGAACCGTACCCCACGGTGCGGTAGATGTGCCGCGTGCCGCCGGGCCCGCGCACCCCAACATCGATCCGCGCGCCAAAGGCCGCGCGGTTGGTGCGGACACCTTCAAGAACAAGCGTGAGGGAGTGGTTCGCGGTTCCGGGATTGCGATACAGGGCGCTCCCGAAGCTGTCGCCCGGCTGCGCACCGCCCATCTCTTCAAAGACATCTTCGACGCCCCGGTTGGCCAGATCTCCGAACGCTACGCCGTGGCCTTTTTGCAGGTGCCCAAAGCCGCCGGCCGTGGTGACGTCTGCAAAGGTTTGGCCGCCCTGGTTGCGAAACATGCGGTTTGGCAGCACTGCCTGGAAGTCCGAAGCGCCTGTGCCGAAGTACACGTCGAGCCAGCCGTCGTTGTCCAGGTCACCAAAGCTTGCGCCCATCGGCAGGATGACCCGGTCAAGCCGCGCCGCGTGGGTCTGGTCAGTGAAGGTGCCGTCGTGGTTGTTGCGGTACAAACGCGGAAGCGCTGCCCGCGTCGGCTTTCCGGCCTCAAATGCGCCTACATCCCCGGGCGACCGCGTCGCGTAGCCGGCGACGAACAGGTCGGGCCAGCCATCGTTGTTGTAATCAAAGAACCAGGTGGCAAAGCTTGGGCCAGGCCCCGGCACCCCGGCCTGCGCGGTCACGTCGGTAAAGCGCCACGCTTCCCGGCTTCCGGCACCCTCATTGCGAAACAGGTGATTGCCCGTGCCCAGGCAGGAAACATAAAGATCGGGCCTGCCGTCGTTGTTGTAGTCACCCCAGGCCACTCCTTTCACAAAACCCAGGTTCGCGAGCCCACTGGCCGCGCCAAGTTCGGTAAAGGTGCCGTCGCGATTGTTGTGGAACAGCTGCGAGGGTTCCGGATCGCCGGGCCTTGCTTCATGGCCGACAAAAAGATCCAGCCAGCCGTCGCTGTCATAGTCTGCCCAGGCGGCGGTCTGCGTGGGCCGCTCCGACAGGAGCCCGGCTGCGACCGTTACATCGTCAAAGGTTCCGTCCCCATTGTTTCGTAACAGCGACATCGGGTAGCGCCCCTGCTCGCCCCACCAGCCGCCGCGCAGTACCAGCACGTCCGGGTGTCCATCATTGTTGTAGTCGGTAGCAACCAGGTTGAGGCCGCCGGTTTCGCCCAGCAGCCCGGCCGCGGCGGTTACGTCTGTAAAGGTGCCGTCGCCATTGTTGTGGAACAGCCGCATCTGGTCGAGCGGCCCGGAAGAGGTGACCATAATGTCGAGCCAGCCGTCGCCGTCGAAGTCCTCCATGACCACGCCGCCCGCGTGGCCGAGCACGTCCAGCCCGGCTGCTGCGGCCTGCTCCCCGAACGCCGGGAACGCCTCGTCGCTTGCGAACAGCGTTTCCGGCAGCAGCCAGCGCGGGGGCACATCCTGCGGGTAGCGCCCCAGCTGCATGTAGGCGACGTTGAGGAGCCAGCGCGAGAGCTCATCGTGCCCATCTGCGGTAAGCAGCGCCGTAAACTCGCGCACGGCGCCGGCCGCACCCTGCGGCAGCGTGTGCGCCGCGGCCGCGCGCAGGGGAAAGATGCAGGCCTGCTGCCCGTGCATGTTGGCGCAGTTTTCAGCCTCACCCAGGCGCATGTAGCTCAACCCCAGCCAGGCGCTTAGCTCGTTGGCCTGCGCCCGGGCGAGCGCTCGCCCGCTTGCCTGCCAGCGCGCCCGCAAGGTTTCGAGCGTGGTGACGGCTGCCTCGTTCTGCCCGGCGCTGAGCTGCTCGCGCGCCAGCTGGAGGCGAACGGTTGTTTCGTCCTCAAGCGACAAGCCGCGGCCAAGCACCCCCTTGTAGTACTGCACGCGCGACTCGGGCTTGGATGGATCAAGGCGCCAATCACTGGCCCGGTAGATTGCGGCCAGGCGCGCGGCCATGAGGCGGGTGCTGGCGGCCTGGTACGGCGGACGTGGATCCGGGAGGCCCGGGGCGGAAACGCTGCCGATTGCCGGCGGCCCGGCAGGCATGCCCGGCATGGCCGTGTGCTGCCCCACCGCAGCCGGCAGCGGCAGCACGGCCAGGAGAAGGAGGCTAGCGCGCACGCGCAACCTCGGGCGGCGGCAGCGCGCAGGGGTGGCCGGCCTAGTTCCCGGGGGGGCGGAAGCGTCGCAGCACCGGATCGTCCGGGTTAAACAGGGCAAGCCTGTCAAGGACAGCAGCTGCCTTTTGGGCCTGCCCGGTGGAGCAGTCCAGCAAAGCGAGGTTGAGGCCGGCTGAGGTTTGCCCCGGGTTTGCTGTGAGCAGGCGGTCGAGCAGACGCATGGCTTCCGGCAGGTGGCCGGTGCTCGCGTCAAGGACCGCCAGGTTTGCAAGCGCGCTCGGCTCCCAAACATCCTGGTTCAGCGCCGCGATGTATTCGGCGCGCGCCCGTTCGGCTTCGCCTGCCCGCTGCAGCAGATAACCAAGGCGCGAGTGCAGCACGGCGTCGTTAGACCCGGCGGCCTCGGCCTGCTCCAGCAGCGCCCGCGCGCGCACGGCTGCGTGCCCGTCCCCCTGTTCCGCTGTTTGCGCGTAAGCGAGCCCCTGCTCACGCGGGCCCACCGGACCACCGCCAACCGGAACGAGGGTGTCCTCAACAGCGTTGGGCAGCGCCTGCGAGGGCGTGCCTCGCCCGGGCCGCGCTTCGATGTCGTGGTCGGTTACCTGCTCATGCGAGACGTCGGTTGCCGGCCGGGACGGCATGTGGCAGCTCGCGCAGTCCTGCTGCTCCGGGTGGTGCGTGGCCATGGCAGGACTGGTATGGCAGCTGAGGCACCGGCCTCGAAACCAGGCCACACGCTCAGCGGCAGCCACCGGGCTGGCGTGCGGGTCATGGCAGGTCGTGCAGGTCATGCTGTCGCCCACGGTGCGGCGGCAGGCGCTGCGCAACAGGGCTTCATACTGGCTGGTAGCGCGATTGCCGCCCCCTACGTGACTGGCGCGCACGAAGTACACAGCGGTTTCGGCCAGATTGTCGCCCGGCTGAAAGGTCGCCATCGACTTGCCGGGTAGAAACGCGAGCGCTTCGCCTTCCAAGTGGCACTGCAGGCATACGCTGTCACGCCGGGCCGCCGGCAGCTTGTCTGGATCGACCATGGCCACGCGGCCGCCGCTGCGGAGGTGCGCAGCCGGGTCGCCATGGCAAGCCGAGCAGCCGATGCCACCCTGCGCGAACGGAGCTGCGCCAAAGCGATTGCCGGCCACCGGGCTGGGCTGCGTGATGGCGGTCGCGTGGCAGTGGAGGCAGTTTGCATCCGCGGGCAGCTGCGCCGTGGGCATGCTTGCCGCGTGCCCATAGCCGGGCAGCATGTCCCACGCGCCGCGCCGGGTGTACCAGTTGATGGGCAGCTCGTACCAGTAGCCCTCGCGCTGGTACAGGTAGGTGCGCCCGCGATGGCCGGAGCCAAGGAAGTACGTCAGGTTCACCGCACCGTCCAGCGCGCCGCGCGCATGAGTCACGGGGCGTGTGTAGCGCATCTGCGCCGTTCCATCCTCCACGCCCATGGTGTACTGCACGCCGCTGGGCTGGTGGGCGAAGCTGCCCGGGATGAGGCCTTGGAGAGCGGGTCCGCTGCCCTGGGCCATGGGGGTAGCCCGGTAGCTGGCCGTGATCGCCGCATGGCAGGCAGCGCAGGCTCGGTCGGGGTCAGCCAGCCCGGGCGGCTGCCCTCCGGCCGTGTTTGCCCGGGTGGGGTGAACGTTCAGGGCGAGCAACAGAGCCGCAAGCAGAATGGAGCGTGTCCAGCCCGGCAGCAACGTGGCCGCGGCTCTTCTGCGCCCCGCGCACGGGAAACGGCACGAAACGCTGCCTGCCCGTCTACTGAGGTTGAGCAAGTTTGGGCTCGCTTGCTGCCTGGAGACGTTCGGCAGCTTCGGTTTCAGCGGTCGCTTCTTCGCGGCGACCTTCGGCCCGGTAGGCCTGCCCGAGCAGGTTCCGGGTCATGTAGTTGGACGGATCCATGGACCGGGCATGCTCGAGGTACTGCAAGGCACCCACGGCATCGCCGCCTTTCAACATCACCTTGCCCAGCAGGATGTAGGGCCCGGTCGCCTGCGGCTCCAGCAGCACCGCCTGTTGAAGCGCCTGCCGGGCACGCGCGTAATCGCCCTCGCGCGCATAGGTGTCTCCCAGGCGGTCATACACGCTTGGCTCAAGAGGGTTTCGCGCCCGTTCGGCTTCAAAGTCCTTTGCGGCCTCGGGCAGGTGATTGCCCGCCAGCTCGATCTCGCCCAGGAGCGACTCTGCGAGCGGCAGCCCGGGGTCAAGCGCCAGCGCCTTCTGGGCAAACTGCTGCGCGATCGGCAGGTACTCGCGCCGCAGCAGCATCCGCGCCGCCAGCAGGTAGGCTTCGGCCGAGTCAGGCGCAAAGCCGTACTGCCGCGCAAACGCACGGCGCGCGTCGTCGTAGCGGCGGGTGTCGACGTAGCAGAGCGCAAGCACGTAGCTGGGGTCGGCCTTGGCCTGCTCGGTTTTCCCCACGGAGCTTTCAAGCAGCGGGATGGCCTCGGCGGGCCTGCCAAGGCGGAACAAGGTCAGGCCTCGCATCTGCGCGGCCTCGCCACTGCCCGGGTCGGCGCGCAGCGCTTGCGCAAAGGATGTGTCGGCGTCCCCGAGCCGCCCCTGCGCATAAAAGGCCTGCCCGCGCAAAGTTTGCACCGCAGCCAGGCCGGGTCCCGGCGGCGCGGAAGCAACGAGGCTGTCGAGTCGTGGGAGGGCCTCGGCTGCATGCCCGGTCTCAATCGCATGCCGCAGCGCCGGAAGCGGATCGGCCGAGGGCGCGGCAGCTTCCTGGGCGAACACAGCCGAGGTGCAAACGAAGAGGAGCAAGCTCGAGCTAAGCAGATGCAATGCAGTTTCCAGCGGGCGGCGAAAAGACATACCGCTTGAAAGTGTACGGGGAGAGACCCTGTCAGGCCCCTCCCCGCGTATGTACCCTGCTGCCGACTTAGAACTGAAAGCGCGCGCCAAGTTGAAGCTGCCGGGGGTTGGTGGTGCCTCCTGGATAGGGCCCGCTTGTGATGGAGCCTGGCTGCTCGATGTTCCCGCCAGGGTTGCCAAAGTTGATGTGGTTGAAACCGTTGAAAGCATCGAGACGGAACTGCGCCACCAGGGACTCGCGAATCGGAAAATCCTTATACAGCGACAGGTCGCCGTTAAAGAAGTGAGGCCCAAAGACGCTGTTTCGACCCGAGTTGCCGATCTGGTCAAGAGTGGATGCAGTGAACTGGCCGCCCAGGGTGATCGGATCGTAGAAGGTAAGCGAGTTGGCTCCTGAGCCTCCCGGAAAGCCGCGAACAAAGGTCTTCAAGGACCTTGGAGGTCCATTTACATAGCAAGGAGCGTCCGAAGGCAGATAGTTACCGCAGCTGCTATAGCTGAGGGTAAACGGCAACCCGCTTGCGTAATTCAACACGGGTGAGAACTGCCATCCACTTACTATCTCATTCAGTACCCCGCCTGCGTTGCCAAGCAGGAACTGGTTTCTCCCAAAGGGGAGCAGGAAGATACCGTACGCGGTTACCTGTTGCTCGCGAATGGAATCATCGCGGCCTTTTACAGCCGATTTGTCCCAGGTGGCAAAGCTGGAGTTGTAGTTAAACCCCCGCTGCCATGCGTAATTCACGTTTGCGGAAATACCGTGAGTGAGTTGTTTTGCCACGGATACCTGCAGGGCATTGAAGTGCGTGTCCTGGTCGTCGCCGTAGTAGTTCACGTCATTTGTCCAGCCACAGGGGCCACCGCAGGCGGGCAAGGCGCCGCCCGAGTAACGGCGCAGATAGGTCGTATTGGATACGGCACCCGTTGGGCCGATAAGCAGGTTCCCGCCCTGAACCGTGCCCGCCGCGGTGCAGTTAGGACCAGCCGGGTAGCAGTTGCCCCCGTTCGGATCGTAGTGGAGAGATTGCCCGGTGACGCTGAACGCCGCTGGGAGAACGATCGCCGGCTCATTGGGGTTGGTATTGTTTCCATCGCCGGCACTTAGGGTGTGCGTGCCCTTGTTGCCGACATACGCGAAGGTTACCGAAAGCGTTGGGGTTAGCGACTGTTGAATGCTGAAGTTCCATGCGTCCAGCGTAGGCAGCCGCATGGTAATCGGACGTGCCTTGGACGTCACTTCTGACCCCGGATTCGGAATAAGGCCATTTGGCGGAATGGCGAGCGGCGTGTAAGCGGCTGGACCCTGCGCGAGCGAGAAAGCGTACCCGGTCTGGCCAGTGGTGGTGGTGATCTGCTGGTTGGCCAGCACGGGCAGGTTCTGGGTCGCTACGTGCCCAAAGATAGAGCCGAAGACCCCGATATCGAAGCTGCGGCCATAGCCGGCGCGGATGACGGTTCGATCGTTCGGCTGGTACGCGACTCCGAGACGCGGGTTCAGTGGGTACGTCGACTTGTTAAAGCCCATGTTGCTGCCAAGGTTGCCGTAGCCGGCTACCTGCAGGTATCCGGTACTCAGGTTGAGAACAGCGCCCTGCCCTTTGTTGTTGATTGCTTCGGGAAAGTAGATCTCGTAGCGAAGACCGTAGTTCACCGTCCACTTCGGCGAGGGATGCCAGGTATCCTGCGCATAGAAGAAAGTGCGCTTCTGGAACTCCTTCGCATTCGTGGTGGCGCTGACATAGCGATTGAAGTTGGTGACGTCGCCAAGGGCAAAGGTGGCAAAACCAAGACCGCCCTGCGTTTCCACCTTGCTTCCGTCCGCGAGCGTGCCGCCGACAGCATTCGGATTCGAGGTTGGGCCCGTGCCGAACTGCAAAACGCCCGTCCGGTCATTGTCGCTTGGCACCCTCAGGTTACGAGCGTAGCGAAGGTCCGCACCGAAGCGAATCTCATGGTTTCCGACCGTCCTGGTCCAATTGTTTGCGATCTGGTACTGGTCTTCACGCTCCGTGAGAGGGCAGTTGCAGCGGTCGACGTTCAAACCGGCTCCGTACTGCGGGCCTGCTGCGGCAGCATTGTTCGGACCGGAGTTACCGGAAAGTCCGACTTCGGCAAGGTTGAAGGAGGGCGCACCCCCGGTGATCAGTGCGCCGGTGTTCATGCCCGGGATGCCGAGTTGATTGGCGAACTCGACGTTCTGGTCGTACTTGGTATCGATCACGTTGTACCGGTAGTAGCCGACGCGAAAATCAGTGACCAGTTTTGCGTTGAGCGCCAGGTCAAAACCGGCCGCAAGACTGTCGTTCGCTCCCCGGGAGTTGCCGCCGTAGCCGCCCAGACCGAAGCCTGCGCCACCGGCCGGCCCAAACATGACGCCGCCGGTCAGGGTATCCGTAAAGCGGCTGAAGCGCGTAAAGGCGTGGAGGTTTTCACGTGCCTGGTAATCCCCGCGCACATCCCACTGATCGCTGTTGAACAAGCCCGTACCGCTGGCGGCATAGTTGTTCCGCAGGCCTGGGTATGTCGAATCGGTCAGCTTGTTGGGTGCGTAAGGCTGGAGGTAGGCAAACAGTGCCTTGGCCTGCGGCGAAATCTGTGCCGCAGGAATGACGTTGTCAGGGTACGCGATGCCGTTTGGCTGGTAGATGATGCGCCGGTTGGTTACCGTGCCTGCGTTCGAGCCGCTGTCCAGACCCGGTGCGTCGTACTCAGAAAAGTCGCATCCGGCAGTCCCATCCGCCGCGAGGGACTGCCCCAGGCAGGTAGAAATGAGGTGAGCCGAAGGAACGGTTTGCGTGTTGGAATAGCCGACTTTTTGCCGCACACCCTGGTAGTCGAGAAAGAAGAAGGCTTTATCCTTCACGATCGGGCCGCCCAGCGAACCGCCAAACTGGTTCTTGAGCGCAGGCGGCACGCTGAGTGGCTGCGTAAAGGGGTCGCGTGCCAATTGCGCGGCGCTTTCACGGTAATCAAACGCCGTGCCATGCAGGCTGTTCGAGCCGGACTTCGTCTGCGCGGTAACCACGGACGAAACTGCTTTGCCGAACTCCGCGTCGAAGTTCTGGGTGGTGATCTTGGTTTCGGCTAGCGAGTCCGAGTTCGGGTTGATCACAATAATGCCCAGGATCGGGTCCTGGTTGTCGGTGCCGTCCAGCTCGTATGCCACGCCGCCGAAGGCCTGCCCGTCCACCTGGATCTGCAGCGACCCCTGCGGGTTTTCATCCGCGGCATGCGACCAGCCGAGCTGCTGCGCACCGGGCAGCAGCAGTTGCAGGGCGGTAAAATTACGGTTCGGGATCGGGAGATCTTCAATCTGTTTGGAACCAAAGGTGGTCGATACGTCCGCGCGGTCTGTCTTCAACTGGGGCACCGAGTCGGCGTTGACCTGCACAACCTGCGCTTCAGAGCCGATGGTGAGGTTCGCGTCCACCTTGGCGGACTGGTCGGCCAGCACGTTGACGCCTGTGCTTTCAAAGGTTTTGAAGCCGGAAGCATCGACCTTGACGGTGTACGGATCGGGGATGAGGCGCCCGACCGTGTATTCGCCGCTTGCGTTGCTTTGCGCTGTTACCGAGATGCCCTTGGCCGTGTCGGTGACCGTGATGGTCGCGTTCGGCACCACTGCGCCCGACGCGTCCTCGACGACGCCGTAGACGGAGCCAAACACAGCCTGGGCGCGCCCCGAAAGCGGAGCTCCACACACAGCAGCGGTGGCCACGAACAACCCAACCTTCCGAGTGAAGCGCATACGTACTGCCTCCTAAAACCTTGCAATCCGTTGCGACCGCCCCTGTGCCGGAAACCGGTACACAAGCAGCAGCCGTTGCGCGCTCAGCGCATCTGCCCTGCTCGCCGCCTTTCGGAAGCGCGACTTTGAGCGGGGCACGCCAGACTTGCGAGCGTCGCCGAAAACCGTATCGGGGCAGTTGAACATGTGTCAAACAGAAAATTGGGCTTTTCTGGTTACGAAAGTCGCTCCTGCTTGGCCCGGCATCCGCGTCCTCTTGATCCGGGCAGGGAGCTGCGGCCGCCCGTTGCTCCCGGAAGCCGGCGGGCCGCGGAAGTGATATGCTCCACCACGATCGAGGTTTTCTACGACCCGGCGCGAGAAGCTCGGAATCTGCCCGGGAAAGGGGCGTACCGTCCTTATGCATGTTGTTCGTTCGGAAAGGTTCCTGATCACGTGTGCGGTCGCGGCCGCCGTGCTGCTTGTCGGCTCCAGAACTCCTGCGCAAACAGGACATGGAGCAACTCGGGACGGGCACGCGCTTCCTTTTGCCTCGGCGGCCGGCAACACGGCTCCGTGGTGGAAGGGTGCGTTGATGTATGAGATTTACCCTCGCTCTTTTCAGGACTCCAACGGCGACGGCATCGGCGACCTGAACGGCATCACGGCTCGACTCGATTACCTGAAGGCGCTGGGCATCGATGCCGTGTGGATGACGCCCATGTTCCCTTCCCCGCAGGTAGATTTCGGCTACGACATTTCGGACTACGAGAGCGTCGATCCGCAGTACGGCACCATGGCTGACTTCACGCGCCTGGTTGCCGAAGCAAAGAAGCGCAATGTGCGCATTCTGCTTGACATGGTGATGAATCACACTTCGGACAAGCATAAGTGGTTCATTGAGTCGGCAAGCTCGCGCACTAACCCCAAGGCCGACTGGTACGTGTGGAACTCCGGCGTCCCGGCAAACAGCGCAGGCGTCACTGCGTACCAGAAACGGTTTGAGCACGACGGCATGGTGCCGCCCAATAACTGGGTAAGCGGATTTGGTGGCTCGGCATGGGAGTGGGTGCCGGCACGCAAGCAGTTCTACTACCACGAGTTCTACAAGCAGCAGCCTGACCTGAACTGGCGCAACCCGGCCGTGGAACAAGCCATGTTTGCGACCATCCGCTTTTGGCTCGACCGCGGGGTGGCCGGCTTCCGCTTCGACGCGGTGCCGACGCTGTTTGAAGATCCGCAGCTGCGCAACGAGACCTCAACCGGCGGCACCAACGCGCAGGGCGACCCAAATGTTAGCGATGAGTACACCAACAACCTGCCGGAGGTGCACGATGTAATGCGCCGGCTGCGTGCCATGGTGGGTAAGTACCCGGGCGACCGTGTTCTTATAGGTGAAACCTATCTGCCGAACGTGCAAGAGCTGGATAAGTGGTACGGGGGCGCCAGCCACAATGAGCTACAGCTCCCCATGGACATGCAGGTCGGTTTTGCCAAGAAGCTGGATGCCGGCCTGCTGCGCCGCCATATCGCGGAAGCAGAAACAGAGATACACGGCAGTGAGCCGCTGTTTGTTTTTGACAACCACGACAATCCGCGCAGCTGGAACCGCTACGGCGACGGGGTCCACGACGCGGCGATCGCGCGTTTGATCGCGACCGTCCTGCTCACCACCAAGGACTCCGCGCTGATGTACTACGGCGAAGAGATCGGCATGGTCACCAGCACCCCCACGCGCAAGGAAGACGTGCAGGATCCGATCGGCCGTACCGGTTGGCCGAAAGAAAAGGGTCGCGACGGTGAGCGCACACCGATGCAGTGGACCCCTGGTCCGCAGGCCGGCTTCTCCACCAATCCGCACACCTGGCTGCCGGTGGCCGGCGACTACAAAACGGTCAATGTGCAGACCGAGTCCGGCGAGCAGGCATCGCTGCTCGACTGGCACAAGCAGCTGATCCGCATGCGGCGCAGCGATCCTGCACTGCACACGGGCACGATCACCATGCTCGACACCAGCAATCCTTCGGTGCTTTCCTACACGCGCAAGGGCGACGATGGTAAGTCGATCGTGGTTTCGGTAAATTGCACTGCTGCGCCGCAAACGGTTTCGCTCGACGGCGCCGGGGGCAGCCACGTACAAACACTGCTGACCGACGCCCCTTCCCTGCAGCGGCAGGCCACGCTGTCGGGCATCGCACTGCCGCCGTATGCGTCCTGGGTGGCTCGTGTCGAGTAGCTGGCGGCTGATCCCGTATATCGTTCTGGCTTCTACCATCTTGCTTGGAGGCAGCTCACCGGCGCGAGCGCAGATGGCGGCCGCGCCCACGGCAAGCGCGCCCAGGGATCTGCCCGTAGGCCCCATCTCCCGCGAGGTCGCCTCCACGCTGGTGCCCGCCACGGTCTTCTTTGCCGGCCAGGTTGCGTCTGTGCAGCTGCGCAATACCGGCGGGGCCAGGTTGCCGGGGGGCTTTGTGCTTGCCGGCCTTGTGGATACTTCCGGCTACAGCTCCTCGGTGCAGGAGCGCTACCAGGCTTACCTGCTGCTCGACACACCGGCCCGTTTCGCCGGCAAGCTCCTGCAGCCGGGCGCTTATGGCTGCGGCATGGTCGGCGATCAGTTCCTGGTTCTTGATCTCAGCTCGCAGCTGCTGTTCAGCGTGCCTTCAAGCAGGGATGCAGCGATCGCGCGCCCGACCCCCTTGCAGGTGCTCGCGGGCGGCTCCCCTGGCGAGTACCGGTTGTATTTTGGGCGTCATTACGTCCCGTTTGCCGCAGCCGCCGCAAACGGGACTCGCTAGCTCCCGCAGCCTCGCGGTTTCTCTTTTCCCTGGATTGTGGCAATCTGAGGAACGGGCCTCGCCTGCTCCTCAGACCCGGACCGTCCCTGGCAGCAGGCCCGGCGCCGGTCAGCCGGCCCGATGTTTGATTTTTTTGTGTTCACTGGTCGCCGTGTTGCCCTGTCGACTCCCTCCGCAACGCACCGCGTGCTCTCTGGGAAGCGCCGCAAACGTTCGGCATGCGCTCCGGGCCGGTCTGGTAGCCATTGTGACGCTGGCCGCCGGTGCAAGTGCCCCCGCGCAGCAGCGAGCCGCGGACGCCACCGCGCTTTACCGCTCCGGGTACTCCGCTTTTCAGTCCGGCGATCTTGCCGGCGCGCATGCCGCCTTTGCACGCCTCGTGAAGGTGGCGCCGCAGGTCGCAGCAGCGCACACGGCCTACGGTGAGGTGCTGCTCGCCGAAGGCAAACCGGTTGCGGCCATTCCCCAACTCGAGCGAGCACGCGCCCTTGACCCCCATGACAAGCTGGCCGCCGCAGCCCTGGGTCGCGCTGAAGAGCAGCTCGGCCGCTTCCCGGCCGCGGTAGACGCGTTTGCGGCAGCGAGCGCGGGCGGCGCGGACCCGCTCGCGCCCGACGACGCGCTGGCCGAAGCCAGGTCGCTTTTAGCCCTTGGCAAACGGGAGGCGGCAAGCGCTGTGTTGACCACCGCGCTCGCCGCCGCGCCGGAAAGCGCCGCCCTGCACGACGCGGCCGGAGTGCTTCTTGCGCAAAGCGGTGCAACCGACGCAGCCCTGGCCGAGTTTTCTCGCGCGACTGCCCTGGTACCCTCGCTGGCTTCCGCGCAGTACCACCTCGGCTCGCTGCTGCTGGCCACCAGCCACCCGGAGGACGCACTCGCACCCTTGCGCGAAGCCAGCCGGCTTGCCCCTGCCAGCGCCGAGTACGCGCTTCAACTCGGGCGCGCCCTGTCGGCTACCGGGGCGGATGCTGAAGCAGTTGGCCAGCTCGAGCGCGCACGCACGCTTGCCCCAAAAGGGACGCCCGTGTACTTCGACGCGACATACAACACTGCCCTGGCGCTGCAGAACAATGGCGCGCCTGCGCAAGCCCTTCCCTTTTTCGCCGAAGTCGCAGCGGCCCGCCCCAAAGACAGCAGTGTGCTCACCAACTACGCCCTCGCGCTGGTGCAAACCGGCGATGCAAAAGAAGCGATTCCTCTTTACAGCCGCGCCCTGGCTGCCGGGCCGCCTACGGCTACCCTGCGCGAGGACTTTGGCGTGGCCTACCTGCAGGCCAGTGCGCTTGATCAGGCGCTCGAACAATTCCAGGCCGGGCTCGCCCTTGAACCAGGAAATGCGCACCTGCATTACGATCTGGCGCTTGCCTACAAGTTGAAGGACAACCTCCAGGCAGCGATCCCGGAGCTCCAAACTGCGGAGCGCCTGGACCCGTCGCTCCCTGACCCGGACTACACGCTGGGCGTGCTCTACATGCAGCAGGGTGACTTTCAAGCTGCGGCCACGCAGCTCGAAACAGCGACTACGCTACGCCCAGGCTACGGCGACGCGTGGGCGGTGCTGGGCTCGGTGTACCACCAGGCCGGCGATCAAGCGCGTGCAGCCGAAGCACTCCGGCGAGCCATCGCGCTTGAGCCAGGGCAGCCGGGCCCGCATGTCACGCTGGGTTCGGTACTGGCCGAGCAGGGCGATGCAGCCGGCGCCGCAGCCGAGCGCAAGATCGCAGCCGCTCTGAGCCGGGACGCCACAAACGCGCAGCGCGCACAGTTCTCGCTGCGAAGCGGGCGCGCGCTCCTGGAACAGAAGAAGTACGCCGAAGCGCAGGCACAGCTTGAAACCGCGATCAGCGCCGAACCGTCGCTCGCTCAAGCGCACGCCCTGCTTGCGGAGGCGCTCGAGAAACAACGGAAGCCGGGCGCGGCTGCTGCGGAACGGCGCAAGGCAGAAAGCCTCGCCAAGACCGCGCCCGACCCGCGTTAGAAGCGTCCGCCACGCTCTGTGGCGGGGGGGGGACAAGGACTGCGTTGGTGCCGCGACTTGGTAGGCCAGAAATCGCGAGCCTAGCAGCTGCGTCAGGCCCGGCAGATCGTAGGCAGCCGGTGGCCTTCGCCGACGAGAGATGTGGCAGGATGCTCGACTACTGTTCCGCGGCAGCCTCCGTGCTCTGCGCATCCGCGGCAATGCTCTGATCCGGCGGCTTCAGTTGTTCATTGAAGCGATGCAGCAGGTCGCTGGTGGTGCTGAACTCGCTCCGCGCCTCGCCCGCACGGCCAAGGCGCGCAAGGATCAGGCCACGAAGGTAGTGGGTGCTCGCGCTTTGAGGCTGCAGCGCAAGCGCTTTGTCTACCATCACAAGCGCCTGGCTGTACTCGCGCGCATCGCGATGCAGCTGCGCCAGTCCCACGCAGGCTGAAGCCAGGGTCGGATCACGCTCCAGCGCCGCCTCGAAATCCTTTTCGGCCTGCTTGGGATTGCCGCCCTGCATGTCCAGCCGGCCGAGCGCGTCGTAGCTGAAGGGCACCTCTGGCTCGAGCGTGGTTTCCGCGACCAGCTCGTCGTGTGCTTTTTGAGGCTGCTGCTGCGCGCTGTACGCCTCCGCAAGAAAGAAGTGCGCCATCGGGAGCCTGGGGTCGAGAGCAAGCGCCTGGCTGAGCTCCTGTTTGGCACCGGCGTAGTCCTGCCTGCCCAGCAGCGCCTTGCCAGCGAACAGGTGAAACCCGGCGGAGCCTTCGCCTGCCTGCGCCATCTGGTCAAACGCGCGCGTGCTCAGTGCTTCATCATGCGCGTTGTGCGCCGCGCTTCCCAGCACATACAGGTAAGCGAGGTTCCCCGACTGCTCCGTCCACAGCGGCAGAAGCGTTTCAGCGGCAGTGCTGTACTGGTTTGCGAAGAAGCAGGAAAGCCCAAGGAGGTAGCGCGCCTGTGCCGATGCAGGCTCGCGACGAAGCACGGAGGAGAACTCAGGGATGGCGGCGACAAAGTTGTTTAAGCGATAAAACACCAGCCCAAGGTTCAGCTGCACCCCGGCAACTGAGGGGTCGAGTTGCTGGGCTTTTTGCAGCGCTTGCAGTGCCTCCGGCCAGTTTTTTTGCCGCATGGCGGCGACGCCCAGATTGGTGTAAGCCGCTGCCGACGATGGGTCGAGGCGCAACACCGCGTGGAAGTCCCGGCTGGCTTCTGCATACGCGCCCTGGCGCAGGGCCGCTGTGCCTTGAGCAAACAGCGTCGCGGGGTCTGGCGCTTGTGCCGGGAGCGCGCCGGTTCCAAACAGCAGCACAACGATCGCCAGCAAGCACTTAAGGCTACAGGTCCAGCGCATCGCTCCTCCCCGTAAGACGATTCTCTCGCGCAAGCCTCAGACACGCCCGTTCGCGCCAGGGTCTTAGAGCATCGCAAGGCTCTGCGCAATCAGGTGCCTGGTATCCGCAACAGGATCGACGTTTGAATCGGACTCCATCGAGTAGTAGCCGCGGTAGCCTGCGCGCTTCGCCAAGTTGAAAAGCTGCCGGAGATCGACGCCTTCACGTTTGCCTCCGATCACCTCGGCATCCTTGACGTGCGCGATATTCCAGGCGTAGCCAAACATGCTTTGCACAGAGCTGGCATTGAAGGCTTCATCGCCACCGATCAGACCGTTGGCGAAATCAGGAAGCGCTCGCAGAAATGGTGAGCTGCAGTCCTTGATGGCAGCAACTATGCGCGCGGCCGATGCGGTTACCGGATCATCGTTTTCCAGGTTCACCACGATCTTCTGCCGAGCAGCATAGTCGAGGGTGGGCTGAAGCGCCTGCAGCGCCCCGGACAGGTTGCCGGGCTGCCCGCAGGTTGGCAGGGCGATGCGGATGCTCGGCGAGCGAAGGATCGCGGCGATGTCGATCCAACGCCGAAGCCGGGCCTGCCCTTCGCTCCGTGTAGCCGGGTCACCGCAAAGATCGACGTGCTCATCGACCGGGATGTTCACGACGTGAACACCCGCGGCATCGAACTCTGCCCGCAGCGTGCGAACCTGCGCCAACTCGGTCGATGGAAAGTGCGCATGGAGAGGCTCGATGCCTGGTACTGCGAACTCCGCGCGAACAAACCGGGCAAAGTGCGCGAGGTCCATGCCCGGCACATGCGGATCGCGGTCTGTGTTTTGAGGCGCAAGCATGCGGGCACGGAAGGGATACGTGGCGACGGCCAAACGCGCACGCGGGTCCGTGGGGAAGTTGGCGGCGGGAAGAGCCGCTTCGGTCGCGAACCCAGACTGAGCAGCAGCGCACATGCCCGTAAAGACAAAGGAGCGACGATCCATGAGACTCATAGCGCAGCCCTGCTCGTCACCGTACCCGCCTTGAACTGCGCCACCAGGTGTTCTGAGGCGCGCAGCGAAAAAGCGAGCACCGAAAGAGTCGTGGTCTTGTCGGTACAGTTCAGCAGGACGCTCGCGTCACAGGCGTACAGGTTGGGCACATCATGAGCTTGCCCAAAGCGGTTGGTAACAAAGTGCTGCGGATCATTGCCCATGCGGCAGGTCCCGGTCTCGTGGAGACTCCAGCCTGGCGATTCAGGATCGCCGTGCCCCTGGTACACCGCGCCCATCGCCGCAAACAGTTCCTTGCACACTTCCTTGGAGTGCTCCCACATCTGCAAGGTGTTCTGATCCCATTCGAAATGGATCCGCACCTGCGGCGTGCCGAAAACATCCTTCTTCACGGGGTCGATGTCCACAAAGTTCCGGTCAGAACGCTGGCTCGGGGCCTGCAACGTAAAGCTTGCCGGCGTGGGATAGCGGCGGCGGATCTCTGCCTTGTATGCCGCGCCGAACCCTTCTATGTCGTCATAGTAGCCGGGAAACTCATCGCAGCCTCCTCCCGGGTAAAAGGAGTAGCCGCGAATAAACTTCTCCTGCGTCGGATGCGCGAGATTTTGCCATCGAGGCAGCCACGCGACGGTTGCCGCGGTGACATTGTCCGGGAAGCTTGGCTGGCCGAGCAGTTGTGGAAGATACCCGTAGCCCGATGTGCCGTACATATGATCGCAAAGATTCCGTCCGAGCTGCCCACTAGAGTTCGCGATGCCGGTCGGCCATTGGCGCGAGCGGGAGTTCAGCATGATCTGCGCAGTGGTGATGCAGGAAGCAGCAACGATCACTGCCTTGGCGTGGACCTCGATCTCGCGGTGGCTCTGGCGCTCCACATAAGCTACGCCGCGAGCGTGCCCATCCCCATCCACCAGGATCTCGCGTGCCACTGCGTCGGTACGTAGCTCCAGGTTGCCGGTTGCCTGCGCCAGGGGGAGAAAGAAATACGGCGTCGAGAAGAATGCACCCACGTCACAGCCGTTCGTACAGTTGCCGCAGTAGTGGCAGGCCGGATGGCCCTGGTGGGCGCGCGTCAGCTGCGCAATCCGGTCGGGAAGGTAAGGAATGCCTAACTTGCCGGCCCCTGAGGCAAGGATATGGTCCATGCAGCGAAACTGGATGGGCGGCAGATAACTTCCATCCGGATTGGAGGGCCGGTTTTGTACGGTGCTCGCGACTCCGATCATCTCCTCGACGCGCGTGTAATACGGTGCTATCTCCTCGTAGGTGACGGGCCAGTCTACGTCGAAGCCGTCGCGGGAAGCGGCCTTGAAGTCGATCGAGGCCATGCGCGCTGCCGATCTGCCCCAAAAGTTTGTTTTGCCGCCCACGGCATTGGCACGCGGCCAGGTCCACCGCGTGCCCTCCCCGACCGCGTACTCAATCTCGTGCTCCCAAACGTCCGGGGCCACATACTCGCTATCCATGTAGCCAACGCTGCGCGCACGGTGGGCCGGGGAGCCGAAGCCGCGAAACTTCACGTCGTAGGGCATGCGGTGCTCGCGGAAGTCCTTTGCGGGATCAAGCTGCCGTCCGGCGTTGAGCGCGCACACTTTCAGGCCCGCCTCGCAAAGCGTCTTGATGGCCATTCCGCCGCCCGCGCCGGTGCCGATCACAATGACGTCATAGCCCTCCATGCATCCCTCCGCCTGAGTACGTCTTACAAGCCGCTATGTTCCGGGTTATCGCCATGGGTGCAGCCGGGTGACGATCCGTAAAAAGTAAGCCCGGGAAAGTCAAGTGCTTTCAAGCCGATCTCCGTGGTGTAGAAACCCATCACGGTGTAGCGGCGAAACAAGCGAAAGAACTGCTGCGCTTCTTGCTCATCGCTTCGCTGTTTTGCTTTGTAGGCAAGGCGTTCAAGCGCGGCACTCTGGGCCGCAGCGGAAAGATTCGCGAAGCGAGGCGCAGGAGCAGCGGAGCGATCCATCCACGCCAGTCCCTGACGAAACGGCGCCTGCTGCTCGCGATCTGTGAACACCATGAAGTCAATAAACTCCGGAACCCCTGCGTCGCTGGCTCCCGGTTGCCGTTCCAGCCTGGCAATCCCCTGGTCATTGACGACGCTGTGATGGGTCGCCGGCAGAATCAACTCGGCCAGCAACTCGACCGTTTCATACTCTTGAGCAGTGAAGAAGAGGGGCTTGTAGCCGCGGGAAGCTGTCGCGGCGCTTCCATGCGTTTGGCCCTGCGCGCAGGCCCACCGCGTGAAGTTGGGGAACACACTTGCAGCCGAGGCCAGTGCGAATGCCTGGATCAGTTCCCTCCGGCTTGGACTCTGACCGGCCATAACCCTGCTCCTTGGCAAGCGCTTGCGGCAAACGTTTGGGTTCACTATAGGAAGCCCGTATGGAGGTGTCAATAAGGAGCGCCGCACGCCCACACACTCTTGATGCAGGCGTCCGTGCCGCAGCACTCTCTGCCTCCGCTCCTGCACCTCACAAGAGCTCGGGATAGAAAAGACACGCGGCCGCGCCCAGCAGAGGCGCATGCGCGCCGCTGTTCGCCAGTGCAAGCGTGGCCCGCGAAGCCGGAAGCGATCCCACGTGGCTTCGGAATGACTGCTCCGCCGCCCTGAAAAAGGTTTCGCCTGCGTGGGCCAGGCCTCCGGCAACCGCAATCCGGTCTGGAAAAAAGATGCTCGCGAGGGAAGCCGCGGCCACGCCAAGTGCACGTCCTGCCTCCTCCATTAGAAGGCAGGCTGCGGACGCAGCCCTCAGGGAATCCTCGACAAGCTGCCGGAAGGACACTTCCTGGCACAGCATTGCCCCGTACCGCTGCCGCAGCACTGCTGTCGAGACAAGGGCCTCCGCACAGCCTCGCCCTCCGCAGCTGCACGCCGGGCCATCAGGAGCCACGATGACATGGCCGGCATCGCCCATGCACCCATGCGCAATCCGTAACAGCTTGTTCTCTGCGATCATGCCGACGCCCAGCCCCGTGCCCCCAGTAAGGCACAAGAAGCGGTTTGTGCCGCACCCGCTGCCAAACACGTACTCGGCGAGACAGGCCGCATTTGAATCTGCTTCAACATGCACAGGGAGCTTCGCGCCCCGCTCAAGTACTTCCCCAATCCTTGCACCTTCCAGCCACGGGAGATTGGCATTGAACGTAAGAACGCCCCCGGCGCTTACAAAACCGGCTGCCGAGACAGCAAGGCCATGGAGCGGCACCCGGGCCTTTTCTTGCAGATCGCAAATGGCCGCAAGGGTCCGCGCGAGAAAGACGTCCGCATCGGGAGAAGCTGTTGGAAAAGCACTCCACTGCTCCAGCGTTCCTTCTCGGTTCACGAGTGCGAGCTTGGTCGTGCCGCCGCCGATATCCACAGCGATCACGCACTCTGGCCTGGCCGCCCGGTCGCTCACAGGCAGAGTGTTTTTGCCTGGAAGAGGGGGAAGCCGGACTCCTGCGAGGTCACCTCCGACGCGTACCGGAAGTGCCCTGGAGTCATCCCCTGCCACACCGCCAAGCGGTACGCGGCGATCTGCAGAGGCACCACTTCAAACAGCGAGGCGAACTCCGAAGCAGGCTCAGGCCAGGAGCCCAGCGACGCGACCGGGTTGCTTTCTTCGCCGGGAGCGGGCTCGAAAGGTCCGATCCAGCGGACCGTGGCCCCCATGCGCTGCAGATCGTGGGCAAGCGCGCGATCGTGCCCGCGCGTGACCGCGGGGGTGCCGAACACAATGGCGCGGAACCGTGACGAAACCACCTCGACCGGGCCGTGGCGAAACTGCCCGACCGACATGGCCACGGTGGGCGACTTTGCAGTTTCGTGCAGCAGCAGCGCACCCTCCTGCGCCGAAGCCAGGGCCGGGCCGCGGCCGATAAGGTACAGCGCGCCTTCACCCACCAGGATGTCGCCCCAGGATGCGCTTTGCTCCCAGGTGCGCTGGATAAAGTCGGCGAGCGCCGGCAGCACGGCCAGGCAGGCCGCGGCAGTCTGCGCGCTTTGGCCTGTAAGTACCTGCTCGGCCAGGAGCAGCAGGGTAAGCACGGTACCGGTGTAGGTTTGCACGGCAATCAACTCGTCTGCGTGCGAGCCTACGAGCAGCGTCAGGTCTGCGAGCTGTTCAAGCCTGCTGCCCGGTACATTCGTCAACGCGATCGTCACCACCCCGGCGGCTCGCATCTTCTCGGCCAGGTGCACCACTTCAATTGAACCACCCGAGCGAGAAATCAAGATGGCCACGTCGCCCCGCGTAAAGGAGGCGCCGCCGAAGTGGAGCAATTCTGCGCTGTCGGTTGCCTGCACGGAGCGGCCGGCCTGCGCAAGCCGGTCTGCCGCGGGCATCGCCGCGAAAAACGACGCCCCCATCCCGCTAAGAAAAAGCCTGCCCGGCGCGTTCCGGATCCGGTCAGCACAGGCTTGGAAGATGCCCCGCTGCGGGCCCTGCTGGAGATCCATGACGGCCCGATGCGAAGCGGGTTGCGAGAAGATGTTGTTGAGCATCGGCGCCTGGTTCATCCGTTTCTCCTGCTCAGCCACTCATCGACCGGGCGCTCTGTCGTGGGCTGGTACGGCAAAGACACTTTGCGCCCCAAACCCGCGGATGCGTACGCTGCGTAGATCGCTTCAAGCACGACGCGGCCATCTTCTCCGGTAGCGATGGGGCTTTCGAGTCCCCGGATCGCGCGGGCGAAGTGGCGCATCTCCTGCGGGAACCCGTAGTTCCATAACTCCTCGAAGACCGGGTAGCTCCAGCCCACGGTGGTGGGCGCCTTTTCGACCGCGTAGCCAAAGCCGTACTCACTGTAAGTCGGCAGCGCATTGCCCATGTGCAGGTTGGCAATAGTCAGCCCGCCCTCCCCGTAGACTTCAATGCGGTCGTCCATCCCGCCACGGCGCGCCCAGCTGTTCTCGATCAGTGCGAAGGCGTTGCCCTCGAACTCAATGAGCGTGACGGCTTCATCATCAGCCCTGGTCTTGGCGCCGTGCACATAGGTGCCCAGTTGCGAGTAGGCGCTGACGAGCCTGGGCCGGCCAAGAAACCAGTAGGCGAAAGCAATGCCGTGGCAGCCAAGATCGAGCAGCGCCCCTCCACCCGAGCGCTGCTCGTCCCAAAACCAGTCTGCGTGCGGGCCGAAGTGCTTCTCGCTTTGCTTGATCAGGTGAAGCCTGCCAAAAGCGCCGGCATCGGCCATCTCCTTGGCCTTGACATACTTTGGAGTGAAGAAGAGTTCTTCCGCGTACAGCAGCAGAACTCCGTGGCTGCGGCAGGCCTCCATCATGCTGTCAGCTTCTGCCAAGGTGACGCACAGCGGCTTTTCGCAGATCACGTGCTTGCCGGCCCGGGCCAGCGCCAGCGTCATCTCGCAGTGCAGGGCGTTGGGCGCGGTAATGGTGACCGCTTCGATGTCCGGGTCCTCGGCAAGGTCCTGGTAGCGCTCGTACACGCGCGGGATGCGGTACGCGTCCGCAAGGGCCTGCGCATGGCCAGCAGTGGGTGAAGCAACGGCGGCGACCACCATGTCCCCCTCAATCATGCGGATTGAGGCGGCGTGGCAGGCGGCCTGGAACTGCGAGCCGATGATGCCAACCCGTACCGGCCCTCCCTTCATCGCGTGTTCCCCCTTTGCCCGGAATCCCTTTCGACCAGGCTGATCCCGCGCGTTCCATCGGGAAGCGGCTTGGCGCCGCTTCGCGTGGATCGAACCGCTCCTGTGGACCCGCGGGCTATGTAGTCCGCCGCAACTACGGCGGCTCCGCCCCGCCGGGATTTCGAGCCTGCCATTCTGGCCAGCAACTGGAACGCCTGCTGCCCCATGGCATCGCGGGGGATGCGGACCGTACTCAGCGAAGGCTGGCTGTAGCTCGCCATGGCGATGTCATCGCAGCCGATGATGGATAGATCGCCGGGGACGCTGCGGCCCATCCGTGTTGCCGTGCCGAGCGCACCGATCGCAGTCAGGTCGTTGCCGCACAGGATGGCGGTCGGTGGCCGCTTCATGCTTAGGAGCGCACGGGCTCCGTGCACCCCGCCGGGCGCGCCGCCGTCGCCTTCAATGGCCCGCACCAGCCGCATCCCGTTCTCCGCCACGGCGTCCTGGATGAGTTCAAAGTAGTGTGACGCGGACACCACCTGCAGCGGCCCATGAATGATGCCCACGTTGCGGTGGCCGAGCCGGTAAAGATGCTCCACGGCCGGCAGGATGCCGGCCGTGTAGTCGATGGATATGCTTCCTTTCAGGCGGCCGACCTTTGGCGCATCCAGCATGACCACGGGCAGCTCCGCCTGCAGCAGCCTGTCAAACAGGTCATCGTCGAGCTGCGAGGTCATCACGGCTACCCCGCGAACCCGGCTCTCGATCATGCGCCGCACCGCGACTTCGGCCTTTTTCTTTTCATAGTTCGTCATGCCCAGGAGCAGTTCCAGGCCGGCCGCAGCCGCGGCGCGCTCAAAGCTCTTGACCAGCTCGGGCAGGAACGGGTTCTCGATGTCCGAGATGATCAGCCCCACCGTGTCGCTGTTGCCGCGGACCAGGAGGCGAGCCGAATTGTTCTTGTAGTAGTGCAGCGCCTTGATGGCATCCAGAACACGCTCCCGGGTTGCGGGAGCGATCTCACGCGTGCCATTCATGACATGGGAAACGGTGGTGATTGAAACGCCCGCACGCCTTGCTACATCGCCCATCAGCGCTGCCATCGAACCCGACCTTCTACACGGGAGTGCATCCGCGCAAGCAGCACTCTAGCACAGTTGCACGACGGCTTTTCCCGAAGACGCGCCCCGCACGCGCCGGGAACTGCGGGAAAGATTCAGTTGACACCCAGCCTGCTGTATGGAATATTTCTCGTCACACGGCAAACGTTTGCGCGCAAACGTTTGGCCTGCTTTCCCCATGGCCGTACCTTACCATCGCTCCAAGTAAGCTCCCCCTGAGCCAAAAACTGCTGTTTGCCTTCGGTTGTCGCCGTCACCCGCAGGAGGTTTTGCCGTATGCGCCTTGGACACGCTTGGTACGCCTTGACTGTTTTTCTTGCGCTTTTCTGCTGCAGCGTTGCGCGTGCGCAGCAGGAGGGTTCGATCAACGGGACGGTCACCGATTCGTCGGGCGGCGTCATCGTCGGCGCGGAGGTCGTGGCGACCGAAACAGCCACGCAGCAGCAGCACCAGACCCGCACCAACGGCAGCGGCGAGTATGTGATTCCGGCCCTGACGGCCGGCACCTACCAGGTGCAGATCTCTGCCCCCGGATACAGCACCTACCAGGCAAACGGGGTGGTTCTGCGCATCGCGCAAACGCAGCGTCTCGATGGCAAGCTCGACGTCGGCGCCAAGCTCGACACGGTCAACGTAGCGGGCGCCTCCTCGGCAAGCCTCCAAACCGAGTCGGGCGAAGTAGCCGGCGTGATTACCGGCAAGCAGATCACCCAGCTGGTGCTCAACGGCCGCAACTTTACCCAGCTCATTACACTGACCCCGGGGGTAAGTAACCAGACCGGCCAGGATGAAGGCGTGGTCGGAGTTTCCGGCAATGCCTCCTACAGCATCAACGGCGGACGCACCGAGTACAACAACTGGGAAGTGGATGGCGGGCAGAATCTGGATAACGGCAGCAACGTCGCGATCAACACCTACCCAGACATCGACGCGATCGCCGAAACCAAGGTGCTCACCTCGAACTATGGGGCGCAGTACGGGCGAAACGCGTCGGGCACGATCCTGGTGCAGACAAAGGCCGGCACCTCCCAGTTTCACGGCGATGTGTTTGAGTTCCTCCGCAACGACGCTTTCAATGCCCGCAACTACTTCGAAACGTCTGTTCCGGAATACAAGAAGCATGATTTCGGCTTCACGGTGGGCGGCCCGGCGATCCTTCCCAGGCTGTATGGAAGCGGCAAGAAAAAGACGTTTTTCTTCTACTCCGAAGAGTGGCGCCGCGAAACGGTTCCCGGCAACGTCTTTAACCAGCCGGTCCCATCAAACCAGGAGCGGACGGGCCACTTCTCGGATGTTTGTCCGGGCGCAGGCGCAACCGTCGATACGACAGACTACCCGGATTGCCCGGTAAACCCTGCCACCGGCGCCTACTTCCCGAATAACCAGGTCAACGTTGATCCGAACGGAGCGGCGCTGCTGTCGATCCTGCCGCTTGCCACCATCGGCAGCGGCGCCCAATCGATCTACGAGTCTGCCCCTTCGCAGTTCACCCATGACCGCGAGGAGCTGTTCCGGATTGACCACGACTTCAACGACAATTGGCACGCGTTTTTCCGCTACATCCATGACGACTGGGGCACCACCACCGCGACGCCCCAGTACGCCAGCGGCAGCTTTCCGACCGTAGGCACCAACGTGAAAGGGCCGGGTCTGAGTATGGTGGCCAACCTGACAGCCACCCTGTCACCCAGCCTGCTCAACGAGTTCGTCGCCAGCTACACAACCAACCACATCAGCCTGCAGGCCACGGCGGGCGCACGCGGCAGCTTTGCCGGCAACGGACTGTACCAGAACGGCTTCAACGGGCTCCTGCCAAACTTTGTTATAGAAAACGGCAGCACCTACGGCGGCGGCTTCACCGGTGGAACCGGCTACACCAACTGGCAGAACTCCGACCCCACTTATACCTATCGGGATCAGCTCACCAAGAGCTACCGCGGCCACACCTTTATCTTTGGCGCTTCCCTGATCGCGGCCCAAAAGAACGAACCCAACCTGGGCAATATTCAGGGCACCTACAGCTTCAGCAACACTTCTGCGGTCACGACCGGCAATGCCTTTGCCGATCTGCTTACCGGACGGATTGCGTCGTTCCAACAGCAGAGCGCGCAGCTGAAGTATTACAACCGCTTCAAGCTGGTGGAGCCGTACTTTCAGGATAACTGGCGCGTGTCGCAGAAGCTGGTGGTTGACCTAGGTCTGCGGCTAAGTCTCTACGGAACCTACCATGACATCAGCAAGCAATCGGGTAACTTCAACCCGGCAGCCTGGGTCGCGGCCGACGCGCCCGCGATCGACACAGACGGCACCATCACCGGGCAGGCCGGCGCCCTGGTGCCTGGATCGGGGAACTTTTTCAACGGCGTGCAGCTTTGTAACGGAACGGCGGGCGTGCCGATCAGCTGCATGCAGGGGCACCTGGTCAATCCCGCCCCGCGCTTCGGGTTTGCCTACGACTTCACCGGAACCGGGCGCACCGTGGTCCGCGGAGGGTACGGCATCTTTTGGGAGCACACCAACGGCAACGAGTCCAACACCGAAACCCTTGAAGGTTCGGCGCCGCTTGTCCAAACGGGGACAAAGTATAACTTCACCGGGTACACCAACTCCGGTGGCGGCGGATTGCAATTTCCGGACAGCGCGATTTCGATCCCGACCCAGGCCGTCTGGCCGTACGTGCAGCAGTTCAATCTGACCGTAGAAACGCAGCTGCCTGGCAAGGGTGTTTTCGGCATTGCCTATGTGGGCAGCGTCGGGACCCACCTGTCCCTGCGCCGCGAGCTCAATCAGCTGCTTCCGCTTGCCTCCTCGCCCTACCCGGCCGGGCAAGCGATTTCGGCGAACGACTGCGCGACCGGGACCGTCAACGGCCAGGCACTTACAGGCGACGCACTCAACCACCTGAACATCGCCTGCGGCAACGACCCGGACCCTTACCGGCCGTTTGCCGGCCTGGGCGGCATCAACCGCTTTGAAGATACCGCCCACTCAAACTACAACGGGCTGCAACTGTCGCTGCGCCGCTACTTCGGGCGGCTCAACGGAAGCCTCGCCTACACCTACAGCCACTCGCTCGATAACGCATCGGACGGCAGCAGCAACTCCGAGATCCCGAACACCTATGACCCGTCTGCCAGCTATGCCAGCTCGAACTTTGATCAGCGTCACCTCCTGGAGCTGAGCATTGTGTATGACCTGCCGTCGCCGTTCGTCGGCGGCATCGGAAAGGCCGTTCTGGGTGGCTGGCAGGTTTCTGACCTGACCGCCTTTCAAACCGGGACGCCCTTCAGTGTGGTCAACGACACGTACTCGGACAACGCGGGCGTGGGCAATACGGTGTCGACCAGCTTTGAAGGCGTAAACAGCAGCCCCCTGCAGTCCTACCCGGATATTGTCGGCAAGATCCATGCTGCCCCGGCGACGCGCAACGTAAGCGGCGTCCAAGGGCCGCGTCTTTACAACGTAGCTGCTTTCGCTGCTCCCCGCGGGCTCACCTTTGGCGACGCGGGACGCAACATCCTCACCCTGCCGCGCCGCACCGATTACGACATGGGCCTGTTCAAACAGATCCCCGTGCATGAGGATCTGCACTTTGAGTTCCGGGCGGAAGCCTTCAACGTCTTCAACCACACGCAGTGGAGCGCCGTAAACAACACGGCCTGTTACGGCGATGCCGCTTGCTCCACATCAACCTTTCTTACTGCCACTGGCGCCCACAATCCGCGTATTCTGCAATTAGCGGGCAAGTTCATCTTTTAAAGGCCGCCCCTCATGTGTCGCTAGCAGGGAGCAGCCTGGGATCGGATCAGTCGGTGCACAACTACACACGGCGTAGGTTTCTTTCTACCGCGGGCAGCTCGGTCGCGGCGCTCGCGCTCGAGCGTTCCCTCTTTGGCCAGCAAACGGTGCGGCCGAGCGACAAGCTTACCGTGGCTTGCATCGGTGTCGGCGCGCAAGGCCAGCGCGTGCTGATTGACTTGTTGCGCATGCCGCAGGTCCAGGTGATTGCAGTCTGCGACGCAAACCAGCAGAGCAGCACCTACCTGGAGTGGGGAACGAACGAGCTGCGCAACAAGGTGCGGCTGCTGCTTGCCGATCCCGACTGGGGCGCGCAGTTTCCCGGACCGACCGCAGGCCGCGATACGGCCCAGGCGATTACCAATGCCTTTTACGCGAAAGCGACCGGGAAGCCGGACTTCCGCGGCTGCTCGGCCTACGCGGACTTCCGCGAGCTGCTCGCCAAGGAAAAGGACCTTGATGCGGTTGTGATCAGCACGCCCGATCACTGGCATGCGGTGATCGCGATCGCGGCCATGCGGGCCGGCAAGCATGTGTACAGCCAGAAGCCGATGGCGCATACCGCGTGGGAAGCGCGGCAGATGGCCAAGGTCGCCAACGAAACCGGGCGCGCCACCCAGGTCTCCATCTTCAATGCCCAAACGCCGGCCTCGCTGAACGTCATCCACCTGATTCAGAGCGGCGTGATCGGTCCGGTGCACAGCGTGGACCTTTGGACCAACCGTCCCGCTGCCTTTTGGAAGCAGGGCCTGCCTACCCCCACCACGGCTGATCCGGTGCCGGCCGGCCTGGACTGGGATCTTTGGCTTGGCCCGGCTGCCATGCGCCCCTACAACCATAGCTACCTCCCGTTTGTGTGGCGGGCCTGGTACCCGTTTGGCTGCGGAGCGATCGGCGACATGGGCGAGTACGGCTTCGACACGATTGTGCGCGCTCTCGATCTAGGGCCGGCGTCGCGCGTCGGGGCCAGCTCGAGCGAGCTGTTTCCCGAGTGCTACCCGGTTGCGTCGATGCTGCAGTACCAGTTTCCGGAAAAAGGCAGCGGAGGCACGATCCATCTCAACTGGTTTGATGGAGGGCTGAAGCCGGAAAGGCCGGCGGAGCTTCCACCGGCCGTGTCCATGAGTTCCGACGACCAAGGGGTCATGTACAGCGGAGAGAAAGGAAAGCTGCTTGCCGGCTTCATGTCGGACAAACCGCGCATCCTTTCGCCTGCCGGCGTCGTTTCGCCGGCACCGGCCCCACTGATCCCTGCCGGCGCGCCTTTTGATCCGACCCGGCCTGAACTCGGCCCCAGCGCAACCGCGGCCGACGCGTCCCACTACATGGAGTGGGTCCGGGCCTGCCAGGGGGGACCTCCGGCAAGTTCTTCCTACCCGTATGCCGCGCCCATTGTGGAAAGCCTGATGCTGGGCAACGTGGCCCTGCGGACCGAAGAAGTGCTGGAATGGGATAGCGCCGCGTTTCGCCTTACCACGGGTTCCGAGCGAGCCACGCGCCTGCTCACACCGGAGTACCGCGCCCCTTGGTCCGCAAGCTAACCACCGGCGAGGCAGACCGCGCAGGCGCGCCTTGCCCTTCACAGCTACCCGCAGGAGAAGCGATGTCATTGCACCCACTTGAGCCGCTCAGCTCTGCCGAGGTCACGCAGGCCGTTGAGGTCCTTCGCGCAATGCCCGGACACACGGACACCACGCGCATCATCAGCGTCATGCTTGAGGAGCCCCCGAAAAGTGAGGTGTGGCGTTGGAAGGCAGGTGACCCGGTGCGGCGACGGGCGGAAGCGGTGCTTTTTGACAATGCCTCCAATCGCGGCAGCCATGTTCTGCTTGACCTCAGCGCAGGATGCGCCGAAAGCGTTCATCCCATGCCGGCCGGCGCGCAGCCAACCCTTTCGGTCGACGAGCAAACCGAGTGTGAAGCCGCCGTCATTGCGAGCCCCGCTTTCCGTGAGGCGCTTGAGCGCCAGTATGGCGTATCGGACACGTCGCTTGTGATGGTGGACATTTGGAGCGCGGGAAACTATGGCGGCGACGAGGACCAGACGCGCCGGCTCGCCCGGCCCTTGTGTTTTTTGCGCAGCGAGCCTGGCGAAAACGGCTATGCGCACCCGATCGAGGGGATCCGGCCGGTTGTTGACCTGAACACGATGGAGGTTCTCCGGGTAGAAGAGTACGGAACCTGGCCGTTGCCTCCCGAACCATGGGACTACGCCGCGAACCGTTTGTCTGGGTTTCGCAACGGCATCAAGCCTTTGACGATCACCCAGCCCGATGGGCCCAGCTTCGAGCTCCACGGTCACCAGATGGCCTGGCAGAACTGGCGTTTTGTGATCGGCTTCAACGCACGCGAAGGCTTGACCATTCACGACCTGCGCTATGCCGACCAGGGCCGCGAGCGACCCATCCTGTATCGCGCATCCCTCACAGAAATGGTCGTCCCGTACGGAGACCCTCGGCCCACGCAGGCACGCAAGAACGCCTTTGACGTTGGTGAGTACGGGATGGGTATGTGCGCGAACAGCCTGCGCCTGGGCTGCGACTGCCTGGGCCACATTGAATATCTGGACGCACACCTGTGCGACAGCCGAGGCCGCGCGCTTACCATCGGCAATGCCATCTGTATCCACGAGGAAGACTACGGCATCCTCTGGAAGCACACGGACCGTCGTCTGCCGGACGCCCCGGAGGTGCGCCGCTCGCGGCGCCTGGTGGTTTCCTCGGTGTCGACGGTTGAGAACTATGAGTACGGCTTTTTCTGGTACTTCTACCAGGACGGCAACATCCAGTTCGAGATCAAGCTGACCGGCATCCTTTCACTCGGCGCTGCGTGCCCGGGCGAAAAGCCTCGGCACGGCACCATGATCGCGCCCCTGCTGTACGCGCCCAATCATCAGCACTTCTTCAATGTGCGGCTCGATCTCAACATTGAAGGGCAAAACAATACGGTGCAGCAACTCGATGTCCTGGCCGACCCGCTGGACGACAAAAACCCGTACCAGAATGCCTTTCACGTCGAGCCAACCAACCTGAAAACAGAGGTGCAAGCGCGCGCCAACCTTTGCCTCGAAACAGCCAGGACCTGGAAGTTCATCAACCCGGCCGTAAAGAACGCGGTCGGGGACCCGGTGGGGTATAAGTTCATTCCCGGCGACAACGCCGTGCCTTTCGCCTCCCCCGAGGCCTGGTGGCGGAAGCGCGCCGGCTTTGTGGACAACCATGTTTGGGTCACGCCGTTTGAGGCAGGGGAGCGCTACGCCGCCGGAGATTATCCGAATCAAAGTGGCGCCGGCGCAGGGCTGGTAGCGTGGACGGCAGCCGACCGGGCCATCGAGAACACAGACATTGTCTTCTGGTACACCTTTGGCCACACCCATGTGCCGCGCGCCGAAGACGCCCCGGTGATGCCGACGACGTACATCGGCTTTACCCTCAAGCCGAACGGCTTTTTCAACCAGAATCCGTCCAATGATGTTCCACCCTCAGACCTGCCTGCAAAGAGTCACGCCTGCTGCCACACCTAGGCTGGGCGCACGCTCACGCGGCAGAACAACAGCATTGCGTGACACCGGTCCCCGCGAAGCGCTTCGATCGCGCCGGTCTGTTTACGATCTTGACGGGGTCTTGGTAGCGTGTTTGGAGGCGGCGGTTTGCTGAACTTACCGGAGTTTCACGCACGCATCCTCACCGTGCGGGAACAAGCGTGGCAGCCGGACCCGCAACCTTATCTGCGGCGACGCTAAGGGCAAGGGAAGCCGATGAAGCACGCTAGAGCAGTGTCGCCCGCCTTCAGGTGCTGGGCTGCCGGGATCTTGCTTCTCGCCGCGGTGGCGGCTCCGCAGGCCCGCGGCCGGACTGTGTTCCGTCTCCATCCGTCCCTGCAGGCCGCCTCCACGCCCGTACCCAGCGCATCGGGCAGTGCGGGGGCGGAGCTTTACCAGACCCAGTGTGCTGTGTGTCACGGCGAGAACGGGCAAGGGAGAGCCCCCTCGTTCCCGTCCTTGGTCGGGAATGCGGATCACCTGCGGAACGACGAGATCGCGGCAATCATTCTCCACGGTCTCCGTCGCATGCCGGCGTTTCCGCAAACCTCTGAGAAAAACCTCGCCGCGCTGGTCACCTTTCTGCGCGACCAGGACGCAGCCTTTGCGGGCGACGGAAGCCGCGTTGCGAGCCAGGAGGCTTCGCCTGCATACCCCGATGCGACAGGGCAATCCTTGTACGCAGCCAACTGCGCGATCTGCCACGGCGATGACCGAAGAGGCGATGGTCAAGTCTTCCCGTCACTGGTGGGGGTAGGCGCCCGCTGGAACGAGAGCCGCTTTCTGGAACTCGTGCGCCATGGCCAGGGGCGCATGCCAGCCTTCTCGAGCCACCTTTCGGAAGAGGACTTCAGGCACCTGGCAGTTTTTCTGGGTGTGCCGGTAAGGCAAGACTGAGACCTGCCGCCCGGCTCGCGAGGACGCCCATGCGATGGATCGCGACCTGCTCGGGTTTGTGGCGGAGGGAGAGGGATTCGAACCCCCGTTACCCGCTAGGGTAAAGCGGTTTTCAAGACCGCCTGTTTCAACCGCTCACACATCCCTCCGCGAGTGTATGGCCATTGTACGGCGAACGCGAGCGGTTCGACTCGTGAGCACACCCTCTGAAAGGGCGATTACACTAGGACCGATAACTTCCGCTGCTGCATGAAGGGCTCCTTGCGCGGCCGCCTGCTTGCAAGCTGGACACCCTCCCGCCGTTTGAAAAGCAGGAGTGCTCGTGGAAGGCTTGGCCATGATCGACCGCAGCGAGGGGTAAGCCCGGTATGGCGACAAGAGGGCGCAATGGACAAACACGCATCGCGAGCTCCGGCAAACAGCCGGCCGGCTCCGCCTGAACCAGCACATGCCGAGCGCGTTCGTACGCTTGTGGAAACGGCCTCCACCGGCACGCTTTCCACCCTATCGCGCAAGCACCCTGGCTTCCCTTTCGGGTCGCTCATGCCGTACGCGCTTGACGGGAAAGGCCGGCCTGTCTTTCTCATCAGCAACATGGCCATGCACACACAGAACCTGAGGGCAGCACCCGCGGCCAGCCTTTTTGTCGCACAAAGCGGCGCCGGCGAAGATCCGCTCGGGGCGGCACGCGCCACGCTTGTCGGTCTGGCGCAGCCAGTCAGCGCAGATGACGAAGCGGCGGCACGGGAGCGCTACCTGGCGCGGCACGAGAACAGCCGCTACTGGGTTGACTTTGCCGACTTCAGCTTCTTTCGGCTGGAGCCGGTTGATCTGTATTACGTAGGCGGTTTCGGCGTGATGGGGTGGGTGGACGCAGCCGAATACGCGCGCGCCGAAGCTGATCCGCTGGCCTCTGCGGCTCCTGCGATCCTGGCGCACATGAATGCCGACCACGTCGAGGCCATGGTGCTGCTGGCCCGCGTCCATGCCGGGCTGGACGGTACCAGTGCTACGATGACCTCAGTCGACCGGCTCGGCTTTACCCTGCGCGTGCAAACCGGCGAAGACATGAAAGCGGCGCGCATCAACTTTGTGCGCGAAGCCAGAAGCTCGCCCGAGGTGCGCAAGGTGCTGGTCGAGATGGTACGCGCCGCAGAAGCTTCTAGCTCTTAGTGCGAAATGTCCTGCCTGCGGCTAAGTCATACCAGGTGCAAACCGTGCGGAGCCTCCCGCGCTACCTTCTTGGTGCGAGTGCCCTGCACCAGCGCCATCCCGAGCACGGCGAGGGTTTTCCGCAGCTGCATCTGCGCGTGCCGCGCCCAGGGGCCGCTCGCATCCAAACGCAGATACGCTGACCAGTGCCGCAGCGCAGAGCGTCGCTGGCCGTTCCGCTCCAGCGCGAGAGCAAGATTGTAATGCGCATCCGCATACCGGGGCTGCAACGCAATGGCGCGGCGGTAGGCTGCGATCGCTTCGGGCAAACGCTTGAGTTCATCGAGGACATTGCCAAGATCAAAAAAAGCAAGCGCATAGGACGCGTCGCTTTCGGCGGCCATGCGATAGAACTGCTCGGCCCGCTCGAAGTTGCGGCGGTTGTAGCAGATGGTTCCCAGATTGATCGCCGAGGGCGCATGGCCCGGAGCCAGCACAAGCACGGACTCATACCCCCGCTCTGCTTCCTCGGTTCGCCCAGCCTCTTCCGCATACACCGCCGCCGTAAACAGCCGCGCCACCTCCGCGGTGCGCTCGCGCGCTGCCAGAACCGGCGCCACAATCGGGGCCAGGGCCGGCTTGCCGCTGCACGAGAAATCAAGCAGATACTGCCCTGCAATCGGCTCTACAACTGCGCCCGAGTGCCGAAACACGAGGCGGCGCGAGGCTTTGATCTCCAGACCGGCCTCGAGCAGCGGGTCGGGTAAGCCTGATACAGCGCGCATGGCAACGACCGCGTTGCGGATACCCTCTGCGGAGATGCGATGGCACCCCAGCTCGCGCAGTCTGCGTACTTGACCAAGGTCTTGAAAGCTGTAGCTTTCGGCACAGGCGATCAGCCCATTGCGCTCCCAGATACGCAGCTGCTGCTCCCGTATACCGAGGATGCGAAGTACATCCTTGCGACCGAACTCACTCAAGGCGGGCCCCCCCATACAAGCGAGTGCTTGTTCCTTGCCCGATTATGGCATACGGGTCACAACACCGAAGTACCGCCGGGGTAAGTTTTCAGTGGATAAGCAGTCCCGTACCAGTCACTTAGCTACTCGTGCTGTACGCCCATCGCGGCCAGAGAGACGGGTTACGCGTACCGTTCGGCAGGGCCTTCAAGCAGGTGTTTCTTGTTCCCGCAGGAGCGCTGCTACTTCTTCTGCGTTCGGCATGGACGTTTGCGCGCCGGCACGGGTTACCGACACGGCCGCGACAGCAATCGCAAAACGCACAGCTTCTTCCAAACCCATGCCAGCCATCAGTGCGGAGGCAAGCCCTCCGTTCAAGGCGTCACCGGCGGCAGTTGTGTCCACGGCCCTGACCCGAACGGCAGGCACTGCTTTCCGCAAACCATCGGCACCCGCGACAAAAACGCCGCGCGCTCCCAGCTTCAGGATCACGTTTCTGGCTCCCTTTTCGAGCAGCATCTCGGCAGCCTCCTGCACCGACGAGGGCGTCACCTCGCTGTCGCCACAGCCAGTCAGGGTCGCCGTTTCTGTTTCGTTCGGAGTCAGATAGGTGACGCATCGCAGGGCCTCCCGTGAAAGCGCACGCGCGGGCGCCGGATCGAGCATGAGCGGCACGTGCGCGCGACAGGCAATCGTGCACAGCGCTTCCACCGTTTCCATGGGGATCTCCAGCTGGGCCAGGAGGATGCCGGCTGACTGCAGCCGCGGCAAGCAGCGTTCCAGGTCCGAGGGCCTCAGCTCTCCGTTCGCGCCAGGAATCACGAGGATGCTGTTTTGTGCCTGGGCATCCACAGAGATGAGCGCGACGCCCGAAGCTAGACCAGGAGCTGTGGTTACGTCGTCTATGTTGACCGAGGCAGCGCGCAGGCCCTCCCGCAGTGTGGCTCCGAAATCATCGTCGCCCACTTTGGCAATCATGGAAACATCATTGCCAAGGCGGCTCGCGGCAACGGCCTGGTTGCCACCCTTGCCTCCGTGAAAGGTTTGAAAGTGAGTGCCCCACACGGTCTCTCCCGGAGCCGGAATCCGACTCGCGGTGCAGACCAGATCAAGATTCACACTGCCCACAACAACAATGGTTCGACCCATAGGCTTGCAGGCTTTGATGACCGTAGCGAGGGTACCGTACGGCAGTCCTTGATCTTCGATACTGCCGAAAATGGATCGACGAAACTGGCGCCGGACAAGCCCACATCGCTCCCGCCTGGAGCGTTTACTGGACCCGCCCAGCCTGGTTCTCGAGCAGAACATCGGAAAAGACCGCGGTATCTGCCTTTGCGGGCAGGTGCGAGCAAAACCCAATGCCCACGTAGAACGGGTCGTGCAGGTGAGTCTCGATCGGCGGCCCAAACTGGTGCATCGGCTCGCCCGTCAGGCTGATCAAGATCGCCACCGCACTGCCGTGCTTTTCGATGCCAATCCGCTTGGCTTTCACCTTGGCCAGGGTTCCGCCGAAGCGATATTGCGCGTCTGTCATCTGGCTTCCTTGGTCAGCCCGCTGCGCCAAATGCACCATGCCCGACCCATGTTCTCCCACGACGGCCTCGCTTGCATCATCGTCGAGGCTTTGGCGGAGAACCAGCACTGCCTTGCGATCGTCATAGCCCTGCGGGTCGGGAAAGGTGGCGTCGGCGGCAAGCGAAACATCGCCCGACATCTTCTTCCAAACGTAGCGGAACTCGTCGCGGCTGTACCAGATGTTATAGCCGGCCGAGCGAATGGTGTACTGGTGCGTCACCGCGTCATAGCTGGATGCGCCCGGAACCACTGCGCTGCCTACATCCGACTGCCCGTCGAAAACCCCGAGCGGAACCATTTCGGTCTTGGTCGGGCGATGGAAATCAGCCGGTGGTGGCACCTGTTTGTGGGTCGGCGAGCCAGGGAGCGCCCAGTCCGGAACCTGGGGCGATGGTGCATCCTGCGCGCCGGCCATTGCAATCGCTGCGAGCGGCAGCCCGAGTGCGAAGAGGATGCGGAAGCTTCTCAAATGCTGTCTCCCTCAGGTGTGAAACGGGCTCTACGGGAGAGCCTCGTAGTGCACATAGGCAAAGCGTTGGGAGTCCGGCGCCCAGGAGTTCACATTGAGCGAACCCTGGCCGCCCATGGTTGTCACGACCGTTTTCGCATTCTTGTTTACCTGCCCGCCGGACACGCTCGTCAACTTCAGCTCAACCTGCAACTCGCGCGAGTTGTGCGTGGGCGTGCCTGCCGGATAGCCGATGTACACCATGCGCTTCCCGTCCGGCGAGATATGCGGGAACCAGTCTTCCAGTGAGTCGCTCAGCACCATCTCTGCCCCCTGATTCGGCGCGCCATGCGCTTTCGCCGGAAAGCGCCAGATCGCTTCCTTGCCAGAGCGGTCGGAGTTGATGTAGATCCACTGACCGTCGGGCGAGTAGTCCGGCCCATCGTTGTGGTACGGCACGTCGGTTCTCGTGGTTTCCCTGCCGCCCGCTGTCGGGATGGTGTAGATGTTGAAGTGCTGGCTTCCATGGCGATAGGCAACAAAGGCCAGCGTCCTTCCATCGGGCGACCAGCCGTGAAAGTAACTCGGCACCTCGGTGGTCATCTGCTTGGCTCCTGATCCGTCGGCCTTGGCCAGAAACACTTCAGAGCCGTGGCTGGACGGAGTGGATGCAGAAAAGGCCAGTTGTTTCCCATCAGGGGACAGCGATTTGTCGTTGTTGCAGTTCAGATCAGCGCGTACGGGCAGCTTCTCCGGCGTCAGCATGCCGGCGGGCTTGAAGACAAGCTTGTAAATCGCGCCGTTGTGATTCGAGATCAGATACTTGCCATCGGGCGACCAGTTCGGGGCTTCCCAGATGGAGTCGTCTGTAAAAGCAAGCCGGGACTCACCGTCCATCACGTTGTAGATGTAAATCCTGCTGCGCAGCGCTTTCTCGGTTTGCCGGGCGCCGGCGGCTGCCTGGGCATACGCACTGTGCGGGAGCGAGAACGGCAGCCCGAGAAGAAGACCGAGTGCGGCGGCAAGGCGAGTGGAGCAGTGCATGGAAGATATCCTTCGTGGTTTCTAAAACGAGTACCTGACGCCAAACTGCAGGACGCAGGCTGGCGAGCACAATGCAATCGAGCCGAAAGGAGAGCTGGTCGCCACGCTGGCCGGATGCAGCAGGTTGGTGAACAGCTCTGCGTGCAAGTGCAACTGGTTTTCTCTCAAGCTGGGTTCGTTCTTGAAAGCTGAAAGCCAGTATGGAGGATGCCGGGACCGGCACCCGAGTTGTGGCGTGTGTCGCCGTAAGGGTTCACCCCAGGGCAGCTGGAGCCAGCCTCTTCTAGACCAGGTATCGAGCCGAGGTTCTAACCCCTACTGAGGGGTCCAATGGGGGTGGCTGGTAAACAGGCCGCCCAGAAAGCCGAGCTGGTAGACGAGGACCAGGCCGAAGCAGACACTGACGAAGCCCGAAGCGACACCGAGATAGCGGCCGACCTGGGGCGCCCGGACACCGGCGTAGATCAGCGGCAACGCCATAGCCACGGTCATGCACATCATGCCGAGCATGGTGCCCGCGCCAAAGATCACCAGGTAGACGATCGCCCAAAGCGGATTGTGGATCGTTGAAAGCACCAGCAGCGCAACAGCGGCCGAGCCGGCCAGCCCATGGACCAGACCGATGGCCAGCGGACGCAAGCACTGGTAGGCGCCGTAGCTGCCGGCTGGGGTGCCTGCGTTGCTCAGCTCCGTGGGCGCAGTGCACGCGCTGGACTGGGGAGCAGCCTCGGTTACGGTGCCACCACGTAGCGTGAAGCGCTTGGTGATCTTGCCCATCACTCCGGTGAGATTGAGCACGCCGAGAAGGATGAGCATGAGCGCCACGCTGAACTCCATCGAAAGCCCGATCCGCGGGGGGATCACGACGCCGCCCAGGATGATGAAGCAGCCCACAACGAAGATCGTAAGTGTGTGCCCCAGGCCCCACAAAGAGCCGATGAGGGCCGCGCCGCGAACGCTGCGCTGCTTGGTCACGATCGTGGAAATTGCGACCACGTGATCGGCGTCGGTGGAGTGCCGTATACCCAGGATCAGGCCGAGACCCGCGACCAGAAGCGCGGGGCCAAGCTTTTGTTGCGAGAAACCGTGCACCGTGAACCCGGTTGTTCCAAAGGCGCGAACAGCGATGGCAGCACCGAGGATCGTCATGCACGCGGCGGATGCGACCGGCAGCCAGCGCCTGGTAAGCGGGCCATCCACCTGCAAGCGACTCATGAAACGTCGCGCGTACACCATCAGCAGCCCGCATCCGATAAGCACCGCGGCCAGTCCGACGCTGAAGGATGTAATCAGGAAGAACCCAAACCCAACACGATGCAAAGCAAAGGCACTCAGCAGAACGACGAGCGCGGCGGGGCACGGAATGATGCCGCCGGTGATGCCAAGGATAAAGAGTTGCCCAAGCGAGATCGACCCTGCTGCCGGGGGAGCAGCGAGCACCGGCGCCTCGGCGTCTTCCTGCTTGCGGCGCGAAAACCAGTGCCCGTGCATCTGGCCGGCTGCATGGGCGTGTTCCATGTCTTCGCCGGTCCAGCGCCGCAGCAGCATATACATCCCGAGCGCGGCGATGGTCAGCCCGGAGAGCACGCCGAGCCAGGGATAAAGCTGCTCCGGCAGAATGTAGCGCGATGCGTAGAGCGTAACCGCGCCCAACGCGAACACGCTCGCCGTATGCGCAACCGTAACGAGGATGCCGAGCAGCATCGCGTGGCGCGCAGTGCCTCGCGATCCACCCAGGGAAGCAGCGACGATGGTCTTTCCGTGCCCTGGCTCAAGCGCGTGCAGCCCGCCCAGACCCATGGAGATGAAAGCAGCCGTAAAGAGAAACCACAGGCTGAGGTGTTCGGTCGTGACCAGCGCGGTGAATGCGCTCCGCGCCGTTCCCTGGCGGTTTGCCTCGATGTGCATTGTTTGGACAGGTACAGGCATGCTCCTCGCGGAAGCATGGCCGATAGCGGGCGGCGGGTGCAGGGTGCGCGGGCTCCTGGGCACTGGCTGGGCACCGAACCGGGATGCAATCCCACCAGCAGGGCTCGCGAGAGTTCGGGGTGTTCGATGCACCGTCCCTGCGTCTCCTGCTACCGCCGGCACCACGGGAAGCGCGACGCGCACGGTTGCCGTGAGGTCCTGTGGCGCGCTGTTCAGAAGATCAGTCGGGTAGTTGCTCAATCCGGCGCTCCGATCCACGCTGGAAACGGAACTGGACAGCAGCAAAGCCGGCGGCCCGGTGACCACGACCTCTTTCCAGCCGGCATGGCCGGGGTAATTTCTGTCGGCATACGCAAGATCGACGAGCTTGCTCCCTGCGCCTGCGGGATGGGGGTAGGCGGCATGGAAGACGTACCCAAGCTTCATCGTAGGCAGGCCGCCTGCGCCAGGAGGAAACACAACGCCCTTTGAGATCAGCTGCAGCGGCAGGTCCGCGCCATCGACGCGCAGGCTGAGACCACGCTCCAGCTCGGCGCCGCGCCTGGCGAGAAAGGGCGCAATCGCGGTTGTATCTTCGGGCTTGACGTTGCCCTGCTGCAACTCCTGAAAAGTAGGTATCTCGGCCAGGTCAATGAAGTACTGCAGCCGGATGCCGTCGGGTTCAATCGTGATCTTTGCATAGTGGTTCACGCTGAAGTTGCCCATGGGATGGGCGACGCACACGCGTGCTGGAAGCAAGGCTAGCAGTAGCCACGTAAGCCACAGGATTCGCCTACTGCGCATCGCGGACCTTCCCGGTGCCTGCTACGCCTGCGGTCGCTGCAAGCACGGCTGACTTATGCGTAGCATGTAAGTCCTCAAGCTCCTTTGCGGCAATGGCTGCGTCAAGTACCTGGAAACGCGGGTTGAGTGCCATTGCCTCCTCAAGCTGCCTGGCTGCCGCGTCTGCCTGCCCCAGCTTTGCCGAAACCATACCCGCATGGAAGAGGAGCATCGCATCCTTCGTGCTAAAGCTCAGGGCGTGCGACATCGCTTCCTCTGCTTCAACGTACTTGCCGTTTTTGTACAGCGCCCACGCCAGCGCGTCCCACGTGTAGATATCACTGCGCACCTCGAACTCCCGGCGGGCCAGGTTCAGTGATTCGGCGACGTGGACGTCGTGATCGGCATAGAAAAGCGCCAGATCGCGGTTATGCAGTACCTGGTTGATGTGACCAAGCAGGCCGATGTACTCGATCAGTTTGGTTTGCTTCTCGGCGTCCGCGCTATCGCCGGTCGCCGCATACAAGTCATGGAGCTCCGCGACAAAGAGCGGATACGGAACCACCGCGATTGCAGCCTGATAAAGCGCGATCGCGTCCTTGTATTGCTGCTGGCTTGCACGGACCTTGCCGAGCCCTGCAAGCGCGCGGTAGTTGCCGGGATCGACGGTAAGCGCAGTCAGGTAAGCATTGGCCGCAGGCTGTATCTCACCAGCTTGGTAGGAGAAGTCGCCGAGTTCGTAGTAGAGCCAGGCCAGGTTTTCGCTCGACAGATGCGCCTGCACGCCCTCGCCGATCGCAGCCTTCATCTCGGCGACCGCAGCCTGGGTGTCGCCGGAGATGAATTTGAGGTAGGCGGAACGGGTTTGCTGCGCATACACGTCCCGTGCCCCGGGCGGCGCACCACTGCTGACGGGCTGCAGGCGAGCGTACGCCGCGGCCGCTTTGGCATAATCGCCCATGTCCGCGTAGGCGTCGCCGACGATCGCGAAAGGCGACAGGTCGCCCGAACCGAGCGCGAGCGCCTTCTGCGCAAAGGTCAGGGCATCGCTGAATCGATGCTCGCCCATGCACACCTCGGCCATGGTTTCGAGCGCGGGAGCGGCCGTAAGATCTTCGCTTACCAGGTCCAAAGACCTTGTCAACGCCTGCTCGGCAAGCTCGAAATCTTCCACGTCGCCGGTCTCGCGGGCGCGCTGAAAGAAGCCTGCACCCAGGCCCGCATAGGCTTTTGCATCATTGGGATTGGCTGCGACCAGGGCTTGCATTTTCTTGATTGCACGCGCGGTGCCGGTTGGCCGTGGAACAAGCAGCGCAGCGGGGACGCCGCCCGTATCCACAACCTCTTCGAGAGGAATCGTTGCGCTTGGCGCAAGATTTTGTGCGGGTGCCAGAGTCGGAAGCGACGCCATTTGCGATGTTGCAGTCGAGGCCGGGGCCGGCTGCACCACCGGCATCGGTTCACTGGCGCCGAGGAACCGGCGCGCCTCCGCAGCGTAGGGCGAAGTGGCGTTTGCCTGCACAGCCAGTGCAAAGTCTTGCGCTGCTTGCAAGGGTTGGTTGAGCCTGCTCGCAATCGCGCCTGCGTGCTCAAAGATACGCGGCTCGCGTATGCCGACAGCGAGGGCTTTGCCTATCTCGGTCTGCGCTTCTGCATAGCGCCCGTTCGCATAAAGCGCCCACGCGTAGGCGTCAAGCGTATTCACATCTTGCCGGTTGGCACTGGCGTGCTCGGCCAGGGAGAGCGCAGCAGATGGGTTCGCGGCCGGCATGCCAGGCAGTCCAGCGTCGTACAGGATCAGGTGGGTAGTGCTGTCGCTTGCGTCGCTTGAAGGCGCCTGCGCTGCCTCTTCCGCACTGGCCTGAAAGCGGCTAAAAGTGGTGGGGGCATCTGGGCTGCCGGCCTGGTGCTTGGCAAGGGCCAGCAGGTACAGCGTGTCAGCCGACGGAATGCCCTGCGCCTGCTCGACCGTGAGCCGGTGCTCCAGCAAAGCGATGGCCTCGGCTGGCCGCCCTTCCGCGAGGTGCAGTCGAGCAAGGTTCGCGAGAGTCACAGGGGATCCGGGGAACAACTGCTCGGCTCGTGCCAGAGCGCTGCTTGCCGCATCCAGTTGCCCTGTGCCGAGCGCAGCCGATGCGATCCGGTTCGCGATCCAGGCGAGCTCTTCCGACTCGATCTGCGGCGTCTGGCCAAACGCCTGGTTCAGCAAGGGAAGCGCGCCGGCGGTGTCGCCCCAGACGACCCGGAGCTCGGCTGCGAGTAGAAGTGCGGGTGTGTTGTTCGCGCGCAGGTTGAGCATCCACTGCGTGGCAGCTTCGGCTTCGGAATACTTGCCCAGGACGATTGCAGCCTCCGCCACGTAGCCATACACGGTTACATCGTCGGGAACCTGCTTATTCAGGATGCGCGCTTTCGCGAGTGCTGCAGCAAATTGACCTTCGCCCAGCAGAAGCGCGACCCCTGTCTTTTGCAACTCAAAATCTCCCGGCGCCAGGCGCAGACCGGTCTTCAGGGCGGCGTCGGCATCGGCGTAGAAAGCGGGGTTGCTGGTTTCACGCACACGCCGGATCGAGGCCAGGGCAAGATCCTCGTAGGGCTGCGTGCGCTTGGGATCAGCTGCAATCTGCCGCCGGGCGTTCGCAATACGCTGCTCGGCTGGGCTCGGCGCCGTGCTTTCCGTGTGCGCAGCCCTCACCGGAGCGGCAGGGACAGAGTCCTGCCAGGCTCGGGCAGTGCCGCTCGCGCCCAGAAGAAGAGCCAGAAGTGAAAGTCTGATCATGCAGACATCCTGTGTTTGCTGGTGTGGGGAGCAAAGTACGACAGATCGACGCCCCTCCACCCGGGAGATCTTCGCGACAGCAGGTTCGCCACCAGCGAAGATCTCCTAGATGGGCGAGAGGATCAGAGTGCGGCTACATGACCGGGCAAAGAGCGGGGCCACCCTGGTCTGCCGGTGGGGTTGCCGTCGCGGTCGAGCTTGCGGCGGTTGGCTGGGTGCCACAGCCCGTTTCTGAAGGATCGGCATGGCGGCTGTCGCGGCCGCTGTAGGAGTAGTGCACGTAGGGGAAGGTTTCCTGCGTGGCTACATCGGGAGCGTTGACGCCGTCACCGATCGCGTTGTTTGGAAAGACGTTGTACTTGGGGATCAGCACACCGCCCCCAACCACGCGAGCGACGATGTCGGTCACATCATCGGTAAGACGGCGGCCGTCGGGGTAGCCGGCCAGGTCGCCGGCCAGAACACCCAGGCGCTTGCGCTGGCTGAGCGGAGTCGGCGGCACGCCGGTATTGAGGCGCAGCAGGTCGGCTGGTGGGCCGGCCGGCGTGCCCGGCGCTGCAATGGGTGCGGCATAGGTATAGATGATGGCCAAATCGGTGCGAGGCGGCGGCGGTATGTTGATGCCGTAAATCGCGTTGAAGATACGCGGCACGGTCGGGTCCACAGCAAACGGCGCGAACTGCGCGTCGTCCTTGGGCTGGCTCATGCTCCAGTAGTCCTTATACCCGGTGCCGATCAGCAGTTCGTTGATCAAGGGGTTAGCAAGCCGCTGTACCTGCGAGAAGGAGCTGGTCATGGTCGCGTTGTTGGGCGCGTTGCGGACAGTGATCTGCGGGCGCGAGGTGGTTGCCCACGAGCCGATGGTCGCCTTGGGATCCGTGGCGGCATGCTGCTTGCCGTCGCTGGTGAGCATCTTGATCGGCACTTCTATCGCGATGGTATTGACGTTGAAGCCGGACAACGAGTTCGGCGCTATGTTGACCTGGTCGGCTGCGTCCTGCGAAGCGCTCAGCACGCCCGGGACGCCCGAGCCCGAGTTGACGCGGAAGTTGAAGCTGTCGAAGGCCGCACCGAGATCAATAAAGAACGGATCGGCAACGGTGCCCGCGAAGACCCGCATATCCCCGGAGCTGTCGCCGCCGCCCGCCAGGGTATAGATCCCCTGCGCCGCCAGCGCGTCGTAGTTGGGCATGGTGCGCGGGCCGACGTTGCTCGGCACCGCGTAAAGGGCGCTGCCGCTCGCATTGGTCAGCTGCGTCGACACGCCGTTTTTGATCATGGTGATTGTGTAGTTCTGGCGTACGGCCAGCCCGGCCGCCCCCGCACCATCGAGAGCAGTGATCGCTGGTGGAACGACTGGGGTACCGGGCGCGACCGGAGCCGGTGAATTTGGCTGTGCGTTGAGACCAGACCCTGCACCGGCAGCAGAGGTAAACAGAGTGGGATCGCGGTACTCGGTATTAAAGCGAATTTGAAACGTAACCCCTGCGGTCGCCGTGTAGGTGTTATCGACCTTGATTTCATACAGCACGTTGGGGTCGAAAGGAAAGTAGTTGGGGCCGTTGCTCGGTTCGAGAAACGGGTCGACGTTCATGACAAAGGTCACGCGATCGGGATGGTCATAGCTGACGAAGGAATAAAAATCCGTGATGTCGGCTGGGTGATCGAGCGCGGTGATAGGTGCTTCACGATGACTGGAAGCAAAGGACTGGAAAGGAGTCCAAAGCATCAGGCTCATCGCAAGCGCGAGCGAGGCAGTGCGCTTCAACATGGCGTTCTCCGGTGGGTACTACTGTCGCGCACAAACGAGGCGAACAGGCTGGGGAAGGCTTGCCAAGCTAAGTTTGTACGGGCCCATCCTAGTCCCGAAGTTCGCGATCCGCCATGAATATCTTAGATAAATCTGCTAAGTGAAGAACGAGAGAAAAGTACACATGAATTCACAAAACGGATTAGACCTCCCAATTGGATTCCTCTTTTTTCTCTCTTCATTGATGGGTAGCCATGCCTTCTCGGCAGAAGGTGCGCACTGCTTCTGTCTCACAGCCGCATCTTCTCAGTGGCGGAGGCTGAGGCTGCAGCTACGGGACGTCGAGCGTCCACAAGGATGCGACGGGCTGGGATGCATCCCGCACTGCGAAGTTCAGTGCCTGGTAGACCGTTGCCGAAGATTGCGGGTCCGTCACCTTGACGACGAGCCGGTAGAATCCGGGCGTAAGGGTGTCTGTGCGGATGTCTTTACCCATCAGCAGATTGCCATCTGGTGTAAAATCTCCCCGATCCACTGTCTGATCTTCCTCAACGCGGGTCGGCGAATCAAGCTTGCCAACCAGGTAGTGGATCTTGATCTCCTTGCCATGCAGGGCAGCCGGCGATCCTGGGGCAGTCCAGATTTGAAAGATCAGTCGTAGCGGATCTCCTTGCGTAATTGAAGCGTTGTCAGAGCCGATGGGCCGCAAACGGACACGAGAAAAGCTGAATGGATCCTGCCCTGCGCTGCTTTGTTCAGGAGGCAGGGAGTTTGCAAAGAAGAGCTGGCTGATCCCGAACGAGTCTCCAGTGTCCGGCACGACGACCGCGCGTGTTTGATGAAAGGCCACCTTCGTCAACAGGTTGGTGAGTGTGAGGCTCAGTTGGTATCTGCCCGGAGCTGCGCTGATTCGCCCTTCCACACCAAAGCATCTGCCTTCTACCTTCGCGAGTGCTGCTTTTGAAAGGTAATCCGACAGCGAGTCCGTCTTGTCTGAGATAACCTGCCCATCCGTTGTTGTAAGTTTCGCTTCGAGCTGTAGCGAGTAGTAGTACCGTCCCGCTGGCTGTTCTGCTAGCGAAAGGTCATTCGGGTGCATGAGCCGCAGTAGATAGTGAATGCTGGCCTGCCTGCCCGGGTCGCGCGTCGCGATAACTGCCAGATCACTGAACTGCTCGCCCAGCAACACGCGGTGTGTCACAACATCCGTGGCAGCGCGCTTTGCTGCTACCGCTTCTCGTACCGTTGGCAGATTTCTGTAATTGCGAATGTCGTTGAGCAGTACGTCGGACTGAAGCGAGGACGCCGGGTTCGTCAGATCGACCGGTTCACCCGGGATCAGGGAAAGCGCAACATGCGCAGCCTCATCGTTGATATCCCGTTGGATCAACTTGATTGCGGTCTTGTCATCGTTGATCGCGTTTGTTGAATTGATTAGTTTCTGCGGGCGATCCCCATAGGGTGAGTAGAGCATCCAGTCTTCAACCGAGCTTTGCTTGTAGAAAAGCAGATAGAAGTGAACCGGCAAGGCGCCGCTGAGGTTCTCGTAAAACCAGATCTGTATCGGCTTAAGTTCCGGCGTTTCTAAGTACCGCTGTATCTGCTGCGGAGCTCCAAGAGTGATGTACACCATGCCACGATCGCTACGCCAGCCATCCTGCACGTTGCCGGCGCTGAAATGCGCGTTCGCATACTCGAGGCGCTGATAGTATGCCTCCCTGGCGGTGTTGGTAGGCGCATGCGGGTCCGGATTTCTTGCTTCCCAGAACTGGTCGATGAACTTTGCGCGATCCTCTTCGGTCTTCAGGTGCAGGAAGGTGTCACGCTCGTCGTTGGTAATCAGGTAGTTCACTTCCTCATGTAACCAGTGGGCGTCCCGAGGAGGAAGCGCGGACTCGCGTGCAGCCCAGCAAGGAAGGTGGCAGAAGAGCAGGAGCGAACATAACAGGATCTGCTGCAAAGCGGACATTCGACGCGTCGCCATCTTCACCACTGCTCCGTTCCGGATTGGCCCTCATCGACAAGCAATGGCCAGCCGCTGTGTTGCGGCGACTCGCTTGGTTTCACGATAAGCTCAGGCCGAATCTACAGCTTTCTATAGCCTGCTGCAAGATTGCGGAGCGCACGATGGCCATGCCTTACAGGAGCGACACGCGCTTCGCGTCTCCGGTGCTGTACTTCGAGCCCTCGACACTTTGGCCCTAGAAGTGCACATAGCGGGCTCGTTAGCGAGCAACGCCGCATCGTAAGTGCTCTGTTCCCCTGCTGAGCCGCCTGTCGCACACTTCTGAAGCGAAAAGGAGCCTACCCGAATGAAACGAGTCTTGCAGCAGACCTGCCTGGTGCTCGCCTTCTCCCAGCTTACGAGCGCCGTTGTTCCCCGCACCCTCAGCGCCCAGGAGCAGTCCAGTACGAAAGGCGCGCTCGCGGGGCAGATTACCGACCCGAGCGGCGCCGTGGTCCCCGGCGCAAAGGTAACGATCACAGGCGGAGAAGGCACCCGCGTTACTGTTACCGACGCCAGCGGTCACTTCCTCATGAGCAGCTTGACGCCGGGCCTCTACACCGTGGACGTTGAAAGCGCAGGCTTCAAGGCAGAACAAGCTAAGAATCTCGAGGTCGTCATCAATCGAAGCTCAAACGTCGCTTTGACGCTCCAACCGGGCGCAGTCGCTGAGACAGTGCAGGTAGACGCAACCACCACGGAGATCGATACAGGCTCGACCGCAATCGGTTCGAATCTTACCGATCAGTTCTACAACGCGGTCCCGGTGGCTCGCAACGTTGGCAGCCTGTTTGCGACATCTCCGGGGGTGGTGAATAGCGGCGGTGCAGGTACTTCAAACCCCTCCATCGGCGGGGCCAGCGGCCTTGAAAACCAATACTATGCTGACGGCGTAAGCGTAGGGGACGCAGGGTACGGGGGCCTTGGTGTGTACAGCCCGACCTACGGCTCGCTCGGCACGGGGATCAACCTGACCTTTATTCAGGAGGTCCAGGTAAAGACCGCAGCCTTTGAGCCGAAGTACGGCGCCGCGGATGGCGGTGTCGTTCAGATCGTCACCAAGTCGGGAGGCACCACTTACCACGGAGCGCTTTCGTCCTACTTCGCGCCTGAAATCATGAGCGGAGCTCAGCGCTACGCCGATAACTACTTCAATCGCGTCAACACGCATGGGCGGGTCTTTTCTCAGCCTCAGTACGACGGAGCCGTTGAGATCGGCGGTTACGTTCCAGGCAAGTACACCCACGACAAGCTTTTCTTCTATGGCGCTTACAACCCCGCGCTCAACCAGTACAACTGGATTTCGCCCGCTTCAACCGATCCTTCGGCTCCCACGCTGTCGGTCAATGGGCCCTACTCCAATAACACCACCGTCAATAGCTGGGCTGCCAAGGTCAGCTTTCGCGCCAGCGACGCTCTCATCGTAGACGCTTCCGCTTTTGGAGACCCGTCCCGCACCAACGCTGGATACGGTTACGTCAATCAAGACACGTTCCCGTACTACCCAAACTTATATCTAACAAACGATACCAACTTCAGCCGGCTTAACTATGGCAGTCGCAGCGAGTCGCTCCACATTACAGGAACGCCATCCTCCACCTGGGACTTCAACATCGCGGCTTCGGCCAAGAAGAGTCACTTCACAGAGGTAGGGCTCCAGAACGTTTACCAGATCGCCGACTATACCGACTTCATCCAGCCTGCCGAATACAACGCGCAAGGGCTCGGCTTTACACAGAATCCAAATAGCCGTGATTACAGCTTCAACGCAGACACAGAAAAGACCATCAGCTTTTTGGGGCAGCATCATACTCTGTCGGTTGGCTATAGCTTCCTGCACAGCATCTATGATCTGGATAAAGCTTACAGCGGGGCAGACTTCACCTTTCCGACTGCGAACGCGGCAGGTCTAGCGATTCCCGCTCCCCTTGCGGGGTCAACAACCGGGGCCTCCTTTAACTTGGAACCTGCGGATCCGAGCTGCCCCCCGCAGTACTGCCCGTACCTTCCCGGAACGAGGAATCAGGTGTACCTCGATCAGGTGCGGGGCATTTTCAGTAATCCAGTTGTCCCCTCAAGCATGAGCTACAACGTAGTGTGGGGCAACGATCAGTGGGCGATCGGGAACAGGATCACCATCGATGCCGGGCTCCGCTGGGACCAGGAACGGTTGAGTGGAGTGCAGCAGTCGTACGTCTTTAACGACAACTGGTCTCCCCGGCTCGGTGTCAACATCGACCCCCTCGGGGATCGCAAGCAAAAGATCTTCTTCAACTGGGGACGCTACACCCAGCTGCTGACGGAAGACGCGGCCATCCGTTCCCTCGGTCAAGAGGAGGACATTGGCGGTGCGAACTGGACCCCTCAAGCTGACGCGAACAACAATGTCGTTCTCAATGCCAACGGAACCGTGAACCCGATCCTTGACTCCGCTCACCTCATAAGTGGTGTGCCGGCAGCCGGTGCTGAGGGATCTGCGGTCTCTTTCAGTGGCAGCAGCTTCCCGGAACTTATCCAGCCAAGGACCAAACTGGACTACGAAGAGGAGTATGTCGGCGGCCTTGAGAAGCAGTACGCCGGCTTTGTCTTCAGCGCCCGCTACAGTGATCGCCGTCTGCTTCGCATCATTGAAGATCAATCCGGTGCTTCGCCGGAAGGCAATCTTAGCGGTTACGCTCCTCAAGACTTTTTGATCGGTAACCCCAGCGCTACTTCGGATTACTTCACCAACGAAGTAGAAGTCCCGTACACCTTCAACGCAGCTCTTCCCAACGACGGCGCTCCGGCCAATTGTCCGCAAAACTACAATGTGGCTTACGGCAACAAGCCGTTCCTTAACAGCGCCGGGCAGATCGCAGGACAGGGCGGCGTGTGCGGTTTCAGCGGACCCAACGTGGGTGTGCCAGTGCCCGATGGGAAAGTGGATGGCGAGCCAAACGCACGCCGTCACTATCAGGCGGTGGAGTTAGAAGCCAATAAGAACTTCAGCCATAACTTTCTACTCCGGGTGAACTACCGCTGGGCCAAACTGTTTGGCAACTACGAGGGTCTTTATCGCAATGATAATGGCCAATCCGATCCAAGCATCAGCTCTCTCTTCGACTTCACCCAGGGTGTGCTGGGAATGCTTGGCTCCCAGTACACACCGGGGTACCTGAATACAGACCGGCGCCAGGTAGGCAACATCTACGGCTCTTACGTGGTGCCCGAGGGCTTCGGGAAGAGGCTGACCGCAGGTCTAGGCTTGCGAGCCAGCTCTGGGCAGCCTATCTCAAACTTCGGAGCGCATCCCGTCTACCAAAATGCCGGAGAGATCCCGCTCGGGGGCCGTGGCTCTGAGGGTCGCAATGCCTCCAACTATCAGCTGGATCTCCATACAGACTATCCGGTGAAGCTGGGGGAGAAATACAATCTAAAGCTGGCCTTTGATGCGTTCAACATCACGGATTCCCGCTCACTTACCGCGGTAGACCAGGATAGCGCCCTCTCCTACGGCGACCCGAACGTGGATTTCCTCAAGCCTCTTGCTTTTCAGCGTGCGACCTATGGTCGAGGTTCGGTTCGCTTTGAGTTCTGAGCTCTGTCGACAGCCAAAGGTCGGATTCGGAGGTGCAGCGGCTCGCCTGGCCGAGACACGTCACCTCCGCCACCTTGTTCCATGGAGGATGATCGTTTCGTCAGAACAGTGCACGAAGGACCGGGCACACTCACTGAGAAAGTCGAGAGGACTTACCTCGTGGCGGCGAGTTTCTTGAGCTTCTCGCGGAGCTGATCGATGTCATGTGAAGATAAGTAGCGCCCGTCGTAGACAACCCCTGCAATCGAACGGGTGTTTGCTATGTTGTTGAGCGGGTTAGCCCTAAGTAACAGCAGGTCCGCGATCCTGCCGGGCTGAACCGAGCCGAAATCATTGAGCCGGCCGTAGAACTGCGCTGGATTGAGCGTGGCAGTCTGGAGAGCCTGGAGCGGCGTGAAGCCGGCTGCAACCAGGCGCTGCAGCTCAAGATGGAGGCTGATGCCGGGAATCACATCGACGCCTGCGGGCGTATCGGTACCGGCAATGAACGGCGCCTGTGCTTCTTGTAGCCGATGGACGATCGTGAGCTCATGGGTAACAAACTTTTCTCGTACCGGAAGAGGGTCCGTGTCGAGCGACTGCTCAATCGCCTTTTGCGATGCGGGCCAAAGTTGCGTGACCCAGCTATGCGCGGCGTACGCAATGTCCGGGTCCATCTTGTAATCGATGACGTCGACCAGCCACTGTCCTCGCTCCCAGTAGAGTGTTGGGCACTGCCAGACGTGAGCGTTGGCGATCAGGGAGATGATCCGTCTTTCTCGAGCGGGATCATACGTCGCAAGAAACATACCCGGAGACTTCTTACCGGTGAGATATGTATCTTCGTCGGGCGAGCTGGCCTCGAAGATACCGATAAGGTGCTCAAAGGTTCGCTGTCCCGAGGCGATCGCTTCGGATGCTCGGACAGCATCGGGAACGTGGCCCTCAAAGGCGATCCCGTCTTTCTTTGCCTCGTCTGCGATAGCGAAGTACGCCTCGCGCGGCACGTAGGATTGCACTTTGATAAAGTCCACGCCGCGACTCTTGAGCATGTCAACAGCCCTGCGGCCTTCTTCTGGCGTGGCAACGGCGATAGCAGCCTTGTACGGAGTCTTGGGGCCATCGAGCATGGGGCCGGAGACGACCATGCGCGGACCGAACATCCGGTGTGCGGCGATCGCATCCCGGGCGTTGAGGACCAGGTTGAGATCGCTGCCCATATCGCGAACACCCGTAACCCCGTTGGCGAGAAAGAGGGGCAGGATCAGATCGGTACCGTCGGCCGCGGTCTTATCAAAAAAGACATGGGTGTGCATGTCCCAAAGGCCCGGAATAAGAAACTGCCCTTTCGCGTCCACGACCCTCGCCGCTTTGGGCTCGGTCGCGGTGGAGCGGATCACACGGACGATCCGATTTCCGTCGACGGCAACCGTCATGTCGGGCTGCGTAGTGCCGCTCGCCACGTCGATGACGGTGACATGCGTCAGTGCAAGCGTTTCCGCACGAGCAGAGCAGGTTAGAAGGGCAAGCAAACAAAGGGCGATGCGCACCCGTTGATAGTACGCTTCCCTTTTTGTGCGTCACGATCGTCGCTGCGGCGGAGAGCAGGAGGTTGGCTTTGGGCATTGCCGCTTGCAGATCGAACAGCCCTTGCTGGACCTTGTGCCGGCAGGAAGCAAGTGGTTGGCCCGGCGCAGCGCACGCTTGCGTTGACTGCTGCTCCACGGGGGCGAGTGAAGCGCGCTTGCTGGAGCCGACGACCGGACTTGAACCGGTGACCTGCTGATTACGAATCAGCTGCTCTACCAGCTGAGCTACGTCGGCTTATGTGCGCGAAGCCGGCTCGGGCGGAGGCGGCGCCCCTTCATCTTACCGGGAGCAGGATTGTCCGTAAAGCAGTGCCGGCCACGAAGATGGGAAAGGCCACCCGGCAACGGAGTGGCCTTTCCCTTAAGGAGAATAGTTTCAGGTGGAGGCAAAGCCACCGGAACTTTCCCGCAGCAGAATATGGGTCCCCTTCCGGGGTGTCAAGGTAAATTCAATTTGGGTGCAAACACCGTCGATGCAATCACTTAGCCGGTTGCGACAGCGATTTTACAAGGGGCAAACCAGGGCGGATGGTCCCTGCCAGCAACGCCCTGGAGCAGAAAACGATTTCGCTTGCACCATCCCTTATGCAAGGGACGCCCTGCGTGTTTACAGCTTCAAAGTGATGAACTCATCGTCGTTCAGCGACGAGTCCGGCTTGCCCTGCATCCGGCGAAGAAGCAGCCGGCCGCCCCCAAGAAAGATCGCGATCACGATCGCGGCAAGGGCGAGAAAGCCGGTGAGGTACGCGATCCCGAGCAGCAGTTTCGCAGCCTTGGCGACCTCGCTCGTATAGCCCTGGGGCTGATCCAGCGTGATATCCGACACGTAGTGGATCTCCCCCAGCAGCCCCGCGGCTTCCGCGGCTGAAATCCCAGAGCCCGAAACTACGCCGACCAGCGGGCCGGTGCGCCTCACACCCACGCGCACCGTGGCATCGGGCAGGGCTTGGAGCGCGCGCACCGTCGCACCGGCAATCTGCGGCGTCGGGAGCATGATCAACGTCAGCACGGCCGACTGGCCGGAGCGCAGTCGATACCGCGCGGCGGCCGCCTCCGCATCCCGGGTGAAGTCAACCGCCTGGACGGGAACCGGGCCGTTGTAGCTGGCTGGCCCAACGGCGTAGTGCAAGGTGTTTGCCTCCAGCCCGTCGGCGGGCATCAGCCCGGGCAAGCTGGGCGGCGATCCTTCCGGGCCCCGCAACTTCGGCAGCCCCTGGACAAAGGCAGCCATCACCGTTTGTAAGTGGGTCGCATCCTGGTTTGCGCCCCCCGCCAGACCCGCCGCATGGACAATAGCAAGCGTCGCACTGCTGCGAACCAGAAACGTGGTCGCGTCTGCTGCCGCGTTGTCGCCAACCGAGACCGGCTGCATCGCCGGGTCCCGGTAGAACGTGAACGCGCTGTAGGCGCCGGTAGCATCGCCGAAGCGCAAAACCGTTACTGTCCAGCCCACCGGTCCCATGCCGGCGTAATGCGCGGTACTGGCTTCGAGGAGGCCGTCCTCCTTGAGGACCCCGGCGTGTGCCCGGTCGGCGAGTTCGGGCGCGCTTCCGGTCACGGCCGTGCCCTCACGCGGCTGCCCTGCAAAGGCAGGCGGCAGAAGAGGCTGTGCGGCGGCGACGCCCTGCGCAGGCGCGGAATTAGGTAGCACAACCATTGCCAGGAGCAGCAGCGCTCCCCTCAGCAAGCGGGCAAGCTTCCGATCAGACGGGTTCTCGTTCACAATACCTTCAACGTACACCACCCAATCAGACGCGCATGGGGAGGTGTTGAGGTAAGGAAACCTGCCGCAATCGGCTCCGCGGGGGGCGGGGCAGAGCGGGCGCCCTTAAGCTAACGGCCAGGCGACCCTCTCCCTCCGCACGGAGCAGCCTGCTTCCATTCATGTACCCTCAAAACAAACGGCGTCCGGGAGCTGCAGGTTGGATGGTGCGAAAGTGGGGAAACGCTGGGACGTTTCCCTCGTAGTTGTTCTGCTGGCGGCCGCCCTCATCTACTTCACTGCCATCGTGTCACCGCCATCGCTGATGGACGACGTCGATGCCGTGCAAGCGCAGATCGCGCGCGACATGCTCCTTTCGCATGACTGGGTCACCGCGCGGCAGGATGGCGTCGTGTACTTTGAAAAGTCGCCCCTGGTGTACTGGCTGATGATCCTGGCCTTTAAGGCCTTTGGCGTGCACGATTGGGCGGCACGGGTTCCCATTGCCCTGTCTGCCGTAGCCCTGGCCTGGCTGACGGCCGCCTTTGGCAGGTGGGCTTTCGGCCGGCGCGCCGGCTTCTGCGCCGGCCTGGTCATGGCGACCTGCGTCGGCCTGTGGCTGTTTACGCGCATTCTGATTCCTGACGTCATGCTGACCTTTGCCATCGCGCTCGCGATGTGGTCCTTTTTGCGCGTTTTGGACGAGGACGAGGCACACCCGCGGGCATGGGCGTATGTGTTTTCCGGAAGCCTGGCGCTGGGCTTCCTGCTCAAGAGCCTGGTCGGGATCGTTTTTCCCTTTGCTGCGGCCCTGCTGTTCCTTCTCTTTACCGGGCAGCTATTCCGCTGGAACAGCTGGAAGCGTCTGCGCCCGCTAGGCGGCACCGTCCTCTTCCTGCTGATCGCAGCGCCATGGCACCTCCTGGCAACCCTGCGCAACCCCCCATACTTTGCCTGGACGCTCAAGAGCATGCCGGGTCACTACCACGGCTTCCTCTGGTTCTACTTCATTAATGAGCAGCTGCTTCGCTTCCTGAATCTGCGCTACCCGCGCGACTACAACACGGTCCCTCGCCTCTGGTTCTGGCTTTTTCACCTTATCTGGTTGTTTCCCTGGAGCGTGTACCTCCCGGCCGTCGTGAAGCTCGGGTTCCGTCCCACCGACCGGGCCGGACGCACGCATCTGCTGGCTCTTTGCTGGACAGGATTTGTTCTGGTCTTTTTTACCTTTTCGACCACGCAGGAGTACTACTCCATGCCCTGCTACCCGGCACTGGCGCTGCTGCTTGGCTCAGCGATGGCGGCAGAAAACAGTTGGACGCGCCGGGGCACCGCCATCCTGGCCGCGGTCTCGGGCTCGGCGGCTGTGGCCGCCCTGGCCATCCTGTTCGCGGTGCGGCATGTGCCCACACCCGGCGACATCACCGCCGCGCTGAGCAGGCACCCGAAGGCCTACACCCTGTCGCTGGGCCACATGGAAGACCTAACCCTCGACTCCTTTGCCTACCTCCGCCTCCCCCTGCTGATCGCGGCGCTGGCGTCTTTGCTGGGCGCCTTTGGCACGTTCAGGGCCGGGGCGACGCGCGCCTATCTTGCAGCCGCGCTCATGATGGTGGTGTTCTTCCAGGCAGCGCGGCTGGCCATGGTCAAGTTCGATCCCCTGCTCTCGTCACGCGACCTGGCGCGGCGCATCCTCGCGGGCGCGCCGGGAACGATCATCTTTGACCATCATTACTACTGGTTTTCTTCGATCGCCTTCTACACCGGGCGGCCGGAACTGCTGCTCAACGGTCGCTGGAACAATCTCGAATACGGCTCAAACGCGCCGGGTGCGCCGGCGGTCTTTCTTGATGACCCGAAGCTCAGGCTGCTGTGGGTTGAGCCGCGGCGCTACTACCTGGTGGCGCGGGCCGACCAGCTCGCGCGCTTCCAGAGCCTACTGGGGACAAGCAGCCTCCAGATCCTGGACCAAAGTGGCGGCAAGCTGCTGATCACCAACCGGACCCTCCCTGCCGGACCGGCGGTCGCGCAGGGAGCAGGCGCCGAAGACGCGGGCGGGGTACCAAGGTGAATGCGGGGGCAGGCATGAAAAGCAGCGGGCAGCGTGCATTTGCCCCCGCCTCTGTTTAAGATGCAACGTAGGCGACGGACCGGGCGCTTGCGCCGAAAGACAAGCAGAGCGGCCGTGAGCGAGAAGCAGATCGCCAGGACTCCCGAAACAACCATGAACGCGTCCCTAACCGTTCAGCCAACGACGCCTCAGCGACGAAAGGATGTACCGAAGCAATGTGGAAACCGAATCAACCAGCGAGCACACCCTCCACCTCCAATGAGCCCTTGCGTCCCGCTACGCCGGCAACCCCGGCCTTTGAGCCGGCAGCACGCCCCGCGACCGGCGGTGCGCAGGCAGCGGCCGGCGAGCAGGCCACTATCGGCAAAAGCCTGGTAATCAAAGGCGAGGTTTCCGGGTCGGAGTCGCTCTACATCGACGGCAAGATTGAGGGCACCATCAACCTGGCCGGCAACCGCGTGACCGTGGGCCGCAACGGGCAGGTTTCGGCCAACATTACGGCTCGCGAGATCGTCGTCCTTGGCAAGGTGCGCGGCAACATGACGGCCAGCGACCGCGTCGACATCCGCAGCGAAGGCTCGCTGACTGGCGACGTCGCCGCGCAGCGCATCTCGATCGAGGACGGCGCGTTCTTCAAGGGTGGCATCGACATCCGCAAGCCGGATACCGTGACCGCGGCGGCCGGCAAGACGCAGGAGCCGGTCAAGGTCGGCGCCTCGCTTTAGTCGGGAGGGGGATCCCACATCTCAACGCGAGATGTGGGTCACCTCCGTTTCGCTGTTCCCCATGCACAGTTCCGGCACTGCTTCCGTGGTGAAGAGAGCATTTCCTTGCAGCCGCGTGCGCACCACCGCGTATGACTTGGGTCCCAGCGTTTGCCCCGCCCACCGCTCTTTCTCCCCAACTGAATCCCGGCTCCAGAAGCTCCGCCCCGAAGCCGCTCCGAAAGCGTCAGCTTCCGTGCCTCAGCGCGCCCTGCCCTAGGCGCGAACTCTTCCTCGCTGACCCTGGCCAACCAAGTTTCGCCTCCGGGCGCGACTCCCCTGATCCGACCAATGCTTGCACCCGGCAGGTTAGCGGCCGCTACCGCGCGCCGCAGCGGAAGGCGAGCATGTAGCTGTTGCCGAGCAGCGGGGCACGTTGCCAGACCCAACTGTCCGGCGCTCGCCAAACCGGGTCGGTAGCCTGCACCAGCAGCACATCGATCGAGGCGGAGCGACAGGCTGCATCGAGCCGCTCTGGCGCCACCGCGGAAGTGCCGGCTGCAAAGATGCCGCGAAGCTGGAGCTTGGTGCTCTCGCATGCGACCCCTGAGCCCCCGAAAGGCGCGCCACAGTCCACCGCGCTGGCTGCGGCGAGCTGCTCGCGCGCGTAGATCAGGGTTTGCAGGGCAGCCGTGTTGAAGGGGTTGTATTCGACCACCGTGCCAGGGTCAAGCTGCCGGTTCAGGGCCGACTCGGTGGAGCGGATCCAGTAGTTTGCCTCGCCGTCAGGCAGCCCGGGCAGCCACGCCACCGGTGGGTGCGATGGCGCAGCAAGGGCGTCGAGGGGCGCCGCGAAGCGCAGCAGGGCAACCTCGTACGCGGAAGCACACGCGCCTAGCACGAGCGTCACGAAAAGCCATTGCTTGAGCGCGGGCCGGGACTGCAAGGCAAGCGCCGGCCGGCGAAGCAGCGCATCCGCGATGGGAACAGCCCACAACAGCAGCACCCACTGCGCCAGCAGGATGGAGCGCATGCCGAAGTCGTTCGAGCGAATGGCCTCGGAGCGCACAAAGGTCGCCAGCACCAGCGTGGTGCCAAGCAGGTAGCAGAGTGCCGTTTCCGCTTCGGTCATACGCCGCCGCCGGGCTTGGAGCCGGCGCGCAACCAGAACCAGCACCAGCAGGTAAAAGCCAAACTCAAGGGCATAGGTAGCGCTTGCGTCCAGCAGCAGCAGCGGGGTGCGCCACCAGTGGGGCTGGACAACATGTTCCTTGACCCAGCCCGAAGTGCGCAGCCCGGTGGTAAACAGGTGCGCCGGGCGCCCGGTGCGGAAATCAGCGACCCGCGCGGCCGGGTGGCGCAGGTCGCCCAGGAAAGGAAGCGAAAGCAGCAGCGCCAGCGCGCCAGGAAGAGCAAACAGCAGCGCCGCAGAAAGTTGCCGGCGAACCCCGAGGCGAACAAGCCAGACCAGAAGAAACAAGGTAAACGCCAGGCTGATGTAGACAGAAAGTCCGGCCGCACTGGCAAACGCGCATGCGGCGACCAGCAGGGCTGCGGCACTCTCAGCCAGGCTGTGCCGGTCGCGGCCGTGCTCGCGCCCGGCAGCCGTGCGGTCTGCAACGGTGCACCAGGCCAGCAGGAATCCGAGGAGGCAGGCGAGCAGCCCGGCGATGTGGTGCGGAGCCCAGAGCAGCGCATCGACCCACGAGGTCACCTGGCTGCTGTCCCACCATTCCATATCCGCCTTTACGGCGTGCTTGACCACGGCCGTCAGCGCGGTGGGAAGCAGATCAAGCCCGGTGACCAGAAGCAGCCCGATGCCCACCATGCTCAGCTGGCGCAGGCGCCCGTTCACGCGAAGAAAGAATCGCAAATAGACGGGGATCATTGCCGCCGTGGCGAGGCCGCACCAGAAGGAGGACGCTGCCAGGGCTGCCCGCGCGCTCAGGCCGCCCAGGGCCGCCGGAAGCGCACACACGGTGCTCCAGTAGTAGTAGTAGCGCGAGGGAACAGGCTGGCCGAAGTAGCAAAGCGGGTTTTTGGGCGGCGCCCCGGAACGCAAGGTCGCGTCGATAAACGCAGCGCGGATCCCGTCGTCATAGATCAGCACGCTGCTCCAAAGCCGGTGGCCGATCTGAAGATCCGGGAAGGAAAGGAGGCAGAGCAGAAGCCATGCAGCAACCAGCAGGGCGAGCGGGCGGGCGAGCCGGGAGCCACCGGCGAACCCCCCGCTTCGCAAAATGAGCACCGCGAGCACCGAAAAGCCCAGCAAAAGCAGCGAACAGGTGCGCAGCGGGACCACGCGGGCCAGCAGGTTCACAACGATCGGCACGCCCGCGAACGAGGTGGGGAGGGAGATAGCAAGCCGCATCGCCCCCGTTTGCGAGCGGAAGCCCAGGAGGTTGCCGGCCCACGCCACGACGAAGCCGGGGGCGAGCAGGTAAGGGACAAACAGAAGCGCCGCAAGCAGTATGCCTTGCGCATCCGCCCACATGAACGACTGCTCCACTGCTTCTCCCTGCGCGCCCTGCGCCTTTCCATTATGCTCGGAGATGGAAAGGGCAGTTCCCTTGCTATTACTTTGGTACCGCACGATACATCGAAACGGGCAACCTTGCCAGCGGCTTTCTCCTAGGCTCCGGACCGGTAACCCTGGAAACCCGATCCCATGGTGAACGACGCGGAAGCACTGCGCGCACAAATCCTGGCACTGACCGAGCAGTACTTCGAGCAGCAGTTCGCGCCCAAGCCGTTCTTCCCCGGCACCTCCCCGGTCCCCGTAGCCGGCAAGGTCCTGGCTGCCGACGACCTGCGCTTCCTGGTCGACGCGTCGCTCGATGGATGGTTGACGACGGGGCGCTTTGCAGCGGAGTTTGAGCGGAAGTTCGCGCGCTTTTTTGGCGTGCGCGCGGCGTCGCTGGTCAACTCCGGATCGTCTGCCAACCTTGTCGCCTTTTCCGCGTTGACCTCGGCGCGGTTGAGCGAAGGGCCAAGGGGTCCGGTGCGTCCGGGCGATGAAGTCATCACGGTCGCGGCAGGCTTC
>CALMAN010000092.1 GCA_937859835.1 uncultured Acidipila sp. | reverse complement strand
GCGCAATCCGGCCCTCCATCCCGCCCTCCATCCCGCCCTCGATCCGGCCTTCAATCGGGCTCGACCCGGCCCGGCCCCGGCGCGTGGCATAGCATGGAGAAATCGTGCCCAATCGACTCTTCCCCCTGTTCGGATCGCGACCGGTTCTTTGCGACGGCGCCATGGGCACGACGCTCTATGATCGCGGCGTTTTTATCAACCGCTGCTATGACGAGCTGAACCTGTCGGAGCCGGACCTGGTCCGCGGCGTGCACGAGGAGTACCTCCAGGCCGGGGCCGAGCTGATTGAAACCAACACCTTTGGCGCCAACCGCTTTCGCCTTCACCGCTTCGGGCTGAGTGCCAAGGTGGAGGCGATCAATCGAGCGGGCGTGCAGCTGGCGCGCGAAGCCGCCACGCAGATGGAGGCCAAGCAGGGAGCCAAGGCCTACGTGGCCGGCTCTGTCGGCCCTTTGGGCGTCCAGCTCGAGCCACTGGGCAAGGTGTCTCGCGAAGAAGCCCGCGCGGCCTTTGGCGAGCAGATCCGGGTGCTGGCAGAGGCGGGCGTGGACCTGCTGCTGCTCGAAACCATCGTCGCGCTCGGGGAAGCCGAGCAGGCTCTGCTTGCCGCCCGCGAGGCTGCCCCGGAGCTGCCCATCGTTGCCATGATCACGGTAGATGAAGAACACCTGTGCCTCGACGGCACGGAGCCCGAGCAGGCCGCGCGCAGGCTGGCAGGCTGGGGCGCGGACGCCCTCGGCGTGAACTGCAGCACCGGCCCGGCTGCCGTGCTGAGCGCGATCGAGTGCATGGCGGCCGCCGGGACCGGGCTGCCCCTTTTTGCCATGCCCAATGCCGGCATTCCGCGCGCTGTCGACGGGCGCAACATCTATCTGTGCTCGCCCGAGTACACCAGCAGCTTCGCCCGCAAGTTCCTCCGGGCCGGGGTTCAGTTTGTCGGCGGCTGCTGTGGCACAACGCCCGCACACACCCGCGGCATGCGCTCGGCGCTGCGCGCGCACGGGGCGCAACAGCAGGCGGAGGACGACGCGGAGCACCCGGAGGGAAGCAGCGCCGACGGGCCGGCGGGCGAAAAGCGGTCCTTTTCCCGGCTCGAAGTGTTGCCGCCCGACGCAACCCCACCTCGCCCGCTCGCGGCACGCTCCGCAATCGGGCGCCTCCTGGCTGACGGACGCTTTGTAACCGTGGTCGAGATCGTGCCTCCGCGCGGCATCGACACCACGCGCGAGCTTGCCGGCGCCAGGCTGCTGGCCAGCCACGGCATCGATGCGGTCAACGTCCCCGACTCCCCGCGCGCTTCGGCCCGCATGAGCGCCCAATCCCTTTGCATCCAGATCCAGGCGGCCGCCGGCATAGAAACCGTGCTTCACTACACCTGCCGCGACCGCAACATCCTGTCCATCCAGAGCGACCTGCTGGGCGCTTCCTCAATCGGGCTCAAAAACATCCTTTGCCTTACCGGCGATCCGCCCAAGCTCGGCAACTACCCAGACGCGACCGCGGTCTTCGATGTCGACGCGATCGGCCTTGTCAACATCGTCCGCAAGCTGAACCACGGCCTCGATATTGGAGGCAATCCGATCGGGGCCTCCGCCGGCTTCACCGTGGCGGTTGCCGCCAACCCTGGCGTCCCTGACATTGAGAATGAAATCCGCCGCTTTGCGTACAAGGTCGAGGCCGGCGCGGAGTACGCCATTACCCAGCCGGTCTTTGACCTCCGCCTCCTTGAAACGTTTCTCCGCCGCGTGGAGCCGTTCCGCATCCCGGTCATCGCCGGAATCTGGCCGCTGACCAGCCTGCGCAATGCCGAGTTCATGCGCAACGACCTCCGCGTCGCGGTTCCGGACGAGATCATGACGCGCATGGGCGGCGCCGGCGGCGCGGACGCGGCCCGGGCTGAGGGCATCCGGATCGCGCAGGAAATGCTGGCGGTGGCTCGCCCCATGGTGCAGGGCGTAGCCGCCAGCGCCCCGTTTGGCCGCTACACGACCGCCATTGAAAGCCTCGCTTCCGTGCTCGAAGAACGCGCCGCACCCGTCGCCGCACCCTGAGCCGTGCCGGCGCCCGGCTCCCGCCGTAGCTCTCCGTTCCGCGCGCGTGACCGGAAAATCGCCCGCCCGGGCCAGGCCCCGCGTGGCCAGGTCCGGCTTGTAAACTAGGCTGAAAGCGAATCCATGGCAACCTTTGAAGAAAACGTAAAGCAGCTCGAAGCCATCGTCGCCCAGCTGGAACGCGGCGACCTGCCCCTTGACGACTCGATCCGGCTCTTCGAGGAGGGGATGCGTCTTTCCGGTGCCTGCAAGGAGCAGCTTGAAGCCGCCGAAGGCAAGGTGCAGATCCTCATGCGGCAACGCGACGGGTCCATGCATCCCGAGCCCTTCCCGCCGGGGAAGTAGTTCCGGATTCTAGTCCCGCGCCCGGCACAGGAGCAGGCGCGCCTTCCCACGGCGCAACGCAGCGCTGAACGGCAACCCGGGCGCCTTGTTCAGGCTCCGAGCCGCCCCTTGACAAACTCGACCAGCTCCGGCGAGCAGTAGCCCGGCGCTTCCACCGCGAACCGCGGCTTCGCTGCAAGCAGGCGCGCGGACACGCCGCGCCACCGCGGGGCAAGCTGCCGGTCCACCGTGATCAGCGCGTCGGCGCGATCCAGAAACAGCCGGGCAGAGTCCTTGAAGTCAGCCGTGCCCGGGTCCAAAACGCTCAGGTACAGGTCGGGCCGCAGAAACTGAAGGATCGAGTTGGACTCAAGGATTGCGTTCGGCGACCCGGCCAGTTCCTTGCGGATGCGCGGCATCGCCGGGGCCAGCATCCCGACCCGGGTACGCACCCAGAGCGACCGGTCGGCTCCCGCGCGCAGGTAGCGCCCGCTGTCCGTCGCCGGGTCGCCGCCGGGCCGCTCCGCGCTCACCGCAACGGTGTGCTCATCGGTCTGGCAGTCACAGGGCGCGCCGTCGGCGGTACAAAAGCCGTGGCCGTACTGCGTAATCTTGAACGCGGTCCAGCCCCGCTCGGGCATCGCCCGGATCAGCCCCGCGACTACGGAGGTTTTGCCGATGTTGCGCGAGTGCCCGCCCACGACCACGATCGCCATCCGTCAGGCCCGTCGCTTCGCCCGCGCCAGGCGCGCCAGCGTTGCCAGCTCTTTAAGGTACTGCCCGATAGGGCGCGCCGGGGTGCCCCAGAAGAGTTGTCCGGGGCCGTCGATGCGCTTGTGCGAAGGCACGCCGCACTGCGCGCCCAGCACCGCCCCGGCGCCTATCTCCACGTGGTCCGCGATCCCGACCTGCCCGGCCACGACGGCCCCGTCGCCAATGCGGCTCGAACCAGAAACGCCGGTCTGGGCAGCGATCACCACGTCGGCGCCCACGGCAACGTTGTGCCCGATGTGCACCAGGTTGTCGATCTTTGTCCCGCGCCCGATGCGCGTTTCCCCCAGCGCCCCGCGATCCACGGTGGTGTTCGCGCCGATCTCCACATCGTCCTCAATCACCAGCCGGCCCTGCTGCGGGAACTGCGTGTACGCGCCGGTCGCGGGGTCGCGCACATAGCCGCACCCATCCGAGCCCAGCACCGCGCCCGCATGCACAACGGCCCGCGCTCCCAGCTCCACCCCTGGGTACAGCACGGCGCGCGGATAGATGTGGCAGCCGGCCCCGAGCACGCACCCCGCGCCGATCACCGCGCCCGCATCGATCCATACTCCTGGCCCCGCCTGCACCCTTTCGTCCACAACAGCGTACGGCCCGACCGAAACATCCGCCGGCAGCTGGAGCCCGGGAGCCAGCGAGGCCGAGGGGTGCACACCGGCTGGCGGAGCCGGCCGCTGCAGATGCTTTCCCGCCCGCGCAAAGGCCAGCTTCGGCCCGGGCACGAGCAGGACGGGGAGCCGGCCGGGGTCGCGGGCATGGTCGTGAGCAAGGTCGCGGGCGTCGTCGCGGACAAGGTCGCGGGCATGGAGCTCGGGCGTGGTCAGGATGGCGGCCGCCCCGGCCTCGTACCCGGCCTCGTGCCCGGCCGCGAGCGCCGCTTCGTTCTCTGCAAAAAGAAGCGCCCCGGCAAAGGGGGCGTCCGGCCCGGCGAGCCCCAGCACTGGCTGCGTCGCGGCGCTCCCGGGTTCCAGCTTTGCGTCCAGCGCAGCCGCCAGCTCCCCGAGCGTGCTCGCGCGGTACCGGGAGTCGTCCATGCCTGGGTCGCCTGCGGCCATCATCTCCGGGCCAACTTTCGGGGGTACAGCGGCGCTTCCCCCGGCGGCCGGGTCTTCCATCGCCGATGGAGCCACAGCCACTGCTCAGGATACGCCCGCACCACCTGCTCGATGGCCGCCGTGCAGCGCGCCGTATTCTCCGCTGCGTCGGCCTCGGCGGAGCCGGTGTTTTCCATCCGGATTTCCGGAAAAAAGTGCAGCACATACTTCTGCTCATCGTCGTGCCACAGGAGGCAGCCCGGCAGCACCGCCGCGCCGGTCTTGGCCGCGATTCGGGCCAGTCCCGATGCCGTGCACGCCGGGATGCCAAAGAAGGGCACAAAAACGCCCTGGGGAGGGGTCATGTTGGTGTCCATCAGAATGCCCACGGACTGCCCTTCGCGCATGGCGGCCAGCAAGCCCCGGGCAAAGTCGTCCTTGTGCAGTACGCGATTGCCATGGAGGCAGCGCACGCGATTGACAAACGCATCGACCCGGCCGTTATCGAGCCGGCGGATCACCATGCCCATCGGGTGGCCCATCAGGGAGTGGTAAAAGCTCGAAAGCTCCCAGGCACCCAGGTGCCCGGTCACGATCAACACGCCACGGCCGCGCGCCTGGGCGTGCTGCCAGTGCGCCAGCCCCTCGTAGCGCAGAAACGCCCGCGTATTCTCCCGGGTGTACCGCGGCATCTGGCAGAACTCGGCAAGCTGCCAGCCCAGGCTGCGATACACCTGCCGCAACACCCGGGCATGCCACTGTTTGGTCTGCCGGGGAAAGGCAAGCTGGAGATTCTGCTTGCCGGTGCGACGCAAGCCCGGGAGCGCGAGGTAGGCCACAACCGCGATGGCTGCTCCCACACCCCTGGCCACCGGCCGAGGCACGCCCCCGAGAAGGCCGGCCAGCGCGCGCACCAACCCGTATTCGACCCACTCCCGCAGGAAACTTCCTTTCGCCGTCGTCCTTGAGTGTACCGGGGCGCTGGCGCGCACAGAACGAAAAGGCCGGGCCCCGGCGGGCCCAGCCTTCGCGGGTACTGCGGTGGAGCTAGCCGGCGTTGGCCGTCCGGAAGTACCGGGCGACGGTGGACACAAACTCATGCGAAGCCGGAGGCGGGAGCACGTTCCCCTTCAGGATCTGCTCAAAGGTTTCCGGCTGCCCGTAGAAAGCAGTGGTATCGTCCGTATTTTCCTTGACCACAACGCCGTTGAGGTCGATGCCGGCAAACAGGCCCTTGGATCGCGACCAGGTCAGCAGTTCCGACTGCAGCTTCCAGTTCGTTGCCGCCTGGGTGTCACGGCCGACCGGCCCTGCGGCTGCACCCGCGTCCGCGCCGACCTTGAACTTGCTCTTCAGGAGGTCCTGAAAGCCCTTCTCGTTGACTGCCACCAGCACCAGGTCGGTGCCCGAGCCGCCGATCTGAAAGCCAAACGAACCCCCTGCCATCTGGATGAAAGCCGGGCCGCTCCAGCCGTGGCCGGTACGGCAGCTCACCACGCCCTGGCCATACTCAGCGCCCACCAGGAACGCGCCCTTGAGCAGACCCGGGATCACACCCACACAGGTCGCCTGCTGCAGAATTGAGTTCGGAATCGACTTGTCCGGCGTCTTCATGATGTCGTCCAGCGTCGCCGTTGCCGCGCTTAAGCGCTTGTCGAGCGTTGCTTCATCGGTGGCGGCCAGCGCCGGAATGCTCATGCCTGCTATGCACAACAGAGTGAAAAGCTTCTTCATACGTCTCCCTAAAATGTCCGTGTAAGATCGGCGAACCCAGAGGCAGGGCTCTCCGTACCAACCGCTTTCGCACGCGGTAAGATGCTGAGTGCGCGGCAAAGATGCCTTTGCGACGGAGCCCGGGATTCGAAAGCGGGCGATCGGTCGGGCGGGGCTGAGGCTATACCGTGTCTCAGGGGAGGGCGGAACAACGCCTTGCTCGATGAGGAAAAAAGAGGGGCTGGTTTCCCAGCCCCGTTCCCCAGATCTGCGTTGTTACTGATTACTTTGTATAGCCTGTCGTTATGGAATGCAAGTTACTTTAGTGCTACATGCTGTTTTGTCATAGTTTCGGCAGCACAATCCCCTGTTGCCCCTGGTATTTCCCGCGCCGGTCGGCATAGCTGACCTCGCAGCGCTCGTCTGACTGAAAGAACAGTATCTGGCAAAGTCCCTCGTTGGCGTACACCCTGGCCGGCAGCGGGGTGGTGTTTGAGATTTCAAGCGTCACAAAGCCTTCCCACTCCGGCTCAAACGGGGTTACGTTGACGATGATGCCGCAGCGCGCATAGGTCGACTTGCCCACGCAGATGGTAAGCACGTCCCGGGGGATGCGAAAGTACTCGACCGAGCGCGCCAGGGCGAAGCTGTTCGGGGGGATAATGACGGAGTGGGCCCGCACGGTCACAAAGGACCGCTCGTCGAAGTTCTTCGGGTCGATCACGGCGCTGTTTACGTTGGTAAAGATCTTGAACTCGTCGGCGACGCGGAGGTCATAGCCGTAGGAGGACAGACCGTACGAGATCACGCCCTCCTTAAACTGCTTCTCGCTAAACGGCGAGATCATCCCGTGCTCAACGGCCTGGGTGCGAATCCAGCGATCGCTTTTGATGGACATGAAACTCCAGAGAAGAGCGCCGAACTGCGCCCGGCATCCTCCGCTGAGATGGTTGAGCGAATCTGCATCTTACGGGAGGGCAAGCAGCGCCGCAAGGCGGCAGTCCGGCTGCCGGGCGGGTATCGATGATCAAGCAGGACATCATCCAGCACGTTGTCGAGCGCACCGGGCTGCCGCGCAACCGGGCCGAGGCCACGGTGGATTCGATTTTTGAAGGCCTGAAGCAAGCGCTTGCTGCCGGGAAGCGCATTGAACTGCGCGGCTTTGGCGTGTTCAGCGTGCGCCCGCGCAAGACGGGCATCGGCCGCAACCCTCGCACGGGAACCGAGGTGACCATCACCCCCGGGCGCGCGGTGCGTTTCAAGCCGGGCAAGGACCTGCAAGTCCTCGAGGTGCAGGCGATTCAAGACCAGAGCGCGTCTCCCTCCCACAAATAGCCGAACTCCCTCGCTTCAGGAGACGCCCTGGCGTGCGGGGGCGTTTGCAAGCGTTTCACGGTCCATCCCTTCGCTCGCCGCTTACATCAGGCTGATCGCGTCGACATCGAGGATAAGATTTCGGCGCGGGATGGCAGCCTGTTCCGCAAAGGCGAGCGCGCCCCGCAGGGCGTGGTGCAGGGCCGAGCGGTCAACCGCCTTGACGACCAAGTGGAAGCGGTAGATCCGCTTGATCTTCGCGAGCGGGGCGGAAGCCGGCCCCAGAACCCGCACGCCGGGTAGCGTGGTTTCGCGGAACCAGGTGCCCAGCCTGCCGGCCCAGTCCGCTGCTTCCTCCAGCCGCGGGCTTTGCAGCAGGATGTTTGCCAGCACCGCGAAGGGCGGGTAGTGCATGATTCTGCGCAGCTTCAGTTCCCGCTCAACAAAGGCGTGGTAATCGTGCTGCGCGGCGCAGGCGATGGCGTAGTGATCGGCATGGTAGGTCTGGACGATGACCTTGCCCGGGAGCTCGCCGCGCCCGGCCCGGCCAGACACCTGCGTCAGCAGCTGGAAGACGCGCTCGGCCGCGCGAAAGTCCGGCAACCCGAGGGCGTGGTCGCAGCCGACCACACCCACCAGCGTGACCCCGTGGATGTCGTGGCCCTTGGCGATCATCTGCGTGCCGACCAGCAGGTTCATTTCGCCGGAGTGCAGCCGCCCCAGCAGGCGCTCCATGTCAAAGCGGCCGCGCACCGTATCCCGGTCCATGCGGCCGATGCGCGCCCCTGGAAACAGCTCTGCCAGGCGCTCCTCGCCCTGCTGCGAGCCCGCGCCCAGGTAGTAAAGGTGTTCCGACTCGCAATGGGGGCAGCGCGAAGGCACACGCGTGCTGTAGCCACAGTAGTGGCACGCGAGCCGGTCGCCGCGCCTGGCTTCTGCTTCGACGGCTCCCGGCTGCGCCTTGTGCAGCGTCAGCGCGATGGCACAGTTCTCGCACTGCAGCTTTTCGCCGCAGGCCCGGCACATCGCAACATAGGAGTAGCCGCGCCGGTTCAGCAGAATGATGGCCTGCTCGCCGCGATCGAGCGTCGCCTGCGTTTCCTCCACGAGTTTGCGGGCAAAAAGCTGCTCCTGCCCGGTTTCGCGAAACTCGTTGCGCATATCAAGCAGCTCGACCTCGGGCAGGGGCCGGCGGTTGACGCGCTCGCCCATGGTCAACAGCGTGTACCGGCCGCGCGCCGCATTGTGCCAGCTTTCCAGCGAGGGGGTCGCCGAGCCGAGCACAACCGGCACGCCGCGCAGCTTGGCCCGCATGACCGCGACGTCCCGAGCGTGGTAGCGCGGCATCTCTTCCTGCTTGTAGCTCCCGTCGTGCTCTTCATCCACAATCACGAGCCCCAGCTCCGCGACCGGCGCAAAGATGGCCGAGCGGGTGCCGATTACCACCCGCGCATCGCCCTGGCGGATGCGATGCCACTGCTCGGCGCGCTCTTCGGCCGTCAGCGCCGAGTGGAGCAGGGCAACTTCCGCGCCAAAGGCCCCATGCATCTGCCCGGCCATGGCAGGCGTCAGCCCGATCTCCGGAACCAGCAGCAGCGCTCCCCGCCCGGCTGCAAGCGCCCGCTGCATGGCGGCCAGGTACACGGCTGTTTTGCCGGAGCCGGTAATCCCGTGGAGCAGCATCGGGGCAAACCCCCCGCGGTCCATGGCGGCGGCAATCGAAGCAAGCGCCTCGGTTTGCGCGCTGTTCAAGCGGTGCTGTGGCGCGCTGCCGACTCCGGAAAGGTGAAACGCCGCCGGGCGATCTTCAAGCGTGACCAGCCCGCGCCGGACCAGGCTCGCCAGGGTGGACCGTGCGGGCGCGGCACCCTCGCGCTGCTCCGGGAGCTGCTCCGGGATCTGCTCCGGGTGCTGCTCCGGGTGCTGCTCCGGGATCTGCTCTAGGAGCAGCCGCAGCTCCGGCACCGGGAGCGCGCCGCCGGCGCCGGCCAGCTCGGCAAGGGTGCGCTGCTGCCGTTCGTTCAGCCGCGGCAGGCGAAGATCCGCTCCCGCGGCTTGCGGCAGCACCGCCCAGCGCACCGTGCGCCCGGCATCACGGGGCGCGGCCTCGGTTTCCCGCGCCAGCCACTTCTTGCGCAGCATGCCGTCCAGGAGGTCGCGGGTGGCTCCGGTAGCGCTGCGGAGGCTGCCGATGCGGGCCGGTTCGCCGTTTTCGAGGTAGTTGAGGACGCTGTACTCAAGGTCCTGCTCGGCCGGGGAACGGCGGGAGCGACGCGAAGAGCCTTGCGCGGCCCCGGCGTAGAGCGCTGCCCGGCCCGCCTCGGCAATGCGCAGCAGCACCCGCCGGCGCACCTCCGCCGTGAGGGGCAGCATGGTGCGCAGCACCTCCCCAAGCGGGCAAAGGTAGTAGCCGGCGATCCAGCGGGCCAGCTCCATCAGCTCCGGCGCCACCATGGCTTCGCTGTCGAGCACGGCGAGCAGCGGCTTGGCTTCGACCGGGGGCGGCTCGTCGTGCACACGCGTCACGATCCCGGCCATCTTTTCATTGCGAAACGGAACCAGAACGCGCGCTCCGGGCGTCGGTGCCGGATGGGGGCAGCAGTAGGTCCACACCCGGTCAAGCGGTACGGGAAGCGCGACGTCGCAGAAGGAGGGCACTTCGCCTGAGGGTAACAGGCCGCGCTTGCTAGCGGGGCGGCCCGGTTGCCCATCCGGATAGCCCATGACGGTGGCAGCAGCCCCGGCCGCTGTGAGGCCGAGGCTCCCCTGCTTGTTTTCCCTTGCTTCACTTCTTGCTGGCCGTAGCCGCAAAGATGTTGCCCATGTCGAGCGTGCCCCAGCCGGTGACCGGATCCCAGCCCGGCGCCAGTTGCAGCGACGAGTCGGTACCAAAGGTGTAGAGCAGGACGTTGCCTTTTGCATCGACAGAAAGAGCGCTGTCAAAGGGCGTATTTTGCGCGACCTGCCCAAGCGAGTCGGCAGACAGGTCCGTGGTGCCGTACACATCCGTGATGATGCCGGTCACGAGCGCCGCCTCGGGCGGAGCGACCATGTCGTCGAGCGCCTTGGAGCCCGCGGCGCGTGCGACATAGGGCGCGGCCTGGCCCAGTGCATAGCCGAAGCGCTGGTTCAAGAGCGCCCACTCAGCCGAAAAGATCGGCGTGGCGAGGCTGGTGCCGCCCTCGATCGTGACGTACTGGACGCCGCTCACGGTAAAGATAGCTTCCACCCCGGTCAACGGGTCGGCAAGCGCAGCCACGTCGGGCAGTGCGCGGCCGCCGGCGTGAAGCCCGGCCTGGTAGCTGGGGGCCGCGAAATACTGGCTGATGCCGCCGCCCGAACCAAACTGGAAGCCCTCGAGCAGGGGTGGATCGAGAACCACCCCGGGCACCCCCAGCACCGCCTGGTTGTCGCCCCAGCCGGTTTGGAGCGTGGAGCTGTCCCACGGCGAGCGAGCCAGGCTGGTTCCGCCGACGGCGGTCGCGTGCGGCGAGTCGGCAGGGATGCTGACGTCGGTGAGCCCGGACTCAACCGCCGCGAAGTCGCCATCGTCGCCCGTGGCAAAGTTCACCGAGATCCCTTCGGCCGCGGCCATCTCGCAGATCTGGTCCCAGGTTTGCGCGGTTTGCAGGTCCTCGGTCTTCTCGCCGGTTCCGTAGCTGTTCGAGATGACGTTGGCCAGGCCGCCCTTGATGATGTAGAGCAGCCCTGCCTGCAGGTCGTCGTCGCTGGCGGTCGGCACGGTGACTAGCAGAATCCTGGCTCCGGGCGCGACGGCGTGCGACCACTCCACATCCAGCGTGGCTTCCTCTGCCCAGCCGCTGTCGGTTGCGGTAAACGGGGTGGTCTGGACCGTAGCAAAGTTGGCGCTGGTCGCCGGGCTCAGCTTGTACAGAGTGTTAAAGGTGGCCAGGTCTTCGGGGAGTGTGGGCGAGCCGTAAGGGTCGACAATGGCGATGGTCTGCCCGGCGCCCGTGAAACCCTGGCTGTAGGCAGTGTTCAGCCCGTACAGCTTCGCGATGTCCTGGGGTGCGTATGCGCAGGGGCTTTTTGTGCCGGGCGCGGAGTTTGTCGCGGCTGCTCCGTACACCAGGCCGGTGTAGGTCGCCCTTTGCGCGGTGGCGGCAGGCACATTGGCGGTGAGCAGATGGAGGGTTTCAGGCAGGTAGAAACACTGCGAAGCAAACACGGCGCCCTCCGGATTCTGGAGGGCGGCAACGGCCACGCGGCCGGTCTGCTCCCCGCTCACCGGACTGGCCGGGTGGCGCAGATAGCTGCGCATGCCCGGGCCGGAAATCCCGGTTAACGCGCCGAAAAGGCCGGCCGCATCGCCCCCAAGCGTCGGCTCGGTGGTGAGCGCACGGACGGTGGCGCCGCCCTTTGTACGGTACTGGGACACGGCGGTATGGAAGGCCTGTTCGAAGTCCGAAGTTTGCCCGGCAAACTTCACAAAGTAGTTGTCCGGATCGGCCTTCACAACGGTGAGGTTGTGCGCGGCCAGCTCGGTCTTCACCCGCTCGACCTCGGCAGAAGCGGGCGCAAACTGCCGCAGTTCGGCCGGGCTTAGGAACTTGTGATACCCCGGCGAACCCGCGGTGTACATGTTCTCGACGGCGGCGTCGAGCGCTGCCTTGTTGTGCAGGGGCAGCCAGACTGTTCCGGAAACGGGCGCAGCGGGAGCCTGACGGCCGAGCTTCGTCGCTATGCGGTCAAGCGCCGGGGCAAGCTGGCCCACAGCGGACGAGGCAGGAATCAGTGCGGCAAGCACAAGGGACGCCGCGAGCGGCGTGCGGGCGGGAGCGGATGGCATGGGGGGGAGATCTCCTGTGAGGAAAAACAGCACTGAGGGGTACCGCGCGGAGCCTTGCTGAAGCTAAGCAAGTACAGGGTGGGGCGCGAAACAATGCTGCAAGGAGGTAGGAATTACCGGAAACGGAGGGAGTCGGGGCCACGCGGGCGCTCCTTTCGCGTGCAGCAGGTATAGCACAGGGCGGCAAACCCACGCAGAAATTTCGCGGGAATCCTTCTGCAACTAGCAACCCAAGGCAACGCCGGCTCGGCCGGAGCTTAGGCGAGCGCGCGCATGGCCATCTGGAGATCAGCCCAGGCTTCCTTTTTCTGGCGGGGGTCGCGCAGCAGGTAGGCCGGGTGGTAGGTGACGATCAGCTTGGTGCCGAGCGCGGGATGGATGCGGCCGCGCAGCGCGCTCAGGGGGCTTTTCGCCCCCAGGAGGTAGGTGGCCGCCGTGGACCCGAGCGCCACAATGACCTCCGGACGGACAACCCCGATCTGCTCCAGCAGAAACGGGGTGCAGGTGTTGGCTTCAATCGGCTCAGGAACGCGGTTGCCGGGCGGCCGGCATTTCACGATGTTCGCGATGTACACTTCCTCGCGTTTGAGGCCCATCGCGGCAATCATGTTGTTGAGCAGCTGGCCCGCCTTGCCGATAAATGGAACACCCTGGGCGTCCTCGTCGGCGCCCGGCCCTTCGCCCACGAAAAGCAGGCGCGCATTCGGGTCGCCATCGCCGAACACAATCGTCTGCCGGCCCGCAAAGGCAAGCGGGCACCGGGTGCAGTCGCCGATCTCGGTCCGGATTGCCTCAAGTGCCCCGGCCCGGGCCGCGGG
>CALMAN010000091.1:4276-40169 GCA_937859835.1 uncultured Acidipila sp. | reverse complement strand
CCTCCGGCTGCCGCGCCCAACCCCTTCCGGCAGGTGGTGGTCCTGGGCGACTCCGTTTCGGCGGGCTTTCAGAATGGCTCCCTGCTGGACACCCAGCAACCGAACGGCTGGGCCTCGCTCCTGGCCGTGCAGGCCGGCTTTTCCTTGACGCTCCCGCTGATCGCGCCCCCGGGCGTCCCGGCCGTCATGGAGCTCGTGTCTGCCGGCTTTCCGCCGGTGATCCACCAGGCCTCCGGGGTCTCGACCGGGCGCGACAACCCGAACCAGCAGCCGACAGACTTTGCCGTGCCCGGCCATAAGCTCCACGACCTGCTGACCACCCAGCCCGTAGCGCAGCCCGTCACCAGCGATCAGATCATTACCAGCCTGGTGCTGGGCTACCCGGCCGGAACCACGGGAACCCAGCTGCAGCAGGCCATCGCGCAGCAACCATCGGTGGTGTACCTGTGGGTCGGCGGCGACGATGCCCTGACCGCCGACACCCATGGCGACCCCAGCTACATGACCCCGCTCAGCAGTTTTTCAAGCGACTTCGCGCAGCTGCTGACCACGCTCAAGGCAAACACGACCGCGCAGATCTTTGTTGCCAACGTCCCGGACTGTACTGAAGTTCCCTACATGACGCCGGTTGCGGAGCTCCTGAGCGACGTGGAAACCCTCACCCATCTTCCAGCCGCCGTGACCAGCCCGCTGCTGGAGATCTACCCCGGCGACGAGCTGAACCCGCACGGCCTGGAAGACCTTGCCGCTAATCTGACGCGCATGGCAAACTTCCAGCTGCCTGTTCCGCTCCCGCCCGGCGACGTGCTGACCGCGGCCGAGATCGCGCAGGTGCAGGCGGCCATCGCTGCCTACAACCAGGTCATCGCCCAGGATGCAGCCGCGGCCGGGGCCACGCTTGTGGACGTGCACAGCTTTATCGACGCGCTTAGCGCGAACGGGATCACCATCAACGGTTACAACGCGTCCGCCAGCTACCTCGGCGGACTGTTCGGCCTGGACGGCATCCACCCCTCCAACACCGGCTACGCCCTGCTCGCGAACCGGTTCATCCTCAGCAACAACGCCACGCTCGGCACTTCGGTGCCCGCGGTGGACGTCGGCGCCGTGGCCAGCCAGGACCCCCTGTTTCATCCACCCGGCGTCAGCTCAACGCTCCCCTACGCGCGCCCGCACATTCCGCCGGCCGCCGGAGCTGCCGTCACGGCCCTGCTGTTGAGCTGGGAAAAGGAGCGCTGAAACGCTGAGTCTTTCCGGGCGGAGGCGCGTTTAATAAAGAGGGAGCGTCCTCAGTGACCCTTTTCTTGTCGCGCCATGTTTTGTCCGCCGCCCTGCTTGCGGCTGCCCTCGCCGCGCCGGCCATCGCGCAGGTGTCCTACACCCCCATGCCGCTCGACTCGGGCTTCGGCAAGCTCGACCTGAGCCAGCCCTCGATCCCTCCGCAGCAGATCATCGAACGCTTCACGGACAAGGAATCCGAGTTCCGCATCGCCATGGCCAATTACACCTATGAGCGCAGCGTGCGGGTCGACACCATTGACGACGACACCCGCAAGGTGGATGGCGAGTACTACCAGGTGACCGACATCAGTGCGGACCCCGACGGCAAGCTGTACGAGCACGTTGTGGAGGCCCCGGCCAGCTCCCTGGAGCGGGTCATGATGAGCCCGGCCGACTTCCAGGACATCGAGCACCGGCTGCCGTTCGTGCTGACCAAGGAGGACGCTGGCCTCTACAACATCACCTATGTTGGCAAGCAGCCGATCGATGACGTCGACACCTTTGTCTTCGACGTGAAGCCCAAGGTGATTGAGAAGAACCAGCGCTACTTCCAGGGCCGCATCTGGGTCGACGCCAAGGACTACCAGATTGTGGTCACCAACGGGAAAAACGTTCCCGACGACACGCGCAAGGGCCACGAGGACCTGTCTCCGCCCTTTATGACCTTTCGCCAGCAGATCGACGGCAAGTACTGGTTCCCGGTTTACACCAAGGGCGACGGGGTGCTGCATTTTTCAGGCGGCAACGGCTACCTGAGCCAGGACGTGCACATGCGCGAAACCGTGAAGTACTCGAAGTACAAGCGCTTCGGCTCTTCCGTCAAGATCACCTACGACGGCCAGGAAGTTGAAAAAGACACGCCGGACGCGAACCAGAAGCCGGCACCCACCCCGCCGGCCAGTAACCCGCACTAAACCAGGAGAAAGCGATGCCGGCTACCAAGGAGCTGTCTGGCTGGGGCGCGAACACCCGCGCCAGCTGCTTGTTTGATGAACCGGAAAGCTCCGCGGCGCTCGCGGCGGCGATCGATCCCGGCGGCACCATCGCCCGCGGGCTGGGCCGCAGCTATGGCGATGCGGCGATCAACGCCGGAAGGCAGGTGCTCGGCACGCGCCGGCTCGACCGGATCCTTGCCTTTGACGAGCAAACCGGCGTGCTGACCTGCGAGGCAGGGCTGAGCCTCGAACGCATGATCGAGCTGTTTGCGCCCGGGGGCTGGTTTCCCATGATCACGCCCGGCACCAAGTTCGTCACGGTGGGCGGATGCATCGCCAACGACGTGCACGGCAAGGCCCACCACGCGCAGGGCTCCTTTGTGGAGTGTGTCGCCTCGATGACCGTGCTGCTGGCCAGCGGCGAAGTGGTCCGGAGCAGCCGCGAAGAGAACGCCGACCTGTTCTGGGCGACCTTCGGCGGCATGGGGCTGCTCGGCATGGTGCTGACCGCGACTCTGCAGATGCGCAAGATCGAAACCACTTACTTCCGCCAGAAATCGATCCGGGCCCGCAATCTCGAAGAAATGCTGGCGGCCCTGGACGAGCAGGACCACCTTTACCCCTACTCGGTGGCTACCCTCGATGTGCTGGCGCGCGGCGCGGCGATTGGCCGCGGTGTGTTGACGGTCGGCGACCATGCCACGCTTGCCGATCTGCCCCCCAAGCTTGCCGCTCAGCCGCTCCGGATCGCGCGCCCGTCGCGCCTGGCCGTGCCGTTTGAGCTCCCCGAGCTGACCTTGAACCCGGTCAGCATCCGCGCCGTCAACGCCGTCATCCAGCGCATCCAGGCTGCCGCAACCCCCATCGGCCACTACGAAAACTTCTTCTATCCCCTGGACAAGCTGGCGCACTGGAACCGTGGCTACGGCCGGCGCGGCTTTACCCAGTACCAGTTTGTGATCCCGTTCGCAGACGGCCTCCGGCGCATGCGCGCGATCCTGGAAACCATTCTTTCCGCCGGCGAGCTGCCTTTCCTGAACGTGCTCAAGCGCCTTGGCAAGGAAAGCGGAGGGGTGCTCTCGTTTCCGCGCGAGGGCTACACCTTTGCGATCGACTTCCCGATGCGGAGCAAGACCCGGACCCTGCTGGAGCGGCTCGACGCCATGGTGCTCGACGCAGGCGGCCGCATCTACCTCGGCAAGGACTCCTACCTCCAGGCAGCGACCTTTCGCTCCATGTACCCGCAAACCGATCGCTGGCTCGAGACCAGGGCAAAGTACAACCCGAACAGCACCTTCACCTCCGACCTGGGGCGGCGTTTGGAGCTGGTCGCGGGCTAGGGCGCGGGGGCTGGCCAGAAGAGGTCAGCCAACCAGGCGCCCCGGCCAGCGCTCCCGGAACCGGCCGGCGGCGTCTCGCAGAATCGGTTTGCCATGCCCGAAACACGCCACTGAAAAGGGGAGCTCCGCCAGCTTGCGGAGGCTTCGCTCGCCCTCCAGGATGTCCTCGTAGGCGATGTTCCAGTCGAGCTTCCCGGTGTGGGCAGCGCTGTCCGCAGCGAACAGAACCCCTCCGTGCCGCGGCCACAGGAAGGCCAGTTGCCCCAGGCAGTGCCCTGGCGCATGCACGGCAGTGATGCCGCCCGCCAGCGGCAGCCTTGCCCCATCCTCGACGCGCTGATCAATCGGGCAGGGATCCACCGTCATTTTCAGGGTGTTGGTCCGGAAACGGATCAGCGCGGCGACCAGGTGGTTCGTCACCCCCGGCGCGGCCCGCATGGGACGGAAGCCGCCGCCTGCTTCGGCGACCGGCACGTCCAGGGGATGCATATAGGTGCGGGCGCCGGTCGCCTTGGCGAGCGCGGCGGCGCTGCCAATATGGTCGGCGTGGGCGTGGGTCAGCAGGAGGTGGCGCCCATCCCCGGGCTTCCTGCCCAGAGCCGCGAGTGCAGCCAGGATTTTGCTCGCGTTCTTCGGAAGCCCCGTGTCAATCAACACCCCGCCGTCCGGGTGGTCGATGTAGAAGGCATTCACAAAGCCGAGCGAGATGGCGTGCAATCCCGGAACGAGCTGCTCTGCTGGCATAGGGGTCAGTAGTACAGGTACTTGCGCCACTTCTGGTCGGAGTTGCCGATCATGCGCATGATGTGGCGCGAGGTGTGGAGCGAGAAAGGACGCGGCTCCCGGAGCAGCTTCATGCTTTCCAGCTCGTGGAGGAGCTGGTTGCCCTTGCGCCGGTTGCAGGGGTGGCAGCAGGCGACCAGGTTTTCCCACGTGCTTTGCCCGCCGCGCGAGCGCGGCAGCACATGGTCGAGGGTCAGCTCGGCTGCCGTCAAAACCACCGCGCAGTACTGGCAGGTGTTGCGGTCGCGCAGCAGGATGTTTTTGCGCGACAGCGCGCGCGTCTGGTGCGGAATCCGCCGGTATTCGAGCAGGCGGATGACCGACGGAAGCGGCATGCGGATGCGCGCGGCATGGAGCGTCGCTCCCTGCTCTTCCTCGGTTTTCGCGATGCCCTTCAGCACCAGCACCAGGGCCCGGCGGGCGCCGCAGATGTTGATCGGCTCATAGGAGGCGTTCAGGACCAGGACCGGCGTTTGCATGGGCTGCTGAAAAGGCAGCGTGCGCTCATCGGCGACCGGAGCAGCTCCGTAGTCTCGGCCTGCATGCGTTTTGGTGAGCAGCTTTCCCTTGCGGGTGTGGACCGAACTTTTCCCGAGCGACATGCTGTTTCCTCATTGCCTGGGTGCGCCAGGCTCGCCTGCGTTCCCTTCCACTAACCCCAAAAAGCCACATCCTCCGCCATGGGTGCTTCCACCGCGTGCACCGCTTCGACCAGCTCCTCGCGCTGGGCCCGGGCAGCTGTCGCGACCCACACCTGGTCGGCCCCTGCCCTCTGCAGCGCCAGCGATGCCGCGCGCGCTGTAGCGCCCGTCGTATAAATGTCGTCCACCAGCAGCAGGGCGCGCCCGGCGAGCGGTCTTGCCCCGCCTTCGGCACCGGGTACGGCAAAGGCGCCTTGCACGTTGCGCCGCCGCCCAATCGGCGAAAGCCCCGCCTGCGATGCGGTGGCCCGCCGGCGCTTCAACAGGCCCGTGTCCACTTCGAGCGCCAGGCCATGCCGCCGGCCGGCGCGCGCCACCGCCTGCGCCAGCAGTTCTGCCTGGTTAAAGCCGCGCTCCCGGCGCTTGCCGGCAAACAAAGGAACCGGCACCACCGTCATGGCCGGAGGAACACCCGGAAGCCCGGCCACCTGTGCCGCCATGTGCGCCCCCAGGGGACCGGCGAGAGGCTCCATGCCCTCGTACTTGAGCAGGTGCAGCAAGCCTCGCATGGCGCCGCGGTACAGCCCAAAGGCGACCGCGCGATCAAAGGCCGGCGGCACCATCCGGCAGGGGCGGCACAGCCAGTCCCCGGGGGCCCGGTCTTCGGTTGCAAATGCGTGCGCGCCCAGGGCTTCGCCGCAGTGGAGGCACAGCGTTCCTGCTTGCGGAAGCACCTCGGCCCAGCAGGAGGCGCACACCGGGGCGCGGCTCAACCCTTCGAGCGACGCATCGCACAAAGCGCAGGAGGCGGGAAACACAGCCACGGCAAGCGGGTCCATGAGGCCGAGCCCACACGCGCGGGCAGTTCTGCCGAGCACCCGGGCTACAGCCCGCCACGGAGCGCCGGCGCCCGAAGTCCCCGTCGCGCCTGAAGTCCCGAACTGCTCGCTGCCCAGCGGCTTGCTCGTGAAGACACACCTCGCTCCTGGTCCGGTGCGCCCAGGTGCGCCTAGTATACGAGGCTGCTTTTATTTATGCCAGAAACCGCCTTGCCTCATCCAAGCACGGTGGCGGGACGTTGCGATGCGACCAACGCGGATCGGCCGCGGGGCCCTCACCGCGTTTCGCCTCCTTTGTTATAACGGGAAGTCGCACTTCCATCAGTGGACGGGAAAGGCTTCATGGCCGTAGGAACTCGGCAATCGACCCGGCTCACCCGCGCCACTCCTTCTCACTCGTTTGGCTCCGAGGTGCGGCTTACCACCCGCCTCGGCGCGCCGCTGGCGCTTGGTGAGCTTGGCTGGATGTCCACCTACATCGTGGACGCGATCCTGGTCGGCAACATGCCGAACTCGGCGCTGGCCATCTCGGCCTCCTCGCTCGGCAACAGCCTGTTTTATGCCATCGTTTTCTGCGGCGTGGGTTTGCTTTACGGGCTCGACGCGCTGGTTTCGCAGGCTTTCGGCCGCGGCGAACCCGAGGATGGACTGTTTTCGCTGGTTCAATCGCTCTTTATCGTTGCGCTTTGCACCCCGGTCGTGATGGTGCTTGCCACCCTGGCTCCCTACGGGCTGCGGTGGATCCATGTCGATGAAGCCATTGTGAGCGAAACCATCCGCTACATGGACGCCCTGCGCTGGTCGACCGCCCCCCTGCTGCTGTACATGGCCGTACGCCACTACCTCCAGGCCATCGACCGTACCTTTTGGGTGATGATGTCGCTGTTGACCGCAAACCTGGTGAACTGGCTTTTTGACTGGCTGCTCATCTACGGGCATGGCCCGTTTCACTCCTACGGCATCGCCGGCTCCGGCTGGGCGACCTGCGTGGTCCGCTTCTACATGCTTGGCCTGCTGCTCGTTTCACTCACGCTGTCTTTGCGGAAAAGCCCGGTCCAGCTGCGGCCAAACGCGTGGCGGCCTCATCTGCCCAGGCTCCGGCAGCTGGCGCAGCTGGGCTGGCCGGTCGGGCTGCAGAACCTTGAAGAGTTTTCGCTCGCCAGCTTTTCTACCGTGCTTACCAGTACGCTGGGCGCGGTGCTGCTGGCAGCGCACCAGGTTGTGCTCGACCTGAACGCGTTTAGCGCCATGATCCCGCTCGGCATCCAGGCGGCGTCGGCGGTGCGCACGGGCCAGGGCGCCGGGCGTGGCGACTCGGCCCAGGTGCGCCGCGCCGGCCTGGCCAGCGTGGCCGTAACCAGCCTGTGCATGGCCGCGTTTGGCGGCTCTTTTCTTGCCGCGCCGCACCTGTGGGCCCGCATTTACACCAAGGATCCCGCCGTGATCCTGGCGACCGTGCCGATCTTTGTGATCTGCGCGGCGGGCAGTGTGCTCGATGGCGCCCAGACCGTGCTCCAGGGCGCGCTGCGTGGCCTGGGCGAGACCCGCATCCCCTTTCTTGCTTCGTTTGCCTGCTACTGGCTGGTGGGCGTGCCCCTCAGCGCGCTGATGGTACTCCACTGGCATATGCAGCTGGTCGGGGTGTGGCTCGGCAGGCTCATCTCCGTGCTCCCCTTGTTCGCGATGATTGTGACCACGTGGTGGCGCCGTGTTGGCCGCTTCCGGGACAACCACCCCGAGCCCGAAGCAAAAACCGCACCCCAGTCCCCGGGCGCGCGTGCCCTGCCGCTTCCTGGCTGATCAGGTCGGGGGCCCGCGACCAGTTCCTGGGTGTGTACTCTGTTGCCGTTCGGCAGGCCGCTCGCAGCTACCGCCGCCTCCGTCGCGTAAACGTCACGCTCCTTGGTGTACCTGGCGAACCTTCTTCAACCGGAGGCAGTGGCATCTGCGCCGCTCTCCTTCCCGGAGTGTACGTGCCGGCCGCCGGCTCCATCGGCTGTGCCGCGCACCCGCGCCGTGCCCTGCTTGCGCCCTTGCGCTTCCCCACCCTTTGTCCTGTCCTGGAGTGCGGTGCGCCGCTCGGGTCGAGCTGCCTGCCCTGCGCCTCAAAAAGCCGGTTGCCCGAGCGGCCGGCGTTCCCGCTAAGCAGAGCCCGGGACCACAGAAAAGTGGTTCGCGGGATTGGTACACTCACGCTTTCACCCGTCTTTCAGTTCCGGAGCGAACCCCTCACCCATGCCTGAGATCGAAGCGCCTCCCCACCCTGCCACGGTCAAACCGTATGTCGCGACGGGCGAGCATCGCCCCGAGCTCACGGCCCGCGCCCTTCTGCTCGGATCTTTTTTCGGCCTGCTCTTCGGGGCGGTCACCGTGTATGTGGGTTTGCGCGCCGGGCTCACCGTGGCCGCCTCCATCCCCATCGCGGTGCTGTCGATCTCGGTGCTTCGCGCTCTGGGCCGGGCCTCCATCCTTGAAAACAACATCGTCCAAACCACGGGCAATGCCGGCCAGTCCATCGCGGCAGGTGTGATCTTCACGCTGCCGGCGCTTATCTTTCTGGGCTTTGATCTCGAGTACTCCCGCATCTTTGTTTTGGCGCTGCTCGGCGGCTGGCTCGGCGTCTTGTTCATGATCCCGCTGCGGCGTCAGCTCATCGTCGAGGAGCACGGCACGCTGCGCTACCCGGAAGGAACGGCCTGCGCCGATGTGCTGCTCGCCGGGGAGCGCGGGGGCTCCTTTGCGAGCCGGGTGTTTCTGGGCCTGGGCCTCGGCGCGGTCTACACCTTGTTCCAGAATGAAAATCTGCTGGGCGCATGGCCGGGCACGCCCAACTACGAACCCGACCTGGGCGCCGGCCACCTCATGCGCGGCGCGGCGATCCGCTGCGACGCCACCCCGGAGTATCTCGGGGTCGGCTACATCATTGGCCCGCGCGTAGCCGGAACCATCTTTGCCGGCGGCGTGTTTTCCTGGCTGGTGCTGATGCCGGCCATCTACTTCTTTGGCTCGCACCTGCCTACTGCCCTGTACCCGGCCACCCGGCCCATCGCGCAGATGAGCCCCTCGGACCTGTGGGCCACCTATGTGCGGCCCATGGGTGCCGGGGCGGTGGCCGCCGCCGGGCTGCTCACCCTGCTGCGCACGCTGCCCACCATCTACAGCGCCCTGCGCTCTGGCCTCGCAAACATCCACACCCGCAACCGTGCCGCGGAAGCCGCTGCCGTGGGCCGGACCAACCGCGATCTGCCCCCTGCCGTCGTTTGGGGCGGCTCGGTGCTGCTGGCGCTCTGCATCTTCGTCTTTCTTACCTTTAAGCCTGTCCCGGGCGCGCAGACCGGGCTGCTCGCCAACCTCGCCGCCTCAGTCCTGATCGTGGTCTTCGGCTTTCTGTTTGTTACCGTGTCTTCGCGGATCGTAGGGCTTATCGGGTCTTCCGCGAACCCGCTTTCCGGCATGACCATCGCGACCCTGATGGCCACCTCGGCCATCTTTCTTGTGAAGGGATGGACCGCGCCCGCCTTTGCCGCGCTCGCGCTCACCATCGGCAGCGTGGTGTGCATTGCCGCCGCGAACGCGGGCGACACGTCGCAGGACCTGAAAACCGGCTTCCTCATCGGCGCGACCCCCTGGAAGCAGCAGCTTGCGCTGATGATCGGGGTTTGCGTGTCCACGGTCGCCATCGGCGCGACCCTGAACGCGATGAATCGCGGCCTGGAAGAGTTTCGCACCGCCGACCGGCCCTGGAACCTTGCCGTTCCGCAGCAAGGGGTGCAGGACCAGGGGCAGTTTGCCCGCGCGCACATCCGCGTCCTGCTCGGGGAGGGCAAAAGCGAGGAGCGCTCCGGGACCGGCTACATCCTGCTCAACGCGCTCGGCTCGCATGAGCTTGCCGACGGCAAGTACCTTTACAATCCCGCCACGCACCGCATTGAGGTGCAGTGGATCCAGGGCATCGGCAGCGAACATGCGGCCGCACCCCCGGCCCGGCTCATGGCCACCGTCATCAACGGCATCCTTACCCGGCAGCTGCCCTGGGGCCTGGTGCTGCTTGGGGTCTTTCTGGTCGCCACGGTCGAGCTGCTTGGCGTCCGCTCGCTTTCCTTTGCGGTCGGCGCTTACCTTTCGATCGCAACGACGCTGGCCATTTTTACCGGCGGGGTGGTCCGCTGGATGGTTGACCGGGCCGCCTCCAAACACAGCGAAGAAGCCGGAAACGAAGAAATCAGCCCGGGCTCGCTGTATGCCAGCGGGCTGATCGCCGCCGGGGGTATTATCGGTCTGCTGGGTGTGGTTCTAAAGTTGTACGAGGCGGCTACCGGGCGTACCGCCCTGCCCGGGATGCCCCATACGTTCCTGTACCACGGTTCCATTTCGGTCCTGATGTTTGCCCTGCTGGCTTTCTCTCTCTGGTATTTTGCGCGCAAGCCGCTCAAGCTTTAAGTGCGCAGTAGCGCCCAGGCCGCGTCGGCGCACACGGGAGGGAACAGCCATGTCTGCCGCGACGTCTGCCGGTACCAGCGCTCCCGCGCGTCGGGCCTGTGCCCAGCCCCTGTACAACGGAGCATTCTGGCTCGTGCTGGGTGCCTTCGAGCTTTTCCTCTTCACCCTGCCGCTGTTTCCAAACGGCGACGGCCCTGTCCACCTGTACCTGTCCTCGGTTTTTTGGAAGCTTGCCACCCACAGCTCCCCCTTGTATGAGCACTTCTACGCTATCCGGCATCTGGAGCAGCCCTACTCGTTTCACTACTACCTGCTGATCCTGCTGGAACACGGGATGCCGGCGGACATGGCCGAGAAGGTGTTCGTTGGCCTGATTTGGGCGACGCTCGCGATCGGCTTTCGCACCCTCGCCCAAACGCTGGTCCGCGTGCAAGCGCTCACCTCGCTTCCGGGCGCCCTAAACCCCGGCCTGTCGCCGGTTTCGCTTCTGGTATTTCCCCTGCTGTTCAGCTGGCCCATTTCGGCTGGCTTTTTCAACTTTTCTTTCGGCACCGGGCTGCTTCTGTTTGCGCTCGCCTTTTACACCCGGCTGGGCGCGCCTGGTCCGGCGACCCCCAACCTGCTCGCGTTTCTTCTCACCCTGGTGCTGCTGGTGCTGGCCCACCCCATCCCGCTCATGGTTTTGATCTGCCTCGTGGGCCTGGACCTGCTGCTCCTCCTGCTTAGCGGCTGGCAGCGAACGCGGCGCTTTGCGCTGCCTCCCTGGCAGGCGGCAGCGCTGGGCCTGGCGGCGGTCGCGTTTGTGTTTCCGGTGCTGATCGCCGACAAGGCCGCGGTTGCCAGCTCCATCCATAGCCTGTATCCGCACCTCGATCTGCTGCTGCCCATGGTTCTGGGCTACTTTGTCAGCTGCTTCCACGTCGCCAACCCGCTGGGCTGGCTTTACCAGGCGCTCATCGTGGCCATGCTGCCGCTCAGTGTGCTCATCTTTCTTTCAGGGGGCATTCGCGAACGGCTGCGGCGCGGAACCCTGGGCGCGGCCGACCGTCTTCTGCTTGCGAGCCTCCTCTTTTACGGCGCCACCTTTTTCTTCCCAGACGCCATGAACGGCTCGGCCTACTTTGCCGTGCGAATGTGGTACATCGTTTGGCTGTTGGCGGCCGTTTCCCTGGCTCCGGTCGTGGGAGACCGGCGTTTTGGGGCGGCGATCGCCGGCTTCGGCGCCGTGCTTGGCCTCGTGTCGCTTTTTTTTGGGTTCCTGTACATCCGGCCTGTCGCGCGGCAGCAGGCCGAGCTTGAACAGGCGCCCATCCCCGCCCATGCGCGCGGACTCTTTTTTCAGCCGCTGAGTGGCGTCAGCGGCGTGCAAACACACACCTGGTGGTCCCTTGCGTTTTGGGACGGCGTCCGCGCCTTTGTGGCCAGGGACGATGTTCTCGTGAACACGCCGTGGATGCAGCTGACCATCGTACCCGTCCAGGAAAACGGCCGCGCCGGCCTGTTGCGTGATCGAACTCCCAACCTGTACTCGGAAAGTCCGAGCTACCTGATCAACGACTTCCACGCGCACCCGGAGCAAAAAGGGCCCGCGCTCGCGCTCGCCGACTTCCTGCTCCTCGCGGACCCAAACGGCACCCCGCCCGACCCGCTGGCGTTGGCCCGGACCTTTCTGGGGCCGCTTGCACCCGGGTGGCGCTGCACCGCGCACGACTTCTACGCAGTTTGTACGCGGAACTGAGGAAAGCGGAACGGCCGTTGCCGGGGGAGGGGGACGCAAGGAGGGAAGCATGCTGAGCGTAGTGGTGCCTTGCTACAACGAAGAAGCCGGCATCTCCGAGTGTCACCGCCGGCTTTCCGCCGTGCTTGCGCAGACCGGAGATCCGTACGAGCTCGTCTACGTCGAGGATGGATCGCGGGATCGGACCCATGCGCTGCTGCTTGCCCTCGCCGAGGTGGACGCCCACGCGGTTGTGGTGCGGCTTTCACGCAACTTCGGGCACCAGGCGGCCGTGTCTGCCGGCCTGGAGGTCGCGCGGGGAAACGCCGTCGTCATCATCGATGCCGACCTCCAAGACCCGCCCGAGGCGGTTCTCGACATGGTGGCACTCTGGAAAGCGGGCAGCCACGTCGTCTACGGCGTCCGCATCCACCGCACCGGGGAAAGCCGCTTCAAGCTTTGGACGGCCAAAGCCTTTTACCGGCTCATCAACCGGCTTTCCGACATCGATATCCCGCTGGACACGGGAGATTTCCGGTTGATGGACCGCCGGGTGGTCGAGGTCCTGCTCCACATGCCGGAGCGTCACCGCCTGCTGCGCGGCATGTGCGCCTGGGCCGGTTTCCGGCAAACGCCTTTGCCCTACCGCCGCGCCGCCCGCTACGCCGGCACCACCAGCTACCCGCTGGGCAGAATGATCAACCTGGCGCTCGACGGCATCGTGTCCTTCTCGACCGTGCCCCTGCGCATGCTCACCTTTGTTGGCTTCGGCGCGGCGTTTTTGTCGCTCGTGGGCATACTGTACGCGCTGGGGGTGCGTGTGCTTACCCAGCACTGGGTGCCCGGGTGGGCGACCTTGTTTGTGGGCGTGCTGTTTCTAAGCGGATTGCAGATGATCTCGCTGGGCATCATGGGCGAGTACCTGGGCCGGGTGTACACCGAAGTCAAGCAGCGTCCACTGGTCGTGATTGCCAGCGTCCGCCGCGCGGGCGAACCCTTCCCGAGCCCGGAGCACTCCTGGAAGGGCACGGCACCCCCGGCGGAGAACGTCGCCCGGTTGCTGCCCTGACCGGTTCGCCGCCAGCAATACGGAGCCTCCCTCATCACCCGGGCAGGCCGTTCGGCTCACCTTCATTTGCAGGGAGGAGTTTTAGCCTGCGTCGTATGCCCGCTGTTTCCACATTGCCTGCCGCCGCAGGAGCTTGCGGCCCAGCGACCACCATTGCAGCACCAGCAGCACGGCGACGCCGAGCGGGTGGACGGCTGCCCCGGACACGCTTTGGCGGAAGCGCCACACCGCCAGGGCGCGCGGCAGATAGCCGGCCGCGGTTGCAATCAGCGGCCAGAACAGAGGCCCTTTCCCGAGCACCGCAACCAGCAGCCACACCGGCGGAACAATCTGCCCAAACAAGAGCATGACCGTAAAGGGAACAATGCGCGCCGGCGCCGCGATGCCCTCGGTGGCGTTCTTGCCCAACCCGTACCACACTTCCCCGGGGCTCGCGTACATGCGGCAGCGCGCCAGCTCCGTCAGGTCAAAGAGGTCCGTGGCAAAGCCGTGTTCGCGCAGGAGCCGCGGCAGCAGGATGCCGTCGTGCATGGTGGTGCGGATGGCTCCATGGCCGCCGCTGGCGTGGTATGCGTCGCGCCGCACCAGCATGATCTGACCGCAGCCCGCGGCCAGCGAGGGCACGCGCGGCAGCAGCCGCAGCCCAGGCAGCGGCAGGTAGCACAGCAGCACAAAGTGGATCAGCGGGATCAGCATCTTTTCAAGCCAGGTCCCTGTTTCTTCCAGCGGAAAACCGCTCAGCAGGTCGGCGCGCCCCGCCGCAAGCTCGCCCAGCAGCACCCGCAGCGCGCCCGGGGCCAGCCGCACATCCGCGTCCAGAAAGCACAGCACGGGGTGCCGCGCCAGCCCGCCCAGCACCGCGCAGGCATGCTGCTTGCCGTTCCAGCCCCCTGGCAAGGGCGGCGCGCCATGGAGGGCGACCCGGGCGTCGCGCGCTCCAATGGCTTCGACCAGCTCCGCCGTCCGGTCGCTCGACGCATCGTCGAGCACCAGCACTTCCAGCTCCACGCCGGTCGAGGCAAGCACGCTTTCGACCGCGGCCACGATGCCATGTTCTTCATTGCGCGCCGGGATCAGCACGGACACCGCTCCGGCCGATACATCTGCGCGCGCGCGTGGTCTGCGGTAAAGCGGCAGGTTCAGCACAAACGCGAGCATCGAGCCCACCGCGCATGAGAGCGACAGCAGCAGCCACGGCGATTGCGGGAGCTCGGTCACCCCCTGCTCCGTGGAGACAGCGTTTGCGGACGTCCAGTTCCCTCAGGCATCGGTGCGGCTTACCGGGCCGTGAAGGCTCCCGTGCTCGGCGTCGAATCGTTGGCCGCGCGCCAGGGCACGCAGTCTTTGCCAGCCTCCGTAGATGCCGCCGGTGCCGGCCGCTCCTGCCAGCACCGAGCGGAACAGGGAAGGGTCGCGCCGCGCCGCCAGGCCGGCCAGCGCGTCGGCTGAGGCCGCCAGCGCCCCGGCCACCTGCTCGCCGGCTCTCGCCTCCCCGGTCGCGCCGGCAAGCTGCCCGCGCGTGAACAGGAGCGGTTGCCCCAGCATGGCCAGAGCCTCGGGCAGCCGCTCATCCCAGAAGGTGTACTCCAGGGCCAGCGGAAACACCGTCACCTGCGGCGAACGACGGAGCAGCGCGTCCAGCCCGGCACGGAAGATCAGCGGCCGGGTGCGCACATCGGTAAAGCCTCCCTGCGGCGTGACCCAAAGCACCGAGCCCGGATCGGCCAGGACGTAGGTGGCCGTCCGGAGAAACTGCGCCGCTCCGCGCGCCGTTCCTTGTTCCACGGGGAACAGCCCCAGTTTGCGCAGAACCCCGTACCGCGCAAAGGCGATCTCATCCATGGGCGCGTAGTGGTCCAGCTCCGGCTGCAGGTAGCGGCTCAGCGCAATCGAGAAGAGCGGGTCCCACCAGGAAGGGTGATTCAAGCACACCAGCCGCGGTCCCGGCGTGCGCTGCCAGTGCTCCGCGCCCGCCAGCCGGAGCCCGTGGAAGTGCCGCCTGAAAAAGATCCGCAGGTAGATGTCAAAGAAGCGAAGCAGCGCGCGCGAAGGCCGCACCGGCGCGCCCCGGCTGCCGGCCGTAGCGGTCATCGCGCTTGCGCCAGCAGCTCTGCGGCTTCCTTGCGTGCATGGAGCGCCGGCGCGACGCCGCGGAAGCGCTGATCCACCGCATCGGCCGCGATCCAGCCCGACATCATCACCATCGGCATGCCCGGGCCCGGGTGCGCGGCGCCGCCGGCGAGAAAGAGCCCATCAATCTCGCTGGACGTGTTGGAAGGCTTAAAGGCGCCGTTGAAGCGGCCATGGCTCGACAAGCCATAAATGGCCCCGTTGAGCACCTTGTAGCGGTTGTGGATGTCCACCGGGGTCAGCGACCGCTCAAAAACGATGCGGTCTTCTATATCGGTCATCCCCGCGGTGCGCTTGAGCTTGTCCAGAATCACCTGCCGGTACCGCGGAAACATCTGCGACCAGTCGTGATTGGGTCGCAGAAACGGGGTGTGCACCAGCACGTACAGCGCATCGCCGCCCGGGGGCGCGGTGGCCGGTTCGGTGCCGCTGGTCGACGCAAGATAGCAGGTCGGGTCCGGCGCCGGCTCGCCCAGGTCGTAGATGTGGTGAAACTCCTCGTGCGGGTCCCGGGAAAACACGAAATCATGGTGCGCAATGTGCTCGTAGCGCTTGTTGAGCCCCAGGTACAGCACCACCCCCGAGCAGGCCGGCTCCCAGTCCCTTTCGCGGTTGAAGCGCTTGGCCGGGGCGCCGCCCACCAGCTCGCGATAGGTGCGCACCGCGTCCTCGTTTGAAACCACCGCGTCGAACTCGAACCGCTCGCCGCCGGTCGTCAGCAAACCCTGGATCGTATCCTGCTTGCCGTTCTTTCTGGTCAGCAGGCGCTCGATCTCGGTGGAGGTGTGGTACTCGACCCCGAGCTCGCGGCCCAGCTTCACCAGGGCCTCGGGCACAGCGCGCGTCCCGCCCATCGGGTACCAGATCCCCTCCTCAGCCTGCATGTTGCCGATGGAGCAAAGGATGGCGGGCGACGCATCGGGCGAAGAGCCGACGTACTGCACATAGTGGTCCAGCATCTGCGCAACGTCCGGATCGTCGATGTACTTGCGGATGGTTCCGGCGACCGTGGTGCCGATGCGCATCTGCAGCAGGTCGCGCAACACCCGCTTGTCAAAGGCGCCATTGATGTCGAAGGTGTCCTTGATCGAACCGACCGACTTCCAAAAGAAGAACCGGTCGGAGATGCCGTGCAGCTCCTGCGAGTACTGCATGAACTGCACGTAGCGGTCGCCCATGCCCGGCCGGCGCGCGTTGAGCGCGGTCGCCATGGCGCCGACATCGTCTTTCAGGTCCAGCATCGAGCCGTTGTCGAAAAAGCAGCGCCACTGCGGGTCCAGCCGCACCATGGACACGTAATCATCAAGATTGCGCCCGGCCTCGCAAAACACGCGGCGCAGCACCGAAGGCTGAATCAAGATCGTGGGCCCCATGTCAAAGCGGAAGCCCCCCTCCTTGAGCACGGCTGCCTTGCCGCCCAGCCAGGGATTTTTCTCAAACACCGAAACCTGGTAGCCGCGCGCCGCCAGCGTACAAGCCGCTGACAGGCCGCCCAGCCCGGAACCAATCACCGCAATGCGCATCCCTTGTGTCTCCGCTTCCACTCTCATCTCCGCCTCTGGTTTTCCTGGTGCCCGACTCTAACCTTTACGGCTAGCGCTTGATGCCGCGCATGGCCTGCCCCATCGCGCGCAGCCCCGCCAAACGCTCCCGCCAGCCCCCGGCATGCACGGCCCGCAGGTACCCGGCAAACAAGGCTCCATGGGCCTCGGTGGTCGGCTGGTAGGGCACGCGGCTCCGGCTGCGCTGGCGAACCACTGCCCGCGGCACCGTCATTTCGAGCAGCCCGTCGCGCCCGCGGGTCACGCCGAAGCCGGAGCGCTTGCGCCCGCTGAAGGGCACCCGCGGATCGGCCGTGGCCACAATCACGTCGTTCAGCAAGATCGTTCCCGCGGTGATGCTCGCGGCGAGCAACCGGGCCGGGCGCTCCGGTCCAAAGATGGCTGCCGTCAACGCATAGCGGCACCGCTCATGCATGCGCGCTGCTTCCTCGGGCGAGCGAAACGGCAGCAGCGAAAGCACCGGGGCAAACACATCTGTCTGCGCAATGCGCATCTCGGGGCTGACCTCGGCGAGCAACGTCGGCGACACCGTACCGTGCTCTCCGGCAACGCCGTCGAGCAGCACCTGCGCCCCGCAAAAGCGGGCGTCATCCAGGCACTCGCCCAGCAGCGCGGCCGTGTGCGGGGGCACGGGCACCGGGCGCAGCGCGCCCAACGCTACGTGGAGGCGCACGGCCAGCTCCCGCGCCAGCGCGCGCGCGGCAAACACGCGGCGGGGCGCCATGCAGGTCGCCGAACCATTCAGGCGCAGCCCAAAGGCAAGCGCATCCACTACCCGGGGCAGATCCGCGCCTTCCAGCACAAACACGGCATCGCAGCCGGACAGCTCCATCACGGAGGGCGTCGTTGCGGCGGCGAGCTCATGCAGCACCGTTTCGCCGGTGGTCGCCGAGCCGGTCAAAAACACCTTGTCTACGCCCGCCCGGATGGCCCCGGTCGCCGCCTGCGTTGCCGGCTCCAGCACCTGCAGCAGCTCGGGCGGCATCCCGCTTGCAATCAACATCACCCGGATCGCATGCGCGCACGCGACGCCGGCCGGCGCGGGCTTCCACAGCACGGCATTGCCCGCGGCGAGCGCTTGCAGCGCCTGCGCCCCGGGCAAAAACAGCGGGTAGTTGCCGGGCCCGATCAGCAGCACCACACCCAGCGGCGCCCGCTCGATTTCAACGTCTACCCCGCGCAGCCAAAAGGGCCGCGCGCCCGTGCCCTCGCGACGCGTGCGCAGCACCCACTCCGCTTCCCGCTCCAAAAACCGGCACGCCTCGGCCAGAGGCAGCACTTCGGCCACCAGCGTGTCCGCTTCGCTGCGCTCCAGGCTGCCCACGGCGTGCGTTCCCACCGTGGCCGCGAGCTCGCGCGCGCCCGTGGCCAGCTCCGCGCGAAAGCGGCGCAGGATGCGCAGGCGCGCAGCGATCGGCGTCCGCGCCCAGGCCCGCTGCGCCAGCCGCACCTCTTCAAGCGCGGGGGCGCCAGAGGGTGCGGGAGCCGGCGTGCGCGGAAGGGTCGTCATGGCTTTCAGCTTACCGTTTCGTACACGGAGTCCGCAGGCGGGGTGCCCGGCATCACCGGGTCGGTGTTCCACTGCGGCTCCAGCTTCAGGTCTTCGAGCAGCAGCCGCGAGGTAATGCGCGCCGACTCAAAGATCACCGGCAGTCCGCTGCCCGGGTGGGTTCCGCCCCCCACCAGGTACACGCTTTCGAGATCCTCGAAGCGATTGTGCGGCCGCATGTGCAGCATCTGCCGCAGCGAGTGGGACATGGCAAAGGTGGCGCCGCGGTAGAGCCCGTACTCCTCACCCCAGGCTTGCGGCGTGAGGATCTTTTCGGTCCGGATGCGCCGCTCCACGTCGGTGATGCCGATCTTCTCCATCTGCTCAATGGCCAGCGCGCGAAAACGCTTTTGCTCTTTCGGCCAGTCCACCGAGCCGGTGTCGTGCGTTACCGGCAGCAGAGTGTACAGGGTGCTCATGCCGGGCGGCGCGAGCGTCGGGTCGGTGACGCAGGCGTTCTGCACATAAAACGATGGGTCGTCAGAAAGGACGTGATTCTCTTCTATGTCGCGCAAGCCCTGGCGATAGTCCTTGGCCAGGTAAATGGTGTGGTGCGATACCTCGTCGTAGGTGCCCTCGATCCCGAGATACATCATGAAGGTCGAACAGGAAAAGCGCTTCTTTTCAATCTTCTTGTCGGTCCACTTGCGGCGCAGGTGGTTCGGCACCATGCGGCGCATGGCATCGGCGAAGTCTGCGTTCACGACCACTGAATCCGCCGCGATGGTGCGCTCCGCGGTGCGCACGCCGGTTGCCTTGCGCCCTTGGAAGAGCAGCTCTTCGACCGGCTCATCGAGCAGGATGCGCACGCCGAGCGAGCGCGCCACCCGGGCCATCGCCTCGGTGACCGAACCGCAGCCGCCGATCGGGTGAAACACCCCGTGCTCGTACTCAAGAAACGAAAGAATGGAAAACAGCGACGGGCAGGAAAACGGGCTCATGCCCAGGTACTTGGACTGAAACGAAAACGAAAGCCGGATGCGCTCGTCATCAAAGTAGGAGTGGAGGTCCGAGTCGAGGGAGCGCCAAGGCCTGAGCAGCGGCAGCAGCCGCAGCATGTCCGGGTGCACCAGGTCGCGCCACGACTCAAATGGGGTTTCCAGAAACGGCACAAACTTTTCGAGCTTTTGGCGATTCTCCGCCAGAAAGCGATGGAACCCCTGGGCATCGTGCGGGCTCAGCTTGGCAATCTCCCGCGTCATCCGCTCTACATCGGGGGTGGCCAGCAGTTCGCCGCCCGAGCCGTACACCAGGCGGTACTGCGGGTCGAGCCGCACCATGGGAATCTCTGCTTCCAGATCAAAGCCGGCAGCCAGAAAAATCTCCCGCAGTACCCGCGGATACAGAAAAAAGGTCGGCCCGGTGTCAAAGCGAAACCCATCGCGCTCAATCGTTGAGGTTCGCCCACCCACCTGCGAACGCTTTTCAATCACCGTGACATCCACGCCAGAACGCGCCAGCAAAATCGCTGCCGCCAGGCCGCCGGGCCCAGCTCCCACAACGGCTACCTTCCTCATTCGACCTACCCTTGTACGGATTACCTGCGCAGGGGCGCGCCAGGTGTCACCCAATCTAAACAGATTGAGTGCACGTTGGATAGAACGGAACGCCCGCGGCCAGCTATGTACTTTCGCATCGTGGCAAACTTATCTGAAAAACAACAAACTCCGCGACCATGCGGACAAACGCCCACAAATCAGCATCCTGGCGCGTCTTTGCTGCGTGCACTTACGTCGCCGGCAGCAGCGCGCTTACTGCTTTTTGTGCGCCGTGTACAAGCGCCGGTAACCCTACGCCGTGATACGCATTGCCAGTTAGCGCGAGACCTGGTAACTCACGCAAGTAACCACTTAGTACTCGCATGCGGGCAGGATGCCCCACGGCGTACTGCGGCAGCGAGCGCGGCCAGCGGCGCACCACCGCGTGGTCCGGGCGAGGCACCGGGCCCAGTAACTTCGCGAACTGCAGCCGCGCCGCTTCGGCGATGCGTCCATCCTCCCACCCCATCATCCGGGGCGCGGCGTGGCCGCCAAAGAAGCCGCGCAGAAACACGCCGCCGGGTGGGGCGCGGTGGGGAAACTTCTGGTCCATAAAGGTGCCGGCCAGCAGCTCCGGCTCTTCGCTCAGCGCGCGTCCCGGCGGGACCAGAAAGCCGAAGCCGCGAGGCACACGCAGCTGCGCCGCCGCTTCGCCGGCAAAGCACAGGGCCACCACAATGGCCGAGGTCGCTTCCATGGCCAGCAGCGCGGCGGCTTCCGGGTGGACGGGGGTGAGCAAGGCGCGCGTGACGTGGGCCGGGGTCGCCAGCACCACGGCATCAAACCGCTCGGGCTTGCCGGTGCCAGCAGCCGCCAGCGCCAAGGCCCAGCCCGTTCCGCATCGCCGGAGGCTCGCAACCTCCGTACCGCGGCGAATGCTTCCCGCCGGCAGGGCTGCCGCCAGGCGTTCGATCAGGGTGGAGAGTCCGCTGCGCAGCGTGGTGAAGACGGGCTCCGGGGCGCGGCCCTCGGCGCGATCCCGTTCCAGCTGCGCCATCGCCGGGGCAATCAGGCTGCCATGCTCGCGCTCCTGGCGGACAAACGGGGCCAGCACCGCGCCGGCGCTCAGGGTGTCGATGTCACCGCCAAAGACCCCGGCCAGCAAAGGTCCGGCAACGGTTTCCGTGGCTTCGGGGCCGAAGTGCCGCGTGATAAAGGAGCGGACCGGCTCGTCAAAATCTTCTCCCCGGGCCTGGATCTGAGCCTGGGCTTCGGCCTTGAGCTCGGCCGCCCGGCCCGGCTCGAGCAGGTAGGCCATGCGCGCTTCGTGGCTGAACAGCGGGCTTTCGAGGATCGGCAGCCAGCGCGTCGGCACCATCATGCGCATGCCGTCGGGCATGGGCACCAGCTGGTCGCCCCGGACCAGGTAGTTGCGCCGCACGGCGTCGTTTGAGTAGATCAGCTCGCTGCCCAGGCCCAGCGCCTCGGCCAGTTCGCGCGCGGCACTTTTGTCAGAAACCCAGGAGTCGGGCCCGGTCTCCACCGTGAAGCCGTCCGCGTGCATGGTTTCAACCGTGCCGCCCAGGCGCCCGCTCGCTTCCAGCAGCACCGGGTCCAGGTCCGGGCGCTTGCTCAACTCGTACGCCGCGACCATGCCGGCCATGCCGGCGCCAACCACCGCGACACGTTTTCGATCGCTCGTCATTGCGCGGCCAGGCTGCCTTCCCGCTCGGGCGCAGCCGCCCCGACAGCGGCACGCAGCCGCCCCAACCCGCGCTGTGCCAGGTCCACCAGTGCTTCGGTCAGCAGCGGCGAGTTGTTCAGCGATGCAGGCCGGCTCAGCTGCAACCCAAGCTCTTCAGCATATTCGTGGAAAGCAATGTCGATGTCGTACAGGATTTCCACGTGGTCGCACAAAAAGCCGATGGTTTGGAGGACCACCACCGCCGCGCCGCCGGCGTGCATGGCCGCAAGGGTATCTTCGACGGTCGGGCCAATCCACGGGCCGCCCGCCATCCCCTGGCTTTGAAAGGCAAAGCACCAGCGATCGGCGCCCAGCCCGCTTTGCTCGGCCACCAGGGCCGCGGTGCGCTTGGCTTCAACCGGGTACGGGTCCGGCGCCGGTATGGGCCGGCCACCCTGCTGCGCGACCTCGGCGGAGGAGCGCACCCACGCGTCAGGCTCGTGCGCGGGCGCCGGCGGCGCGATCCCGGCGACGGAGCCTATTTCCGTGCCAGGTGCAGGCGACGCGCTCTCGCCCGGCACGCTGACCGCCGCGGCCGCTGCCGGCAGCAGGCTGGCCCCCGGCCGCCCGGCGGGCGCACCGGCGGCAGGCGTTTGGATGGTCCGGCAGGGGACGGAGTGGGCCGTAAACAGCACGTAGGGCGTCTGGCCTCCTTCGCCGGCCTCGGCCAGCGCCGGCCGCAACCGTTCGGCAAAGGCCTGCACCAGCAAGGGGTGGTCGGCCCAGCCTTCGGTGAAGTCGATGCGGAGAGCGTCCCCGGCCTCGGCAAACACCGCCCGGCGGTACAGCCCCACGCTGGTGCGCGAGTTCTGCGGCGCCAGGCAGATCGCCGCGGCTTCTGTGATGCCGTCGGCGCGCATCTGCCGGACCGTGTCGGCGATGTACGGCTTCCAGTTGCGCATGCCCACATACACGGGCAGGCCCAGCGCTTCCCCAAGCAGGCGGCCCTGCTCCAGCGTAAGCGCCGTCAGCGGGCTTTTGCCGATCAGCCCGTAGCGATGCGTGATCTCGTCAACCACCGTTTGCGGCATCGGCCGGCCGCTGACCACGTTGCTCAGGTACTTCGGGATATCTGCCAGCTCATCGGGGGTTCCGTGGGCCAGCAGCAGCACCGCGCGTTTTTCTTCAGCCATGCACCGCCTCCTTTTGTGACAGCGCGCGCACCGTCCGCACTACCTGCTGCACATGCTCGACCGGCGTCCCCGGCACGATGCCGTGGCCCAGGTTGAAAATGTGGCCCGCGCGGCCACCGGCTTCGGCCAGGATGGCCCCCACGCGCCGCTCCAGCAGCGCCGGCTCGGCAAACAGCGTAATCGGGTCGAGATTGCCTTGCACGGCGCAGCTGTATTCCAGTTCGCGCCACGCCTTGGCGAGCGGGGTGCGCCAGTCGAGGCCAAGCACATCGGCCCCGGTTTCGCGCATCGCGGGCAGCAGGGAAGCCGTGTCCACGCCAAAGTAGATCACCGGCACGCCCATCGCCTGCACGCCGCGCACCAGTTCGCGAGTCACGGGCAGCACAAACTCGCGGTAATCCGCAGGCGCCAAAGCCCCGGCCCAGCTGTCAAAGATCTGGATCACGTCCGCGCCCGCATCCACCTGCTGTTGCGCATACGCGCGCAGCACGGCCGCAAGCTTTTCCAGCAGCAGCTGCCAGGCCGCAGGCTCGCGGTACATCAGCGTCTTGGTGTGGATGTACTGCCGGGAGCCCCGCCCCTCAATCATGTAGCTGGCCAGGGTAAACGGTGCGCCGCAAAAACCGATGATGCCCAGGGCGTCGTCGGTGTCGTCATGGGTGCGATCGGCAAAGTACGCGGCGACCCGGCGGATGGCTTCGGCGACGTAGCCCAGCTCGCCGGCGCGATCGGTCCTGAGGGCTTCAACCGCTTCGCGCGAGCGCACCGGGCTAGCGACCACCGGTCCTTCGCCGGCTTGAAACTCAAACGGCAGCCCCATGCATTCAAACGGCAGCAGGAGGTCGGCAAAGATGATGGCCGCATCAACTCCCAGCTTTTCGGCCGCCGTGATCGTGACTTCGGCGGCAAGCTCCGGCCGTTTGCAGATGTCGATCAAGGAGTGGTGTCTGCGCACCGCCTGGTACTCGGCCATGTACCGGCCGGCCTGGCGCAAAAACCACACCGGCGTGCGATCGACCGGCTGCCGGAGGCAGGCGCGCACAAAACGCGACGAGCGCGAGGGCTCCCCTCCCGCTTCGCCAAAGCCGGAGCGCGCCTGGAGGTCCGGGCTGATGGCACTCGATGTGGGGGTTGCGGTCACGCGGTCGGTCCCATCAGGAGGGTAGCATCCATGCATCCGGACGAGCAGCGCGTGGGGGCGGCGGAGCGTCTTTACTTTGATCCCTCAACAACGCACCGGAGGCGCGTCGCTCGCCGGGAAAGGCGAACGCCCCACAGTCTCTGCGCGGCCATTCACACAGCGTGTTCTTACACGCTCATACTGAAGGAGGGCGCTCGATATGACTCTGCCGTCCCCGGCGTCAACCCAAACCGTACGGCTGCTGCTCAGGCGCGCCCGGGCCGAGCTGCCCCTGCTGCTCGCGCAGCTCCGCGAGCTTGTTGAGATCGAATCGCCGTCCCACGACAAAGCCGCCTGCGCCCGGGCGCTTAGCCTGGCCGCCGGGTGGGCGCGTGCGCTGGGCGGCGACGTCCGCTTGCACCCCGCGGGCTCCGGCGCAGACTCGCTTGAAGCCCGCTTCGGCGCGCGCCGGGGCCGAAACCCGCTCCTGTTGCTGGGCCATCTCGACACGGTGTGGCCCCCCGGCACGCTCGCAGCCATGCCGTACCGGGTCACGCGCGACCGGATCAGCGGCCCCGGCGTGCTCGACATGAAGGCCGGGGTCGCGATGGCTTTTGCCGCCCTGCGCATCCTGCGGGCAGCGGGTGCGCCGGCCCGGCCCATCACGCTGCTGCTCCACGGCGATGAGGAGATTGGCAGCCCCGGCACGCGCGTCCTTACCGAACGCGTTGCCCGCGCCGCCGAGGCCGTGTATGTGCTCGAGCCGGCGCAAGGGCACGAGGGCGCATACAAAACGGCCCGCAAGGGAGTGGGCCAGTACCGGCTCGCTGTCCGGGGCGTCGCCGCGCACAGCGGGGTCGACTTCCCGGCCGGCCACTCGGCCGTGCTCGAGCTGGCGCACCAGCTGACCGTGGTGGCCAGCTTTACCGACCTCCAGGGCGGGCTCACCGTCAACCCCGGCGTTATCGGCGGCGGCACGCTGGCAAACGTGGTTGCTGCCGAGGCCTGGGCGGAGATCGACGTGCGCATCCCACGCGCCGGGGACGCTGCGGAGATCGAACGGCGCTTCGGGGCGCTGCGCCCGCGGGACCCTGCCTGCACGCTCACCCTTGCGGGCGGGGTAAACCGGCCGCCCATGGAGCGCACCCCGGAGATTGCCGCCCTCTTTGCCCGGGCGCAGGCGCACGCCCACACGCTCGGGTTTGCGCTTGGGGAAGCAGCAACCGGCGGCGGCTCGGACGGGAACTTCACCGCGGCTCTCGGCATCCCCACGCTTGACGGCATGGGCGCCGTGGGTGCGGGCGCGCACGCCGCTCACGAGCACATCCTGCGCCGTCACCTCCTGCCCCGCACTGCGCTTCTTGCCGCGATGTGCCTGGCATAGGCGCGGCGCGGGCGAGCTCCACACTTGCGGGTGACCTTCTCCCTCGGGAGCGATCCCCGGGTCTCGCTGCCGGGACTGTGGGGCCGAGCTGCCCGCATGCGAAAGACGCCCCGAGTCCGCGCCGAGTACGTCCCGAGCAGGTCCGAACACGCAGGAGGGCTCTTAGTTCTTCGGCGTCTTCTCCTGCCCGCGCGCGGGCGAGCTCGTTTTGATCATTTCGGGGCTTTTTTGCGCGCTCAGCGTTTCCACCTGGTTCTTTCGGATGCGTCGCGTGATCTCCACCCGGTCAACCCGTTCCCACTGCGCGCTGGTGAGCGAGCGATGGATCGCTTCGATGACGCGCACGTCCGCCAGGCCTTCCAGCGCGTCCGGCTCCGGATCCTTGCCGTGGAGGATGCAATCGGAAAAGTACTTCATCTCGCCGCCGAAGTGATCGGTGTCCTTGTAGCTTTCTTCCTGCTCCTTTTGCCCGATCACCGAGTAGCTTTGGAGCGGCTTGCCGTACATATAGGCCGGGTTCATCTCGATGGAGCCCTTGGTGCCCACCACCGTGTACGCATCCAGCTTGTTGCCGTAGTAGGAAATGGTGAACTGCGCCAGCCGGTTCTTTGGGAACCGCAGCGTCACGCTTACCGTGTCATCGAGGTCACCGAAGCCCGAGTCCGGGTGGCGTACGCCGACAGCAAGCGCTTCGGTAGGCTCGTCCTCAAAGATGTTGCGTACGGCGTTGATCGGGTAGGGACCCATGTCCAGCACCGGGCCGGCCAGCACGCCCGACTGGGCGCGATGGTTCGCCGGGTCCACCATCTGCGAAAACGATGAGTTGAAGTAAACCAGGTCGCCCAGTTCACCCGAGCGCACCCGCTCGATCGTGTCCACAGTGCCCGGCTCGAAGTGCAGCCGGTAGGCGACCATCAGCTTGGCGCTCGATCGCTTTTCAGCCTCGAGGATGCGCTCGCACTGCTCCGAAGACACTTCCAGCGGCTTTTCGACCAGCACATGGATGCCTGCTTCAAGCGCGGGAACGGCAAACTCTGCATGCCTCCAGTTGGGCGTTGCCAGATAGATCGCATCGATCTCGCCCGAGTAAAGCATCTGCGGGTACTCCGCGTAGCTAAAGGTGTGCTCCACGTCATACATCTTTGCGAGCTGCTTCGCTTTTTCCGGGTCGTCGGTAACAAGCGCCGTGATCTTTGAGTTGCCGGTGTGCTCCACGCCCGGCATCATCGCTTCCTGCGAGATCGAGCCCAGCGCCACGATCCCGTACCGCACCTTACGTCCAAGTCCTACCACTTCCAACAAGCCCATTGCCCTGTCTCCTTCAAACCCCTGATTGCTACCTTGTGAACCGCACACGCACACACGCGCCGAGCCATGCCGCGTGGCTCAGCCTGAGGACTTCTTTGCCGGGCTCTGGCGGGCGGCTGGTTTCGGTTTCTTCGCGCTCGCCTTTGCCGGGGAACGCTTTCCCCCGGCTGCTGCTTTCTTTGCGCTTGCCTTTCGCGGGGCACTCTTCGCCCCGGCCGGTTGCGCGCGCTTTGTGCCAGCTTTCGCTGGGGCACCTTTCTTTTGAGCCGGCTCCGGACCCCCGGTTGCATGCTTGCGCGCCTCCGCGGCTTCCCCGGTGTTGGCGACAAACTGCTTGCCCGCCCGCGAGCCGTCCCGCTTTTTGCGCTCGGTGGCGGCCTTTTCCTCCGGGCTTAGCTCTTTCCAGGCCGCGTCCGGGAGGTAGCGCGAGGTCGACCCATCCTCATGGACCGCCTTTGCTCCGTCCGCGGTGTGCCACTGTTCATCGCCCCACTTGCGCAGGCTTTGCTGTTGCTCGTCCGGACCGTGCTTGTAGCTGCCGCCCTCGGCCTCATACTCGTGCGCAACCATCTGTGCCTTGCGCGCGCTCCACTGCCCGGGCTTGCCGCCTTTGTCGCCCGCCATGACCTTTTCCTTGATCCGGTCGCGCAGGGCGGGATCGCTGTACTTGTCCGGGTCTGACTGGCTTGCCTGCTTGGCCATCGCGTCTGCCTCCCTCCTTGGGATGCGATCTCCCCTGCCCAGAGTCGCGCTCCCGAGGCTAGAATCGGTTCCATGGGGACGCACACCACGCGCGCTGTTTGTTCGCTCGACTGCCCCGACTCCTGCGGCGTTCTGGTCACGGTCGACTCGGCGTCGGGCCGGGCTGTGTCGCTGGCCGGCGACCCGCAACACCCGGTCACGCGCGGCTTTCTTTGCGGCAAGGTGGCCCGGTACCTGGACCACGTGTACGCGCCCGACCGCCTGCTGTACCCCTTGCGCCGCCGCGCCGGCGTCCCCAAGGGCCCGCGCACGCCCGGCTGCCTCGAGCACGCTTTTGAGCGCATCGGCTGGGACGAGGCGCTCGACCGGATCGCCACGCGGCTCACCGGGATCGCACGCGAACACGGTCCCGAGTCCATCCTGCCTTACTCGTATGCGGGCACCATCGGCGCCCTCGGCTACGGCTCCATGGACCGCCGCTTTTTTCACCGGCTCGGCGCTTCGCAGCTCGACCGCACCATCTGCGCGACGGCCGGAGGGGAAGCGCTGCTTTCGGTCTACGGCCGCAAGCTTGGGACCGATCCGGAAGACTTCCATCGCGCGCGCCTGATCCTGGCCTGGGGCGCCAACATCCACAGCAACAACATCCATCTGTGGCCGCAGATTGAGCAGGCACGCCGGCAGGGCGCGCGCCTGGTCGTCATCGATCCCTACCAGACACGCACCGCCCGGCTCGCCGACCAGCACCTTGCGCCTCACCCCGGCACCGATACCGCGCTGGCGCTGGCGCTGATGCATGTGATCCTGCGCGACGGGCTGGAGCACCGCGCGTGGGTCGAGCAACATACCTCCGGCCTCGCCCACCTGCGTGCCCACGTGGCCGGCTGCACCCCTGCGCACGCCGCGGCAGCGACCGGGATTGACGCCGCGACCATTGAAGCGCTGGCCCACGCGTATGCCACCACGCGCCCGGCCGTCATCCGCCTCAACTACGGCGTCCAGCGGTCGGAAAACGGGGCAGCCGCGGTGCGCGCCATCGCCATGCTGCCCGCGCTTACCGGCGCCTGGGCCGAGCTGGGCGGCGGGCTCCAGCTGTCGACCTCCGGAGCCTTTTCCTTCGACAAAAAAGCGCTTGAAATGCCCGAGCTGATGCGCCGCAGCCCGCTTGGCCGCCCGGCGCGCGTCGTCAACATGACCCTGCTTGGCGACGCGCTCACCACGCTCGGCAACCCCGCGGTACACGCGCTGTTTGTGTACAACTCCAACCCGGCCGTGATTGCGCCCGACCAGGGCCGGGTACTCGCCGGCCTGGCGCGCGAGGACCTGTTTACCGTGGTGCACGAGCAAAGCTTTACCGACACCGCGGCCTACGCCGACATCGTGCTGCCCGCCACCACCTTTCTTGAGCACGCGGATGTTCAGGGCGCCTATGGCCACCACTACGTCCAGCTTTCCGAGCAGGCCATCGCGCCGCCCGGCGAAGCGCGCTCGAACACAGCCCTTTTTCGTGCGCTGGCCGCGCGCATCGGCTTCCCTGAGCCGTGCTTCGAGGACAGCGACGAAGCCCTGATCGCGCAGGCCCTGGGCGAAGCCCTTCCCGCCGGGCAGCAGGCTCCCTCCATGCGCGGCATCACCCGCGCCAGCCTGCGCGCCCGCGGCGGCAGCGAGCGGCTCCACTTCCCTTCCGAGGAGCACGGCGGTGAGCGCTTTCGCCCCTTCAGCGACGGCGTGTTCCCTACCTCCTCGGGCAAGGCCGAGTTCTTTTCCCCAGCGATGGCGGCACGCGGTCTCGATCCCATGCCCACCTTTCACCCCCCGGCCGAGTCGCGCTTCCACGCGGCGCAGGCGCCGGCGGACGCCGCGCCCGGGCCGCTCGAGTTCCTGCCCCGCAAGGGCGGCCACTTCATGAACTCAACGCTCGCAAACCACCCCGCGCACCAGCACATGCAGCGGGAAACCCTCGACCGGCTCGAAATGCACCCCCTGGACGCCGGGGCGCGCGGCATCGGGGAAGGCGACCCGGTGCTGGTCCGGAACGAGCGCGGTTCGCTCCGGCTCACCGCGCTGCTCACCGCACGCGTACAGCCCGGGGTATGCGCTGCCGTCATGGGCTGGAACAGCCGAGGGCCTTCCGGCTTTGGGGGCGTCAACCAGCTCACCTCCCAGCGGCTGACCGACCTCGGCGGCGGCCCTACCTTTTACTCCACTCTGGTGCTGGTCGAGCCCTGCCCGGCCGGAGAGGCAGCCTCCGCACCCGAAGTTTTCTAGGCGTGGTTTGACGCCCGGCGACCGCGAGCCCTAAAATCATGGCAGCGCGCACGACTACGCCCGGTTGCGTCCTCTTTCGCGCCGCGTATACAGCCCGAGCTCACGCGGCACAGAGCGGCTCACGAATCCCAAGGAGTTCCACCTTTCCCATGAAGCTTTCGCTGTCACTCGCAGGCCTGGTTGCCACCGGGCTCATCAGTTCTGCCGCCTTTGCGCAGAGCGCGGCCTCGACCGCCGCCACCGCGCCCTCGGCCGCATCGGCCGCCTCCTCCGCAGCGCCGGCTGGTCCCTCCAAGGTAGCCATCATCATGTTTCAGGCCGCCGTGGCGCAAACCAACGAAGGCAAGCGCGACCTGGAAGAGGTTGAAAAGAAGTACCAGCCCAAGCAAACGCAGCTGAAACAGCAAAGCGACGAGATCGACACGCTCAAAAAGCAGCTGCAAACGCAAAGCGCTACGCTGAACGACGCGGACCGGGCACAGCGCTTGAAGACCATTGACGACAAGGAAAAAACCCTGCAGCGCCAGGGCGAAGATGCCCAGAATGACTTTCAGCAGGAGATCCAGCAAACCTATGCGCAGGTAGCGCAAAAGTTCTATGGCACCCTGCAAAGCTATGCCCAGCAGCAGGGGTATACCGTGGTTCTGGATGCCGGGGCCCAGCAAAGCCCGGTGCTCTACGCCACGCAGGGCAACGACATTACTGGAGCGGTGATCGCAGCGTACAACGCCAAGTCGGGTATCGCCGCGCCGCCGCCCTCTGCGCCCACGCCGAGCGGCAGCGGGAGCAGCAGCGCCACGCCGGCCACCCGCCGCGCTGTCCCGGCTGCACACTAGCCCTCAACCAGTCTGTTCCACCACAGCTTGCCCTGGTGCCCCGGCGCCAGGGCAATTTTGCTGCCCATTTTCTGTTATCCAGAAAAAGAGATTACCCCGTCTGTGGAAGATTCTGTGGGAATCTTTACCTTCATACCCGAACTGCCTCCGTTGTCAAGGGCTTGCATGTATGCCTGGCACGCCGGGTGGTGTATGAAATGGTACGTAAGTTGTTGAAATTGCAACGATCGGCCGCATGTTCGCTCCCGTGAGCCGACGCCACAGCCCGGCGGAAGCGACCCTGCCGGCGAGCAAAAGTTTCCCACAAACAAGGGTTGCCTGTGGTAATGCCCTGCCTCCACTTCGGTTACCAATAGGTCATCTCGGACTGTCCTCGCCTACCTTCAGGACGGCCAAAAACGCTTCCTGCGGAATGTCGACCTTGCCGATCCGCTTCATGCGCTTTTTGCCTTCCTTTTGCTTGTCAAGCAGCTTGCGCTTGCGGGAAATGTCTCCTCCGTAGCACTTGGCGATGACGTTCTTCTTGATCGCCGACACGGTTTCGCGCGCAACAATCTTGGAGCCGATGGCCGCCTGGATCGCCACCTCAAACATCTGCCGCGGGATCAGCTCGCGCATCTTCGACACCAGCGCCCGGCCGCGATCGTAGGCGAAGTCGCGATGCACAATGATCGACAGGGCGTCGACCGGCTCGCCTGAAACCAGGATGTCAAGCTTGGACATGGGCGACACCCACGCGCCGGCCAGCACGTAGTCGAGCGACGCGTACCCACGCGAAACGCTCTTGAGCCGGTCGTAGAAGTCGAGCACGATCTCGTTGAGCGGGAGCTCGTAGGTGAGCTTGACGCGCGTGGTGCTCACGTACTCAAAGTTCTGTTGGCGCCCGCGCTTTTCTTCGACCAGTTTCAGAATGCCCCCGACGTACTCTTCGTTGGTCAGGATGGTCGCCGTAATCACCGGCTCCTCGATCTGCTCGATCTCGCTCGGGTCGGGCCACCGCGAAGGGTTGTCGACTTCAATGATCTTTCCATCGGTCAGCGTGATGCGGTAGCGCACGCTGGGCGCGGTCGTGATCAGGTCCAGGTCGAACTCGCGTTCCAGCCGCTCCTGGATGATCTCCATATGCAGAAGTCCAAGAAAGCCGCAGCGAAAACCAAAGCCCAGCGCGGCCGAGCTTTCCGGCTCGATCGAAAAGGACGAGTCATTCAGCCGCAGCTTTTCAAGCGCATCACGCAGCAGCGTGTGCTCGTGCGAGTCCACCGTGTAGATGCCGGCGAAGACCATCGCTTTGAGCTCTTCAAAGCCCGGCAGGGCTTCGGCTGCGGGGCGGTCGACCTCGGTGATGGTGTCGCCGATCTTGGTATCGGCAACGTTTTTGATCGTCGCCACAAAGAACCCGACCTCGCCGGCAGAAAGCTCCAGGATCTCGACCGGCTTCGGCGTCAGCACGCCCATCGACTCCACATCAAAGACCCTGCCGTTCGACATCAGGCGGATGCGCATGCCCTTGCGCAGCTTGCCGTGGATCACGCGCGCGAGCACGATGATGCCGCGGTACGGATCAAACCATGAGTCGAAGATGAGTGCCTGCAAGGGGGCATCCGGGTCTCCCTCCGGCGGCGGCAAACGGTGCACCACCGCTTCCAGGATGTCGGGGACGCCCTGGCCGGTCTTCGCGCTTACCGGGATGGCATCGGTCGCGTCCAGGCCGACGGTTTGCTCGATCATCTCCTGCGTGCGCACAATGTCGGCCGAAGGGAGGTCGATCTTGTTGATCACCGGGATGATCTCGAGCCCGTTGGAGATGGCAAGGTACGCATTCGCAAGCGTCTGCGCTTCCACGCCTTGCGAAGCGTCCACCACCAGCAGCGCGCCCTCGCACGAGGCCAGCGAGCGCGAAACCTCGTAGGAAAAGTCGACATGCCCCGGCGTGTCGATCAGGTTCAGCTGGTAGGTCCTGCCGTCCTTGGCCGGGTACATCATGCGTACCGAATGCGCCTTGATCGTGATCCCGCGCTCGCGCTCAAGATCCATCGCGTCCAGCACCTGCGCCTGCATTTCGCGCGCCGTCAGCGAGCCGGTCAGCTCCAGCAGCCGGTCAGACAGAGTGCTCTTGCCATGGTCAATATGCGCGATGATCGCGAAGTTGCGGATAAGGGAGTTGTCCATGGAAGCACCCCAAGTTTAGCACCGGGCTTTTCCGGGGGAGGGGGTGCGGTCAAAGCCCGCCGGCGACCCTCTACAATACGAAGACTCGACTTCGATCGTCGAAACGGAAGCATGCCTTTTCTTCAAAGCTCGATCAGCGCACTTCTTGCCTCCGCCCTGACGGCGAGCTCGCTGGCGGCCAGCCTGCCGGTACCCCAGGCGGCCGCGCCCGTGCCGCAGGCCGGCAACGCGCACGATGCGCTTCTGATTACCTCGGTGGAGCAAAGCTACGCAGCCGGCGTGGCGGCTTACCAGGCCGGTCGCGGCGACGAAGCGCGCCGCGATTTTGACCACGCTGTAGACCTGCTGCTGGCAAGCGGCGCCGACCTGAAGAACAACGCCGCGCTTGCAGCCGAGCTCGACCGCGTCGTCGACTCCATCAACACGCTCCAGCTCGACGCCCTGCGCGAAGACGCACCGCAAACCCCGAAGGAAGACGCGCCCGTCGATGTGGCCAACGATGTCACCTTTCCGGTTGACCCCAAAGTCAAGGCGCAGGCCATCGCCGAGCTCAGCACCACTCAGTCCGACCTGCCGCTCGTGATCAACGACTACGTCGCCAGCTACATCAATTTCTTTTCAACCACCGGCCGCGGCCGCGGCACCATCGTGGCCTCGCTCCAGCGCGCCGGCAAGTACAAGACCATGATTCAGCGCGTGCTCAAGGAAGAAGGCGTGCCGCAGGATCTGCTTTACCAGGCGGTCGCCGAGTCGGGCTTCCGCACCCAGGCCGTCAATCCTAAGTCCGGCGCCGCCGGCATGTGGCAGTTCATGCCCTACGGCACCTACGGCCTGGAAAAGACAGGCTGGTATGACGAGCGCTTTGATCCTGAAAAGGCCACGCGCGCTTATGCTCGCGACATCAAGAAAACCTACGCGCAGCTTGGCGACTGGTACCTGGCCATGGCCGCCTACGACTGGGGCACCGGCAACATCCAGCGTGCCGTGCAGCGCACCGGCTATGTTGACTTTTGGGAGCTGTACCGGCGCAACAACCTGCCGCAGGAAACCAAGAACTACGTCCCCATCATTCTTGCCGTGGCCATCATGGCAAAGAACCCCAAGCAGTACGGCCTGGAAGGCATTGTGCCGGATGCCGCGGTCGAGCCCGATACCGTGACCACCAACTATTCGGTCTCGCTGCCCCTGGTCGCGGATCTTACCGGCGCGTCTGTTTCGGCTGTGGAAGAGTTGAACCCAAGCCTGCTGCGCGGACGGACGCCGCCCGATGAGCCGTACCAGTTGAACCTCCCTACCGGCACCGCCGCGCTCTTCAATCAGCGCATCGCCGAGATCCCGGAAGACAAGCGCGCAAGCTGGCGCTTCCACGTGCTGACGCCCGGCGAAACGCTGGACGAGGTCGCGCGTGAGTTTCATTCCACCCCTGCCGAGCTTGCCTTTACCAATCAGCTGCCCGCCGACAGCAGCCTTGCCGGGGTCACCGCGCTTGTGATTCCCGCGGCGCCGCCTCCTGTTGCTTCCGCGGCTTCGACGGGCAGCGTGCGCACGGCTGTGTACCGCACGCGCCGCGGCGATACGCTGGTCAATGTAGCTGACCAGTTCGGCGTGTCGGTGCAATCGCTTGAGCGGTGGAATCATCTGCGCGGCCGCACCGTTGCTGCCGGCCGCGCGCTGTATGTTTCCGAACCGGCGCGCATCACCGGCGGCGCACGCGCCACGCGCAGCAGGGGTGCAGGCCGCGGCGGCGCGTCGCTTCGGCAGGTGGCCGCTGTTTCGCGCAAAGGCAGCAGGCGCGCTGCCCCGCCGGTGCGGACCCACCTTGCTGCTGCTGCCCGGCCGCGCGCCCGCCGCCGCTAAGTCGACGCAGCTTGCTCCCGCGCGCACAGCCTAAGGCCCAAGCACATTGCACACACCGCGCGTTCGCTTCAGCGTTTGCGCAAGCGTGTTTCCCTCCGGCGCTGCGCGGCTGCGCGCGAAATATCGATCGAGCCCGATTAGTTACTTGCAGCAATTGGCAACACGATGCATGCTGTTGCTAGAATTGCGCGGCGCATCCCGCGTACTCTCCGCGCCAGGCGCACACCACACACCAGGTCGAGCTGAAGGAGCCATCGCATGCAGGACGAACCCAAGCTGTACGCAAGCGCTTACGACGACAAAGAGCCGGCGGAGCGCCACAACGAGGATGAAGAAGAACAGGAAGATGCGTTTGACGATGATGAAGAGGAGGAAGAAAGCAGCATCGCGACTTCCTCGGATGACGACGAAGACGAGGACGAAGACGAGGAGGATGCAGAAGCGGCAGAAGACGCCGACACTCTCGACGAGGACGATGAGGATGAGGTGGAGTTGATCCCGGCCGTCGACGAGCTCGACGATGAAGGGGAACCAAAGGCCGGTGCAAAAGGGAGCAGCGCTGCCGGCCGCAAAAAATCTGCTGCGCCGGCAAGCCGCAAGACACCCGGAAAAGCAGCTGCGAAGCAGACCGCCGCAAGCACAAGCGCCCGTAACGGCGGAGGGGCCAAAGCCACGGCAAAGGCCGGCAAGACGAGCGCGTCCCGCACCAAATCCACCGAGCGAGGTAAGCCCTTGGCAGTGAAGAAAACAGCAGCAAAGGCAACAGCGAAGAAGACCGCAGCGAAAACCCCGGCAAAGAAAACTGCGGCCAAGAAAGCCACCGGCACGAAAACCGCGGCAAAGAAGGCTACGAGGGCGCCTGCGAAGAAAACAACGGCTGCAAAGAAAGCAGCGCCGGCAAACGCTCCGGCAAAGAAAACAGCAGCCAAGAAAACCCCTGCGGTGAAAAAAGCAGCAACCAAGAAAACAGCAGTGAAGAAAACGGCAACCAGGAAGACGGCAGCGAAGAAATCCGCAAAGTAGCGGCCGGCACGGTGATTCCTGAACGTGAGGCAAGCAAAAAAGCCCGGCACTGGCCGGGCTTTTTTGCGTCCTTAGGTTTTCTGTTCCACGCCGGGGGAGAGCGCGATGAAGAGCGCCCCCGATGCCGATCCCGCCCGCGGGTTGCGAGCCGAGAAGGAAAGCGCGCGCAGCTACCCTTTGTGTTCGTCGCGCTCGAGCTCGGCCAGCACTTCCGTGCTGTGGTGCGAAGGATCAACGCCGGTCCAAACCTTGGCGATCTTGCCGTGCGGATCGATCAAAAACGTATTCCGCTTTGCAATCTTGATGCCCATGTAGTTGCCGAGCGATCCGTACTCGGCGACCACCTTCTTGTCCGCATCGCTCAGCAGGTGGAAGTTCAGCCCTTCCTTCGCGCAAAAGGCCTTGTGGCTGTCGATCGAATCCACGCTGACGCCCACGACAACAGCGTTCATCTGCTGGTACTTCGCCGCGTCCTGCTGAAAGTTGTGCGCTTCCAGCGTGCAGCCGCTGGTCATGTCCTTGGGGTAGAAGTACAGCACCACCCACTTGCCGTGGAAGGTGTCGAGGCTGGTGGGTACGCCGGTT
>CALMAN010000091.1:0-4266 GCA_937859835.1 uncultured Acidipila sp. | reverse complement strand
CGGTTTGCGAGGGCAGCGTAAACTCGGGCGCCTTCTGCCCGGCCGCCGGCATCGTGTCCGTGTCGGCCGCGGCCGGGCGAGCTGCAACAGCGCGGGTGCCGGCCCATCCAAGGCCCAGCAGCAAAACGAGAGACGCGACAGCAAGGGAAACTTTGGGCATACAGTGTGTTCCTCCGGGAGACTCCACCGCGATTATGGGCGCTCGGTGCCTACTATCGCAATCCCGGCCTCGTCCGCCCGTGCAATCAAGGCTTCCCGGTCAAAGAAAAGTGTGCGTCCGGCTTCCACCGACAAGCAGCGCGCGCCCGCCGCCGCCATCGCGGCCACCGTTGCGACGCCCACCACCGGGACGTCAAAGCGCAGGTCCTGCTTCGGTTTGCTGATCTTGACCACCGTCAGCGAGCGCGACAGTGTGGAAGCCTCGCCCGCGAGAGAGCCCATCAGGGCGCCGGCCCGCGCAATGGTCGCGTCCGTGCCTTCCATGGCTTCTACCGCCACGCACGCCCCGCTCGCCACCACCACCGTCTGCCCGATATCAAACGCCGCAATGGCTCCGGCAACGGCGCGGCCGTACTCCATGTCGGCCACCTCCTCGGGCGAGGGCGCGCGCTGCGTCAGCACTCCGGCGGGCGCGAGCATCGGCTCCAAAAACGCGGTCGATGGCAGCAGGGCAATGCCCTCATCGCCAAGCACCTTGGCTACGGCGCCCAGCAGCATGTCGGTATTTCTGGTGCGCAGCGAAAGCAGCAGCTTTGCCAGGCGCCAATCCGGCCGAATGCTTGCAAAGATCTGCTTGTGCTTTACCTGGCCGGCCATCACCGCCCGCCGCACCCCCGCGGCCTGGAAGTACGCGATGAGCCGCGACAGCTCGCCGAGCGAAAGCCACTCAACCCGCACGCCCGGCCCGGCCCGCGCCTGCATCTCCGGTTCGGTTTCCTCGCGAATGGCAGCAACCACCACCTCGAGCCCATGCGCGCGCGCAGCTTCGAGCAGCAGAAACGGGAACCGCCCGTTGCCCGCGATCAGGCCCAGCTTGTCCCCTGCCACCATCTACGCACTCCCGCCGAGCTCGGCTCCGGCCGCAAAGCCCCTACTTCAGCACGCCGCGTTCCGAACTCTCGATAAACCCGAGCAGGTACTCGATGTCTTCGCTCGCAAGCGGCGCCTGGGGCCCGGCGCTCTCGGCGCGCAGCCGCATGACCGCCTGGGTAGTGTTCATCTTTGCGGCCAGCAGCAGCCGAAAGGCGTGCTGCAGGGCGCGAAGCCGCTCGGGGGAAAAGCCGCGTCGCGTGAGCCCGACCTTGTTGATGCTGTAGGCGTGTGTTTCGCGACGGGCCGAGGTGAGCGAGAACGGCAGTACATCCTGCGTGATCGTGGTACCGCCGCCCACATAGCTGTAGCGGCCGATGCGGCAAAACTGATGCACCGGGCACAGCGCGCCAACCGAGGCGTAGTCCTCAACCGTGACATGGCCGGCAAGCGTTGCCCCGTTTGCCAGGATGCAGCCGTCGCCAATCAGGGAATCGTGCCCAATGTGCACATACGCCATGATCAGGCAGCCGGAGCCGATGCGCGTGGTGCCGCCGCCGCCCACGGTTCCGCGCGAAATCGTCACGTACTCGCGGATGTCGTTGTCTTCGCCGAAGCTCAGCCCGGTCGGCTCGCCTCCGTACTTCAGGTCCTGCGGCGGCACGCCCAGCGCGGCAAAGGGGGCAAAGCGGTTGCGCGCACCCGCATGCAGCCGTCCATCCAGCACCACGTGCGACACCAGCACACAGCCTTCCCCCAGCACTACCTCCGGCCCTACCGTGCAGTACGGCCCCACCACGCACGACTCTGGAATGGCAGCGCCCGGCGCAATGATCGCCGTGGGGTGAATACGGCTCACTCCGTCGTCACCGCTTGCGATTCCGGCTGTGCCGCCGTGTCGGGGGCGCTTCCATCCTGTCCGTTCTGGGTCGCCGCGCTGAGCAGGTCGGGTGCCGCCGGGTCGGCCACCAGCGTCGGTTTGGGCGACAGTGCCGGCGCGCCCCCGCCCTCACGCTTGACCAGTTGGCAGGTCACCGTGGCCTCGCATACCAGGTGTCCGTCGACGCGGATCGACCCTTCCAGGCGCACCGCCCGCGAGCGCAGGTTCAGCACCTTGGCCTCGATCTCCAGCACGTCGCCCGGCACCACCGGCCGGCGAAACTTTGCCCGCTCCACGCCGGTAAACAGCATCAGCGTGTCGCCGGGCCGCTCAAAGTCCATCAGGATCAAAAGTCCGCCGGCCTGGGCAATGGCCTCGACCTGCAGCACGCCCGGCATGATCGGGTACCCGGGAAAGTGCCCCTGGAAAAAGCCTTCGTTGATGGATACGCACTTGCGTGCAACGATCCGCTGCCTCGGCTCCACCTCGAGCACGCGGTCGATGAACAGAAAAGGGTAGCGATGCGGCAGAAGCGCCATGATCTTGTCGATACCGGCGGCCGCTGTGCCTGGCGCTTCGGCTGGAGTGGGGGTGTCTTCGTGCGTGTCCACTTGGTCGTCCATAGGTTGCGCCGATTATAACTACCTCGCGGCGCGCGTCGCTTTCGCGCGGGCAGCCCGTGTCGCGAGGCTCCCGCCAAGCATCGCCCTGCTCCGGCGTGGCGCCCGCTGCGGGCTACGGCGTGCCCATCCGTCGCGCTTGCTCTGCGCGATCCGCCGTCGGCGGGTGCGTGGAGGTCCACCAAACCACAAAGCGGTTCGGCGCCGGGTCTTCAAGCCACGCCCGGCCCAGCCGGTTGAAGTCCGCAACCTCCACCGCTGCTGCGTTCGGCAGCAGCTGTTGCAGCAGCCGCTGCCCGTACACATCCGCCGCATGTTCGTCCATGCGGCTCCACGCATTCCCAGCCGGCGCAGCCAAAAAGCTGAGGAGCGTCGCGAGCAGCAGCAGCAGCGGCAAGGCCGCCCAGTCCCCCTCGTCCGCGATCCGCCACTGCTCACCCCACCGGCGCACCGCCGCGCGAAACACCCGCGCCAGCAACAGGAGCAGGCCCAGGGTCAGCGCCGCCGAGAACGCGATGCCCTCCGGGATGTGTCCGAGCACATAGTGCCCTTGCTCGTGCGCATAAATCGCAAGAATCTCATCCGGGGGCACCTTGGCCAGCGTGGTGTCCCACACCACGATTCGCTTCGAGCGGCCCAGTCCCGTGACATACGCGTTCATGCCGGTGACGCGGCGGCTCGCGTCCTCCACAAACATCCGCTCGGGCGCGATGTGCAGCCCGCCCAGCTGCGCCACCTGCTCCAGCCGTTTCACCAGAGCCGGGTTCTGGGCGGCAAGCGGGGTGAAGTGGTTAAACAAAGGATCCAGCGTCACCGGCGCCAGAAACACGCCCAGGATCACAAACGGCTGCAGCAGTGCCCACAGCCACAGCCACCACAGCCGCGGGCTCGCGCGCAGCAGCGCCCACACCCCCAGCAGCAGGGGCGTCCCGAGCGCGAGCGTGATGAGCTCGCTCTCCGCCAGGTCGCCCCACCAGGCCGGCCAGTGCTCGACCGACAAGCCGTACGCAAGCGCGGCCCGGTGGCCAATCAGCTCCCCTGGCAGCCCGGCAAGCGCGAGCAGGAGCAGAAAGGCGGGCGCGACCAGCAGCCCCTGGAGCAAGGGCCGCTCGCTGAACGGACCGCCCCCGCGCCGCCGTGTCCTCGCTGCGGCCCAGCGGCTTATCCGCGCGCCCGCTCCCGAGCGCAGCAGCAAGCCGAGGAAAAGCAGATCCCAGGCAGTGCCCCCGAAGTACAGCGCTGTGCGCAGGTGCTCCAGAGCACGCGCCTTGTTCAAAAGCGCCGGCGGCAGCGTGTAGGCGGGCCCGCCGGCCGCGGCCGACAAGGAGGAAACATCCATGCCCTGAGCATAAGCGCCCGCGCCCGGCACATGCGCGAGCACGCCTTTGCCCATAGAGTCGCCAATCCACACGCCGCCGCGGTCACACACAGCACGGGCCCCAGCAGTTCGACGACCTGCCCCAGCGCAGGCAAGCCCTCCGACAAGCGGGTGCGCAAACACTTCGAGCCAGCCCTCCATGCCCGTCGGCTGGAGCATTCCAGGCCCCCCACGCTGCTGGCCGCGGGCCAGCAGCGTGCGCAACGGGGTCCTCAGCGCATGCCGGCCACAGGCGTCAGCCTGCCGCGGTTGCTCTTGCATCGCGTCAGCCGACGACCCCACCCCCGACCCCCCTGCCCGCATGCGGCACCCATTTGGGGCAATAATATTTGAGCATTGACATACCCGTACCAATAGCC
>CALMAN010000090.1 GCA_937859835.1 uncultured Acidipila sp. | reverse complement strand
TTCTCGCCGAGCCTGCTGAACGAGGCTTCTTTTGCGTACGACCGTGTCGACGGCGTTGATTCGGCGTCGGACCCGGAGATCCCCGACATCGCCATCAGCAACGCGACCGGGATCAATGGCTTTGGCGGCGGCTTCGGACCAGGGGCTTTTGTGCAGCACAACTACAACTGGCGCGACGTGGTGACCTACGTGCGAGGCAAGCACGACCTGCGCGTGGGCTTTGAAGCAGACCACGGCAACGACAGCGCGGACTTTTCCGGGATCTATGCCCGGCCTACGTTTGCATTCAACAGCCTGGCTGACTTTGCCCAGGACAAAGTCTTCTCTGAAACCAACATCACCTACAACCCGCTGTCCGGCACTTTCAAGCCGCTGCAGTTCGGTGTTGCCGTAACTACCTTCGGCGTCTACGCGCAGGACAGCTGGAAGCTGACGCCCAAGGTCACGCTGGACCTTGGCCTGCGCTGGGATGACTTTGGCAATCCATATGCCTTCGGCTACCCGACCTACACGCAGATCGCGAACCTGATTCCCTCCGGTTCCACCACGGAGCTGCTGAGCGGCGCGGCGATTGATGGTCAGTTTGCGAACGCCTCCATCCAAAGCACCAAGAACGTGTACAAGAGCTCGCAAAACAACAACTGGGCGCCGCGCATCGGCTTCTCCTACGCCCCATTCAGCAACCGCAGCCTGTCGATCCACGGGGGCCTTGGCGTGTACTACGACGAGATCACCCTGGGCCAGGTGATTGATCAGCTGCGCGGCAATCCGCCCGGCTGGATTTATCCCGTCTTTGGCCAGCAGCAGGCGATCCCCGCCGTGTACTCGCTGGGCACAAACAACACCACGGTGCCGTACGGCTTTGTGTACCCAACCATTCCGGCTACAGGGCTTGACGTGCACGGCGGCATCCCGGGCGCGAACGCGGGCGTGCAGGGCGTCGATCCCAACGTCAAAACGCCGCCGACAATGAACTACACCTTCGGGATCAGCCAGCAGGCAGCGGCAAACTTTGTTTTTGGCCTCACGTACACCGGGTCGTACTCCTGGAACCAGCTATCGGCAACAGACTTCAACCGGTCCGCGGGCGATCTGATCCGGAACGACAACACGCTGAAGCGGTTGAACCCCAGCTTCGGCAGCGAAACCTACGCCGGCAACTTCGACACGGGCCACTACAACAGCGTCATCTTTTCGGCCACGCAAACCATCGGCAGCCTTAGCTACCAGGCCTCCTACACCTGGTCGCATGCGCTTGATTACGGCACCTGCGACACCCGCTACATCTTCAACAACGGAACGGACTGCCCGGCCGACCAGCACCTGATCGGCACGGCCTACTACGGCTCCTCTTCGTTTGACGAGCCGAATAACTTCAAGCTCACCGGCTCCTACGTGCTGCCTTCGCCGCATGTGCGCGACCTGAGCCCTGTGCTGGGCGGGTGGCAGATTACCTCGCTCGTCGTCGCGCAGTCGGGTATCCCGTTTACCGCGTTTAACTACAACAGCTACGTCCCGGGATGCTACGCGGCCAACGCCGGCAATCCCGTGCAGTGCGGCGACTACAACGCCGACGGCTACAACCAGGATCTTCCGAACGTCGTCACGCAAAGGCGGGGCGGCGGCTTTTCCCGCAAGCAGTACATCAACGGCATCTTTAACCGCGATGCGCAAGGGCGCACCACCGACTTTGCCGCGCCCACGCTGGGCACGGAAGGCGATGAAGCACGCAACCAGTTCCGGAATCCAAGCCTGTTCGAGTTCGATGCCAGCGTACTGAAGAACACGAGCATTCCCTGGTTCCGTGGGGAAAAGGCAGATGTCCAGCTGCGCGTGGACGGCTTCAACGTCATCAATCACACCAACCTGGGGACCGTGGATTACAACGTGGGCGACAACACTTTTGGCCAGTCCTTGTCCACCTTGCAGCCGCGCATTCTACAGCTCGGCGCGCGCTTCTCTTTCTAGCCGCACTGCCACCGCTCGGAGACGGGTGCCCGGGAAACTGGCACCCGTAGTTTTCTGGCGTACACTAAGCCGGTACCGCCCTGGACTCGCCATGCGTTCCCTTCGCCCGCCCGTGCTCGCGCTTGGTCTTGCGGCTTCCTCGCTGCCGGTCCTGGCACAGGCCCCCAATCCTCTGCAGGCGGCCATGGAGGCACACCAGTACACGCAGGCAGCCATGCTGGCCGATCGTGAGCTTCGCACCAACCCTGGGGACGCGCGTCTGTGGTTTGCCCGCGGCCTGGCGCTTGGGGAGCTGGGCAAGACCGACGAGAGTCTGCGGAGCTTTGACCATGTGCTCGCGCACGAGCCGCGTGCCATGCCGGCGCTCGAGGCCGCGGCACAGGTCGCGTACGGCGCCCATGACCCGAGGGCTTCCCGGTATCTGGACGGCATACTCGCCGTGGACCCCGGGAATCAAACAGCGCATGCCATGGCCGGGGTACTTGACTACGAGCGGCACGATTGCGAAAGCGCCATCGGAGAGTTCGGGAAGGCGGGCTCGGCGCTCGCCGGCAACACCCCGGCGGAGATCGAGTGGGGCGACTGCCTGGACAAGCGCGGGCAGGTTTCGGCAGCGCTCGCCTTGTTTACGAAACTGCACGAGCAGCAGCCCGGCAATGCCACGCTGAGCTATGACGTGGCCTCGCTTGAGCTTGAAGCGGGGCAAGCGGCGCAGGCCGTTTCTCTCCTCGAAGCGATGCGCAACGCCGGCCAGCTGCTGGGCGGGGCCACGCCGAACCTGCTGGCCGGCGCCTATGCCGCCGATGGCCGTTTACCCGAGGCCATCGCAGCCTATCGCGAAGCAGCGCAGCAGTATCCCAAAGACGAGCGGAACTACATCGACCTGGCAGCGCTCAGCATCGAGCACACTTCGTTCGACACGGCCTTGCAGGTGCTCGATGCCGGCATCCGGCAAAACCCCGGGTCCGCGGCTTTGTATGCGATGCGCGGCGCCGCCCACGCCCAGGTCAACAACGATGCGGCGGCAGCCGACTTTGAGATGGCCAGCAGGCTCGAGCCCTCCTCGCTGTACGGCACGGTGGGGCTGGGCATGCTGCTCCGCGATGAAAGCAAGCTGCCGGAAGCAGAGTCGCTGCTGCGCGCCCGGCTCCGCTCGGCGCCAAACGATGCGGTGCTCAATTACCTGCTGGCAGACGTGCTGATCCGGCAAGGTGTGGAGCCGGGGCAAGCGCGCTTCCAGGAAGCTGCCGCGCTGCTGACGCACGCGGTCGCCATCCGGCCCGACCTGGCCATGGCGCATGGGGCGCTGGGCAAGCTGGAGTTGCGCGAGAACAACCTCCCCGCCGCGATCGCCGAGCTGCAAGCGGGGATCGCGATCGACCCAACCGATCGCATGTCGTTGACGCAGCTGATTTCTGCATACCGCCACGCCGGGCGCAACGCGGATGCAAAGCGAGTCGCCGCCCGGCTGGCGCAGGTCGTGGACACGGAACGGACGGACGCCGACAAGCGCAATCGCACGCTGCTGGTCATCAGCGGGCCGGCCGGCAGTGCGGGCCAGGCCGCGGTCCGGTAAGGACCGCGACTCGGTGCGCAGGCGTGCGCTGCTTTCCGGGTGCGCAAGAGAGCCCCGCACCAAACACATCGCGGGAATTGAAGGCACCGCCGGCACCCTGTACTGGGACACCTTTGCCCGCGCCGTCCATGGAAAGACGCAAGGGCTGGGTTACAAGGTTCAGTGGTATGCATGCAGTACACGCAAAAGCTCCTGCGCTGTGAGGAAGCCGATGGCGTCGTCGCTGCAGGCGATGGAGGCGACGTAGTTTTCCGGTTCTACAGCGATCGGCGCGTCCACAATCACGACCGGGATGCCTGCTTCATGCGCGCGGCGTACGCCGCCTGCCAGCACCAACTGGTGTGCCGGGGCAAGCACAATGCCGTCCACCTTGCTGTGGATCGCCTGGTTGAGCATCGCGGATTGTTCTTCAAAGGCCGTGGTGGTTTGCGGTGGGAGTTCACGGTGGTGGCGGAAGCGCCTTCCGGCAGCGAAACCGTGACCCGCTA
>CALMAN010000089.1 GCA_937859835.1 uncultured Acidipila sp. | reverse complement strand
CATCCGCCCTCCGCCCTCCGCTTCCCGGTAACTTCAGAGTTTCGCCGCGCGCTTCCGCTCCGGAAACTCGCGGCCCACGCTTCCCCCCTTCCCCGACTCTGCAGGTTTCAGGAGCCTCCATGCTTTCTTTTCTCAAGGCTCGGCGATGCTGCGCCCTTTCTCTGGTTTGCGCGCTTCCCGCCTCCTCCCTTGCCCAGTCGAACTCGGGCAGTATCAGCGGCCTTGTGACCGACCCCACCGGGGCCGTGGTTCCGGGCGCTACCGTGACGCTGCAAAACCCCGTCAGCGGGCTGCGCCGCAGCACCCAAACCGACAGCACGGGGCGCTACCAGTTCGGCAACCTTCCTTTTAACTCCTACCACCTGGTGGTGGGTGCGCCGGGCTTTGGCGCGAGCACCGCGGACGGCCTGGTGCGCACCACCGTGCCGGTCAGCCTCCCGCTCACCCTCCTGGTCCAGGGAGCCGCCACCAACGTGACCGTGCAGGGCGACGACCTTACCGGCAGCCAAACCGACCTGATCACCACCCTGGACCGGGGCACCTTCGGGAAAGTGCCGCTCGAAAGCCAGTCTTCCGCGCTCAGCTCCCTGGTCACGCTCGCATCGCCCGGCGTCGCCGCCGACTCGAACGGACTCTTTCACGGCCTGGGCGACCACGCCTCGAACTCCTTTTCCATCGATGGGCAGCCGGTAACGGATCAGCAGAGCAAGGTCTTTTCAAACCAGCTGCCCGAGAACGCCGTGCAATCGATCGAGGTCATCTCCGGCGCGCCCCCGGCTGAGTACGGCGACAAGACCAGCCTGATCATCGACGTGACCACGCGCTCCGGGCAGGGCGTCACCACGCCGACCGGCAGCATCACCAGCTCCTACGGCACCTTTGGCTCGGCCACCGGCTCGGTCGACATCGCCTACGGTGGGCCGAACGGGGGCAACTTCTTCGAGCTTGACGGCTTAAACACGGGCCGCTTCCTGGACCCTCCCGAGTTCACGGTGTTCCACGACCGGGGCAACGAAGAAAACGTCTTTGATCGCGTTGACCGGAACTTCACGCCGGCCGACGCCCTCCATCTCAACCTGAACTACAGCCGGTCGTGGTTCCAAACCCCGAACTCCTACGACAACCTCAACGTACAAAACGTGGTCAGCGGGGGCACGGGCGCCACTCCGGTGTTTACCGGTGTGGGCAACACCGACCAGCATTCCAAGATTGAAACCTTTGACATCGCGCCCACCTACACGCGCGTCCTCGGGGCCAACTCCGTGTTCAACTTCGCCCCCTACGTCCGCAAGGACGCCTACACCTACTACGGCAGCGGCAATCCGCTGGCCGATCTGGGCCCGGCCAACCTCCAAACTTCTTCGATCAACCAGGAGCGGACGCTTCTCAACGCCGGGGTCCACTCGGATATCTCGTACAACCAGGGCGTCCACACCCTGAAGGCGGGCGCCCGCTACGAACACACGGTTCTGCGCGAGCACGACGCGCTCGGCATCGTCGACCCCACCTACGCGTTGAGCGCTCCCTGCGCCGATGGAAACGGCAATCCCCTGCCCGGCTACGCGAACCCCGGCCAGTGCCCGGCCGGCACGGAAGCCAACCCGGCCTTTCTCCCCACCCTGCTGCCCTTTGATCTCACCCGCGGCGGCTCTTTCTACAACTACTTCGGCCACACCGACGTCAAGGAGCTGGCACTGTACGTTGAAGACCAGATCAAGGCTGGGAACTGGCTCTTTAACCTGGGCATCCGCGGCGATCTGTACAACGGCCTCGCGGTGTCACGCCAGGCCGAGCCGCGCCTGGGGATGGCCTACACGGTTGCCCGCACCAACACCGTGCTCCGCCTTTCCTATGCGCGCACGCTTGAAACGCCCTTCAACGAGAACCTTGTGCTTTCCAGCCAGGGCTGCTCCAACGACGTCCTCGCGCCGCTTCTTGCCTGCACGCCCGGTGTCGCCGGAACCCTGCAGCCCGGGTTCCGGAACGAGTTCCACGCCGGGCTGCAGCAGGCCTTCGGCAAGCACGTGGTCTTCAGCGGCGAGTACATCTGGAAGTACACGCACAACGCCTTTGACTTTTCCGTGCTCGGCAACACCCCGATCACCTTTCCGATCGACTGGCACAACTCCAAGATCCCGGGCGTCGCGCTGCGCACCGACGTGGTCGAGTTCCATAACTTCGACGCCTACGTGGTGATGTCTTCGGTGGCGGCGCGCTTTTTTCCTCCGCAGGTCGCCGGAGCCGGCGCCACGGTCGGGCAAAGCGGGTACCCCTTCCGCATCGACCACGACGAGCGCTTCAACCAGACCACGCATCTGCAGTACCAGGTACCGGGCCGCTACTCCCCATGGGTCGGCTTCAACTGGCGCTTCGACAGCGGGCAGGTGGCCGGCGCGGCTCCCTGCTACAACCCGGCATCGAACAACCCGAACACCCCGTGCGACGCGTTTTCAACCACGCTCGGCGGGGAGCCCGCGGTGATCCTGAGCGGGTTAACGGCCGACCAGCAGTTCCAGGCCGGGCTACGCTGCAACGGCGTGGAGGCCACGCCCACCCAGGCCCTGCCGGCTGTGTGCCTGGCATCCGAGTACAGCTCGAGCCTGCTCAGCATCCCCGCGCCGGGCACCGGCGACAACGACCACAACCCGCAACGGATTGAGCATCGCAACCTGTTCGACGCCTCGGTGGGCAATGACGACCTGTTCAAGGGGGACCAGTACAAGTGGAGCCTCCGCCTTACCGGGGTCAACATGGCGAATAAGTACGCCCTGTACAACTTCCTGTCGACCTTTAGCGGCACCCACTATGTCACCCCGCGCGCGCTTACGGCCGAGCTGGGCTTTCACTTCTAGGTGCCCGGCCGGCGCGCCCGCGCCAAACTACCCTGACCGCCCTGAGCGCCACGGGCTTCCGAGTCTGCTCTCGAAGTCCGTGGGGCTTTACCGCGCGGGCTAAAGGCCGCTCGCCAGAACCTCGGCCAGGTGCCGCGCGTCGCGCCCCGTGCCTTGCCGTATCTGCTCCCGGCAGGAAAAGCCGCCCGTCACCACCAAGGTATCGCTGCCGGCCGCGCGCACCGCGGGCAGCAGCACCCGCTCGCCCAGCCGCTGCGACACCGCGTACTTTTCGCGCTCAAAGCCAAACGGCCCGGCCATGCCGCAGCATCCGGTGTCGGGTACGGAAACCCTGCCGCAGGCCTGCTCCAGAAACCCTCGTTCCGCGTCGAGCTTGCCCAGCGCCTTGTGGTGGCAGTGCCCATGCAGCAGGGCCCCGGCCCCGGTCACCCGCGGGGCCCGGTACCCGGGCGCCCACTCGCGCAGGGCATCGGCAAAGAGTCGCGTTTGCGCGGCCAGCCGCTGCGCCCGCTTGTCCCCGGGAAACAGGTTCAACAGCTCATCCGTAAAGACGCTCGCGCAGCTCGGCTCAAGAAACACAAACGGCAGCCCTCCGTCGATCTCCGGCGCAAAACGCTCGAGGATGGCCTGGAGATAGCCGCGCGCCTCGCGCAGCATGCCGAAGTCGTACAGTGGCCGCCCGCAGCAAACATGCTCGCGGGGCGTAAAGGGGAGGAGCCCGGCGTGGCGCAGCACCCGTTCGGCCGCATGGAGAGCTTGGGGGTAGAAGTAGTTGTTCCAGGTGTCCGGCCACAGCACCACGGCGTTGCCCGCCCGGTCCCCGCCGGGGCGCGCAGCGCCCCGCTCGCTCCGGTACGAGCGCGGGGCGAAGCGCGGCAGCGTACGCTCGGGTGCGAGCGCAAGCAGCCTGCCGGCCAGCGCCCGCGCACCCGGCAGCCCCAGCGCCAGGTTTGCGAACCGGGGCGTCACCCCCGGCAGCAGCCCGGCCAGCCGTGCCCACCGGTCCATGCGCCCAAAGGCGTAGTCGCGCAGCCCGTGCCGGTGCTCCTCGTAGTAGTGCGCGAGAAATTCAGCCTTGTAGGTAGCCACATCCACGTTGACCGGGCACTCGGTCTTGCACGCCTTGCAGCTCAGGCACAGGTCCAGCGCTTCCTTGACGCTTTCGCTTGCCCAGCCCTCGCCCAGCACGTCGCCCTGCATCAGCTCCCACAACAGGTGCGCGCGGCCGCGGGTGGAGTGCCGCTCCTCGCCGGTCGCCATGTAGCTCGGGCACATGGTGCCGGCATGCTCCTTGCGGCAGGCGCCCACCCCCACGCAACGCAGCGTTGCTTCGCCGAACGAGCCGCCATCCTCGGGAAACTGGAACCAGGTTTTCGGCCGGGCCGACACGTACCCCTCGCCGGCCCGGATGTTTTCAGTCGGCGCGTACACGCCCCGCGCATCGACCAGCTTGCCCGGGTTCATCCGGCCCTCCGGATCCCACAGCTGCTTGAACCGGACAAAGGCCTCCATCAGCCGTGGCCCAAACATCTTTGGCAGCAGCGCGGCCCGCGACTGCCCGTCGCCATGCTCGCCCGAAAGCGAGCCGCCGTGCGCGAGCACCAGCTCCGCCGCTTCGTCGATAAAGGCGCGGTACCGGCGCAGCCCTTCGGCCGTGTGGAGGTCGAAGTTGATGCGCATGTGCACGCAGCCCTGCCCAAAGTGGCCGTACATGGGGCTGCGATACCCGTAGCTCCCCATCAGCGCCTCGAGCCGGCGCAGGTAGCTGCCGAGCGCCGCCGGCGGCACCGCGGCATCCTCCCAGCCCTCCCAGCTGTGCGGCTCGCCGGGCACAAACACGGTTGCGCCCAGGGCCTGCTCGCGCACATGCCACACCCGCAGGGCGTCGGCCCCCGCAAAGCGGCGCACCCCCAGCACCGCGGGCCACCGGGCTGCCTCCGCGGTAAACCGGTCGGCCTGCCCGAGCGCGTCTTCCCCGGTCCAGCCGCCAAACTCGACCAGCAGGAACCCGCGCCCTTCCGGCAGCAGCCCTAGGTCGTCCAGCGCCAGCCCTTTGCGGCGCATCATGTCGACCAGGAGCCCGTCAAAGCCCTCCAAACCAATCGGCCCGGCCTCGAGCACACGCTCCACGGCGTCGGCGGCCACAAACTGGTCGGCGAAGGAAAGCACCACCAGCTGCCGGTACCCGGGGCTGCGCACCAGGCGCAGTTTGGCCCGCAGCACCGTCACGCAGGTCCCTTCGCTGCCTACCAAGGCGCGCGCCACGTGGAAGCCTGCTTCCGGCAGCAGCTCGTCAAGGTTGTAGCCGGACACCCGCCGCGGGATACGCGGAAAGCGGGCGCGGATCTCCCCCGCGTAGCTGTTGCGCAGCCCTTGCAGCCCTGCATAGATCTCGCCCACGCGCCCGCCCGCGCGGATGCTTGCCTGGAGGGTCGCCTCGTCGGTCGCGCCCACGGTCATGCGCGTGCCGTCGTACAGCAGCACTTCCAGCGCCTCGATGTTGTCGACGGTTTTGCCGCCCATCAGCGCATGGACCCCGCAGCTGTTGTTGCCGATCATGCCGCCCAGGGTGCAGCGCGAGTGCGTTGCCGGGTCTGGGGCAAAGGTCAAACCGTGCTCTTCGGCCCGCTCCCGCACCCGGTCCAGCACCGCGCCCGGCTCCACCCACACGGTGCGCGCCCGGGCATCGACCGGGCCAATGCCGCGCATGCACTGCGAATAATCAAACACCATGGCCGCATTGCAGGTTTGCCCGGCCAGGCTGGTGCCGGCCCCCCGCGCAAGCACCGGCAGAGCAAAGCGCCGGCATACGGCGACCGCCGCCGCCACGTCTTCGGCGTCGCGCGGGATCACCAGCCCGATCGGCACCTGGCGGTAGTTCGAAGCGTCGGTCGCGTACAGCGCGCGCGCTCCCGGGTCAAAGCGCACGTCCCCGCGGACCTCGCGCGCAAACGCGCGAACAAGCGCATCAGCTGCCGGGGACGCCGGCTGCAGAATGGGAAACGGAGGGGAGGGCACGGGCTCCATCCTAGCAGCGTGGGGAGCGGGCGCTCGGCCGGAGCTCCTGTTTCCGGGCTTCTGTTTCCCGGCAGCGCTAGCGCTGCCCGTAGGGCCACTCGTCCACCACCACGTCCAGGTCGTTCAGCAGCGCGATCACCGCTTCCAGGTGGCGGCGCATCTCGGGGCGCTGCCGCTTCGGGGTTGCCGGGTCTTCTTCTACCGCGACCACGCGCCCATACTCCCAGCTTTGCTCCGGCAGCGCAGCCAGAGCTTCGGGCAGATCGATCAGGCGCAGCGTGAGTTCGCGCTTGTTTCCGCGCCCCGGGCGCAGCACTTCCCTGGGCAAAACGCCGTTCGGCAGCGTGGCGCCTCCCCCGGGATCGACCATCCGCAGGGTCATCGTCTTCCAGCCCACCAGCAGAAACGGGTTGTTCCACCCGTCCACGGTATGCACCTGGAGGTAGCGGCCCTTGGCCGGCGGGGGCAGCTGCGCGAGCTGGCTTTCGGCGGCATGGACCCCCTTGCGGGCCAGCACCACCTCGTCGGCCAACTGCTGCCGCGCGGCCGCGGCCTGGGCGGC
>CALMAN010000088.1 GCA_937859835.1 uncultured Acidipila sp. | reverse complement strand
ACAAGGAGCCGGTCCGCGCCATCAAGCTCATCCTGCACGGGCTCCCGGCCGGTCGCGTCGGCTTTACAAGCTGGGAATCGGTCGAAAACCTGGCCCCCGTGCCGGTCGAGTCGCTGGCGCTCTCCTACCCGAGCTACCAGGGCGGGGCGCCGGTGTGGTTTTTGGCCGTGGACGGCGAGCACGGCATCAGCTTCTCCTCGCTGGATGTGAGCCCGCGCCCGCGCCGCTTTGTGGCCGCGCCCGCTGAAAACGGGAGCACGCGCCTGGAGCTGGTGATGGAAGAAGACGCGCGCCACTGGACCAACAGCTTCACCACGCCGGAGTGGGAGATCCGGCACAACACCACGCTCGACGAGGCCATTGCGGCGCGCACGCAACTGCTAGAAACCGAAGCGGGCATGCGCCCCTGGGACCGGCGCACCGATGTACCCGACTGGGTCCGCTCCCTGGGGCTGGTGGTCTGCCTGCACGGCATGCACTGGAGCGGCTACATCTTCCAGGACTATGCAGCTATGCGCGCGAGCGTGGAGTGGGTGACGGCACGCATCCCGGGGAAGCATGTCCTGTTTTTCGTCGCCGGATGGGAGGGCCGCTACTACCGCTGCTATGGCAACAGCGTGCCCCACCCGCGCATGGGCGGCGACGCCGGCTTCCGCGCCCTTGTTGCCAGCATCCACCGCAGCGGCGCGCACATCATGCCGATGTATGCCGGCAACGCCGCTATGCCCGGAACCCCGGGCTTTGCCAGCTATGCCCCGGACTCGCACTTCCATGCCGACGGCAATCTGGGCTGGACCCCCATGCGCGGCTACACGACAGACTGGATGACGGTGCGCGGCAGCGACACGGAGGGTTCGGCCTGGCTGAACCCGGGTGCGCCAGGCTGGGGCGGCCACCTGACAGACCAGGTGCGCGCTACCGTGCGCGACTTCGGCGTCGACGGCGCCTTTTTCGACACGCAGCCCAGCACGGAAAATGACCGGGTTCACCAGCCGATGGAAGGCTTGCGCACCATTGTCGGGAACCTGCGCGAGGAGCACCCAAACCTGATGATCGCAACCGAAAGTTGGCTCGATACCAGCTTTGCGTTTCTGCACGCGGGGCAAACGCCGGCCGCGTATAAGAACTGGTCCAGCCGCTACGGCCGGCGATGGGCGCATCTGGCGATGGGCGAACCGAGCCGCGGCTCCTCCGGGGTGCACGAGCTGGGGATCTGCGAGTACAACTTTGAGCAGGTGATGACTCTGTTCGACTGGCCGACGCTGGCGCTGGTCGACACTACGCTCCAGGACGCGCCTGGGAAAGCAGAACGGGTGATTGACTACGCGAAGGGGGGGCTGCCCCGCAGCTAGGGGCTATGGTGGAGGCGGCGGGAGTCGAACCCGCGTCCGAAACTGTCAAAAACAAAGAGAGGCTCCATGCTCAGTCACGTTCCAAAGACTTCGCGCCCGGCGCTCAGAACGGACAAGGTGCGCGGGGAGCTAGTCCGATGATCTTATCGCCCGGCTCCGGACCGAAGTGGGGCAACCAGCCTGCTGTATGACGTCTGTTCTGGGCCCACAGGCAAAGCTCAGACAGACGGCAACTTACTTAATTAAGCTGCGAGTGCGAATTCAGTGTTGGCAATTCTGTTTTTGCAAGCGATTACGGGTGCTTACACCCCGGCATGCCTCTTTGTCCGAAACAATCCCGTCGAAACCGTGACGCCCCCTCCTGGTTTAGCTACAATCATCCTACTGGATACGCGCTCACGCCTCAAAAAAAAGGCGGCACGAACAGAGACTGCTCGTGCCGGGAGGCCAGTGACGCAACTGTTTGAAGCGAAACCGAGACCGGCGAGGAGCTTCCGAGCTCCCGGGGTGCACAACCGGCGTACATCTCAACGCCTCGAGTTTTTCTAGATTACCAATTTTCTGGAGATTTGCAAGAGGGCTTCTACGTTTTTTCGGAGAAAGTTCAAGTCTAAAACTGACCCCGACCAAGTCTCCCGTGCAGAAGCAACGGAGCCAGGCAGCGTCCCTCCGGAAACGCCGTCCGGGGATCCAAGCAGCAGCGAGTCGAGCGAGGAAGCTTCCGGACGCGGATCGCGTTTGCGCGTTGCCCTTCTGATTACGAGCTCAGCGCTGCTCAGTGGGATCGCTGTTGTGCTTTGGAACCGCAAGTCGCTCGAGGGGCTCCGGCGCCCGCACCCGGAAGCTGGCCCGCCCGCGGAGCGGAGCGGCGAAGAGTACATATGAAGTTCAACGCCGCTCTAGCTGGCCAGCACCACACTGCGCCCTTGGATGGCATCCCGCAGCTCTTCCCAGACTTCGGCCGGCATGGATGTAAACACTTCCACCACCCGTGGATCGAACTGGGTGTTTACGCAGCGGGCAATCTCGTTGCGGGCAGCCTGGAAGGGTGATCCGCGCCGGTAGGGCCGGTCAGAAGTAATCGCGTCCAGGGTGTCGGCAACCGCGAAGATGCGGGCGCCGAGCGGGATCTCGTCGCCCCGCAGCTGCCGCGGGTACCCGCCGCCGTCGTAGTGCTCCTGGTGGCTGTACACGATGTCCGAGGCTTCGTTGAGGAACGGGATCTTGCGCACAATCTGGTAGCCATACAAGCAATGCTTGCGCATGATCTGCTGTTCTTCCGGGTCCAGGCGACCGGGCTTGAGCAGAATCGCATCGGGGATGGCCATCTTGCCGATGTCGTGCAGAAAGGCTCCATGCTTGATGGTCTTCATGTCTGCCGGGTCAACGCCCATGGAGCGGGCCAGCGCGATGCTGTACGCGGTAACCCGGCGCGAGTGGCCTTCGGTCTCCGAATCCTTGAGGTCCAGCGCATCGCCAAGTGCTTCCAGCGTTGTGTCGTAGGAGCGTTCCAGGTCGAAGATCGCCTGCTTGAGCTGCTTGGTGCGGTCTTCCACCAGGTGTTCCAGGCTGTTGCGGTACTTCGTGTTGCGGCGTGCCACGTTGCCGAAGGCGACCCCCCGTTCGACCGCGTGCAACAGGGCAGACTTTTCAAAGGGCTTGAGCAGAACATCAAAAGCCCCGTTGCGCATGGCCGCAATCGCCGTGGTGATCTCATGCATGGCGGTGACCATGATGACCGGGGTTTGTAGCTGGCGCGCCCGGATCGACTCGAGCAGCTGCATGCCGTCGGTGCCACGCATCACCAGGTCCGTGATCACCAGGTCGACCCCGCGCACCGCCAGCACCTGCAGGGCTTCGTCTCCGTCGCGTGAGCCTTCCACTGCGTAGCCCTCCTTGCGCAGAAGGGTGATCAGCAGGGTCCGTGTCAGCTCATCGTCATCCACCACGAGAATCCGTTCAGCAGCCATGCTCCCTTTCTCTGGCCCCAATGGCGGTTTCCACAGACAGGCTCGCTAAGAGAGTGCCACAAATCAGTACAGTTTGGCTCGAAAAGTCGAGAGGAGGTGCTTCCGGTGTTAGGCTTCGTCTCGATTCGTGAATGGCCAACGGCAAGGCGCAGGACCGGCCGTGCGCTTCAACAATGTTTCTCGTTCACATGAGTACGCGGCCTTTATCGTAGAATCCGTTATGACGCGCAGCCTCGCCTAGCCGCTCCCGGGCCGGGACACGCAAGCATCACTCGGTTCCCCGTAGTGCAGCACAGGCAAGTAAAGGAGCTGCTTCTTGTTTGATATTGACCGGCAGTTGCGCGGGCGTCACCACCTGATCGCCACAGAGCAGCAGGAATGCACGGCTGCGCAGAAGCAGCAAGATATCTTTGAAACACACCGGCACCGCGTATTCTCCCTGTCGTACTACATGACCGAGAACGAGCAGGAAGCCGAGCAGGTCCTCACAGCAACGTTTCTCCGCGCCTTTGCTTCGGAAGCTCTTCCAGACGCCGAGTGTGTCGATCAAGCCCTACTCACGGAACTGGAGCGCCGCTTTTCCTTTGCACCCGTCCTGGCTGCCACGCCAGACTGGGGCGTCAACCTGGAACAGGGGCAGGTACGCCGGACCGATCTCGAAGAGGCCATGGCAGCGCTGCCTTCCCGCGAAAGGCTGGTGTTTCTGCTGCGGGATGTGGAAGGCTACAGCCCGCAGCGCATCGCGACCCTGCTCCGATGCGACCTGGCTGACGTGGGCCGGACCCTGCTTTCCGCGCGCATCCGCATGCGCAACGCTCTCCTGGCGCTTAAACGGCGCATCTCGCAGGATGCATTGGAGCTGCTGGAACGCGGAGCGTGATCTCCCCAGCCGGCGCTACCCCGGAAACCGGCACACCGTTGCGGCCCCGGGCATAAGCTGCGCGTTATGGCTGAGCGGGAGGGTTGGACCGCCGCACCCTCCCGCCGCGAAGATCACCCTTACGCCTTTGCGCTGTCGCGAAACGCTTTCACCTTGTCATGCGAGCCTTGAATGTGCGTTTGCTGGCGAGTCAGAAGGTCGCGCACATCTCCGGGTAGATGCTCTTCGAGCGCCTCCTTGTACGCCTTTTTGGCCGTGTCCTCTCCCTGCTCGGCGGTCGCCAGCAGCGTGTGTTCGCCGCCCCCCAGATTGGCTTTCAACTCACCCCAGCTGCGGTGCAGCTTGCCGGAGATCATGCCGCTTTGCTTCACGTCCTTGACGCCGAGCCGGTGCAGCTCATTTTCGAGCTCGCCGGCGAAGTTGGCGCGGTGGGTACTCTCCTCAAGAAAAAACCTGTGGATCTCGCCCTCCGTCAGGTGCTTCCCAATCTCCACAAAGCCGTCGTGACTGTCATTGAGCACGTCGACTAACTTGCTGAGTGTTGTTTTGACCTTTTCAAGATCGATATTCTCGGGCATCGGCTCCTCCGACAGGTTACGATGCAGCTGACGCGGGAAGCGTTCCGAGAGCGCCACCCGCGTTCACCAGCCCTGGGTACCAGGCGCGCCCTTGAAGGGGCCTTTGACGCGCGAAGTAATCCAGCCGCCGTAAAAGTCACCCGGCTGTGCTGTGACCCGTTCTCCATCCACGGTGCATGCGTCCACGCGGCTTGCATAAAAGGCGAGATGGTCTCGCAGGGCTTCGTAGCCCCGCGCCGGAGCCGCGTAGCTCCAGGCAGCTCTCGGGGCAACCGCATCCTCCGCGGGTACCCCGGGTGCGGACCGGAGATCCACGGTCCAGTACCTGGCCAGACCCTTGAACTCGCAGAAGCTTTCCCGCCCGCCTGCAAGGCGGAGCCACTCCCCCGCGACATCCCCGGGCGGGAGATAGAAGACGGGCGGATGGCTGGTTTCGAGTACGCGCCAGGCAGCCGTGGTGTCTGCCAGGACTACGCCGCGGTGCACTACGCGGATGTGCGCATGGGTGCGCTCGAGTCTTGGTGGCCGAGGATACGTCCAAACGGACTCGATCTCGTCGCTGTTCTGCATCGGCGTCCTCTCCCGAACTGTTGTGTTCCGGGCTGTTTTGCTACCGGGCTGTTTTGCGGCAAAGGGCGGAGCACGACCTGCCTTGCGCTCGGGAGCCGACTCCTCACACACCGGCTGCTTCGAGCGAACCCGAAGCAGCCTTTCACGGCTCGCCGGCTCTTCTAGGGATGCTCAGTCAGGGTGAAGCTCAGCGTCCCTTGCTGCCCCGTGGTCGCGAGCCCATGAATCACCACTGCCTGCCCATTGTTGCTCATCGGCGTCAGGGTCACCAGCCCGTTCTGGTCCGTGGTTGCCGTGCTGGTCAGCGAGCCCAGCTGCTGCGGCGCCGGGCAGCGCCCCTGCGCCGGGCAGGGTGGCTGCCAGGCATCCATCTGCTGGTAGAAGTTTACCGTCGCCCCCGCGACTGGATGCCCCACACCATCGATGACCTCGAGCGAGACAGGCATGGCCGCGCTGCTCGCTGCCAGGGTTTGCCCCACGCCGCTTACAGGCAGCAGCGCGGCTTGCTCCATGTGCACGGCATTAACCGTCATCGTCACACAAGGAACGGCAGGCGCTTCGCACGCGTAAAGAGGTGCGCTTGCTCCGGCTGCAAGCGGACCCACGGAAACCGTGGTTGCGGCGATGCCGGCCGCGTTGGTCGTTGAGCTCGCGGCGGCGATCGACGCCAGCTGCACGCCGGCGCTGCCCGTCCACAGTACGGTCGCCCCCTGTACCGGCTGCGTGCCGCTGAGCAAGATCACCTCCGGCGTCCAGTTCACGCTGGTTTGGGCTCCGCCGGCAACATACAACGTGTTGACGGCAGCGATCTGCGGGGGCGTACCGCCATTGAAGGCAATCATCACGCTGGCCCCGTTGGTCAATGTCGCGCTCACCTCGGTTGCCTGCGTGCTGCCCGGGGTCAGCATCACCGTCGCCATGCCGCTGCCATTGGTCAGCACCGTGCACGGGGTGCCCGTGCAGCTTAGCGCAGCCGCGCCGCTCTGCACGGCAAAGGCGACCGCGACGTTCGCCGCCGGGGTCACACCGTCGCCGGCCACCACCTGCACGGTCCACGGCACCGGCACGCCTTCGCTTACCGTGCCCGTCGGGTAGGGCGCAACCAGGCGCACCGCGTCGCTTCCCTGCGCGTCGTAGCTCAGTCCATCCAGGATTTCGGCAACGGCCTCGGTCTGCGGATCGCGCACACTCACGAGCACGGTGCCGGTCGCTGCGCTTACCGGCGCCGCAACCGCGGTGATCTCGGTGGGCGTCACGCTCGTCACAGCCGCCGCAACCCCATTCAGCAGCACCTGCATCCCGGGCCGGAAGCCCTGCCCTGCGATAGCGATGGGCCCGCCCTGCAGCCTCAGCCGCGCCGGAAACACCGAATCTGCATAGAGCACGCGGGTGCGATAGGTAAAGTCCGGACGGCCATCGCCGCGAATGTCTGCAAAGGCCACCCGGATCTCTCCATCTGCCTCCGTTTGGGCAGAAAGCGTTGTCAGCCCGACCGTCGCTCCGTTGAAAGGCTGGCTGGTTGCCCGGTCCGGCAGCGATCCCACCGCATCGGTCCCATTCCAAAGCCCGATCAGAACCGCCGCCTTGCTCTCCGTCCCCAGGCCGGTCTCATCGAGCGCCGCGGCTTCCACGGTAAACGAGCGATTGGCCCGGGCGTGGAACTGAAACCACCCCGTGTGGCCGAACCCGACAAGCTTCGCGATCCACTCGCCATTCCCTCCCGCCGGGTTCGGCTGTACCTCCACCCCATCATCGGTCGCCGTGCCATCGGCCGAGTCGCTCATCGTGAAGTTCTGTGTCAGGGTTTGGCCAGCCTGCAGGGTGCCGAGTGCAACGGTCTGCATCGCGCCCGAGGGCTTTACCTGGCTGTTTGCGTAGGGACCAAGGCCTGCGCTCCGGATGTACAGAGGATTGACCGGCTCGATCGAAAGCTGGTACGCAGCAGCGGTCTGCCCTGCCGGCAGCGGCACGCCGGTGATGAGAAAGCTGCCCTCCTTGGTTGCGTCGTCGGTGCCGAAGCGGCCGTACGCATTGCCCTGCGCATCGGTCGGCCCAGTCACCGCGTTGCCGCTGTTGACCCGAAAGTACGCGCCACTGATGGCGCTGACCGGGTAACGCAGGTCAGGAGCCCCGCTGCTGTTCAAAGGGGTCAGCACCACGTTGACGCCCTGCATGCCCTGCCCGTTGCGAAAGCTGATGGTGCCCTGCACCGTAATGGTTGCGGGCGCGGTCAGGGTCTTGCCGCTCCAGCTGCTCGCGTTTGCCTGCGTCACAGGGTAAAGCTGGTTCACCCCGGCAATGTCGTCCAGCCGCAGCGTTGTCTGGTTGGGCATGCAGGTCGTCGTCGAGCCGCTGCACTGCCGCTCCAGAGGATGCATTAGCGGCCAGCCGGCCAGCCCGTCGGCGGTCGGGTAGCTGCTCTTCCACATGGCCTCATTGGCTTGCGACCAGTCCAGCCCCAGCACCTGGCCAAAGGCCCGCACCAGTTCGTATTCAAGCAGTCCATCGAGCGCGCTTGAGGTCGCGCACAGCCCATTGACCACAATCAGCGCGTGGGCGATGGCTCCGGCAGGCGCGAGATTGTCGACTGCTGCGTACACGCCCGTTTCCGTGCAATCGCCCGGGTCGCTGGCAGCCGGTCCGTACATGGCGTTGATCACACTTCCGTCCGCGTCCAGAACCACCGCCACCGGCTTGCTTGTGGCCGAGGGCTGCACATCGGCAGGCAGCACGGCGCCTGTACCTGCCGGTACGTTCGCGGTGACATTGCTCCCGTTCACGTCTTCGCTGAGCGAGCCGCCCTGCGTGATGGAAACAGCAGCCGTGGGCACGCCCGACCACACCGCTGCCGCCTGGGCGACCATGGAAGCCGCCTGCTGATTGGAGACCGACGAGGACAGGGCTCCCTGGTCGAGGAAGTAGCTCACCAGCCCGGAGGCCCAGACAACCGGTTTGCCCTTGGCCGATGGCTCGAAATAGTTCACGCCCGCCACCCAGTGGGGACCACTTGCCGCGAGCGGCAGCGCGTTGCCGAGAAACGCAAAGAGGAGAAGAAGCCAGAGGCGGAAGCAGTGCTTGCCCATCGCGAAAGCCCTCCCGTTCGCATCCGGAAGAACCGCTTCCGGTGGAACGCAAGTTCATTTCGCCATGTTTTCGCTTGCACCATGAGCGGAATCGACACCGCTCGCCGAGCCCGGTATCCACTCTGGGAGGCGCAGGAAGTGCTGTTCCGAAACGGCACAGCCGCCCGCAATGCGGTCGGGAACTCGAAGGATGCCGCGGGCTGGGCGCCCTTCCACGCCGCGAAACTGCTGCTTTGCGGGGATCGGCGACATCTGCAACTTCGCGGCCAAACGACGGAAAACGGAGGCACTCGCGCTGCCGGCAGGCCTAGATCTCGGGAAAGAACTCGAAAAATGCCTCGATGCTCTGCCGCAGCTGCGCTTCGATCTGCTCGCGCGAGCCTTCCAGCACATGCATGGTGACCCGGGCTTCGTTGCCGTTCTTCAATGCCACGGGCGCGTCGCTGACACCCGCGATTTCGTCGGCGGGCAACAGTCGCATGCCGTAGACCAAGGTTAGGTTTGCCATGAAAGCATGGTACCGTGCCGGCTGCATCGTCTTCTGCGGGGTCGCATCCTTTACTACGCGGCCCAGGTTCCTGCCCGGGGCGCAGATAAGATTGACTTATTCCTATGCCAGATACTTCTGTTCACAATGTCGTCATCCTTGGTTCCGGCTGCGCCGGACTTACGGCAGCCATCTACACGGGTCGCGCAAACCTGCGCCCGCTTGTCATCGAAGGGCACGAACCAGGCGGCCAGCTCTCCATCACCACCCTGGTTGAAAATTTTCCCGGCTGGCCCGAGGGCATCCAGGGGCCCGAGCTGGTCGAAAACATGAAGGTGCAGGCGGGGCGCTTTGGCGCGGAGTTTCAAATGGGGCACCTGGTGTCCGCCGACCTGTCGACGCGCCCCTTTCAGCTCAACTTCGGCAAGGAAGTCATCCTGACCCACACGCTCGTGATTGCAAGCGGCGCTTCCGCGCGCTGGCTCAATCTCCCTTCGGAGCAGGCCTTGATCGGCCACGGCGTCAGCTCCTGCGCTACCTGCGACGGTTTCTTTTTCGGGGGCAAGGAGATCGCGGTCGTCGGGGGCGGCGACTCGGCGATGGAAGAAGCCCTGTTCCTGACCCGCTTCGCCAGCAAGGTCACGCTGCTCCACCGGTCGGATACCTTTCGCGCTTCCGCGATCATGCTGTCCCGCGCGAAGGCGAACGAGAAGATTGAGTTCCGCACCAACGTCGCGGTCGAAGAGGTGCTCGGGGTGGAGCAGCGCGAAGTCACCGGGGTTCGCTTGAAGGACAGGCGCACGGGCGAGCTTTCGGATCTGCCCATCTCCGGGCTGTTTCTCGGCATCGGGCACGAGCCCAACGCCAAGGCCTTTGAAGGGCAGATCGAACTGGACGAGGATGGCTATGTGCGCACCCACGAGAACGTGTTTACGCGGGTTCCCGGCGTGTTTGCCTGCGGCGACGTGCAGGACCGGCGCTACCGCCAGGCCATCACGGCTGCCGGGTCCGGCTGCATGGCCGCGCTTGAGGTGGAGCGCTTCCTTGAAGACGAAGGCCGGTAAGCCGCGGCTTCGCACATGAGCGCGGTAGCAGACAACCTGCTCCGCATGGAGAACGCGATCGCGTCGGCCTGCCGGGAGGCTGGCCGTTCGCGGAGCGACGTGCGTCTGGTGGCTGTGTCGAAGACCCATCCGGTCGAGCTCCTGCTCGAGGCAGCAGCGGCTGGGCAGCGGTTCTTCGGTGAAAACCGCGTCCAGGAGTTCGCCGAGAAAACCCGGTCGCTGCTTGCCGCCGGTTACGCGGTCGCAGGCGCGGGCGCGAGCGCTTCCCTGCCACCGCTGGAGGTGCACCTGATCGGGCACCTTCAGTCCAACAAAGCAGCGCGTGCAGCCGAGCTGTTTTCCGCCATTGACACCGTCGACTCGCCCAAGCTTGCCGAGCGGCTGTACGAGGCCGCCCGGCGAGCCGGCCGCAAGCTGCCCATCCTCCTCGAAATCAAGCTCAGTGCGGAAGAATCCAAGGAGGGTCTTGTGCCCGGTGCCCCCGAGCTTGCCCACCTGCTCGAACGGCTGCCCGACCTGGCCGATCACCTGCCGCTTGCCGGCCTGATGACCGTGGCGCCCATCTCCGACGACCCGGAGCTTGCCCGCAACTGCTTCCGGCAACTGCGCCTCCTGCGCGAAGGGTTTGCGCAAAAGCATCCGCGGCTTTGCTTCGACGAGCTTTCAATGGGCATGTCGGGCGACTTCGAAGCCGCTATCGCGGAAGGCTCCACCACGATTCGAATCGGCACGGCGATCTTTGGCGCACGGCCAAAGTCTGCAGCTTCCGCGTAGCCGCGCCTGTGCACCGGCTTTCAAAGGCGATCGGTTTGCCGGACTGTCGGGCTTGCGCCCTCCTCTTAAATCAGAGCAGGATGATCTCCACGGAGCGCGTGAGATGCCCGTGGGCAGCAAAGCTCCCTGTCCGGAAGGGTGGCCGGCTAGGAGGCGTTACACTCAGGCATCCTGAGGCTGAGGAGTCCTGAGTGAGCTCGCTCTACGCCGCCGTGCTCGGCGCCATCCTGCTGGTGTTGCTGGTTGTTTCGCTCGCGCAGATGCGCAGGACGCATACCAAGCAGGACTACCTGCTGGCCGGACGTTCCTTGCCGGTGTTGGTTCTTGTGTTCACTCTTCTGTCAAGCTGGATTGGCTCCGGCTCCCTGCTCGGCGGCGCGGAAAACGCCTACGGGCACGGCCTGGTCGCCCTGTGGCAGCCTGCCGGCGGCTGGGCGGGGCTGCTGCTGATCTACTTCATCGCCCCACGCGCGCGCAGATTCGCGCAGTACACGATTCCGGACCTGCTTGAAGCACGCTACAACCAGGCCGCGCGGGTGCTCGGCGTCGTGGCGCTCCTGTTTGCGTATACCGCGAGCACGTCCTACCAGCTGATCGGCGGCGGAGACATCCTGAGCCTCATCTTTCCGCAGACCATCACGCCTGAGCTGGGCAGGTACATCATTGCCGCGTTTGTGATTGGCTTTACAGCGCTGGCCGGCATGAGCTCGGTCGCCTACATGGATCTTTGTATCGGACTGCTCGCGACCGTCACCCTGCTGATGACGCTGCCGGTCCTGCTGCACACAGCCGGGGGCTGGGGCGGCTTCCACGCGAGCCTTCCCTCGTCGCACTTCACCGCCTTTGGCGACTACTCGCACATCCGCGCGCTGGAGCTGTTTCTGCCTACCTGCCTGCTGATGCTCGGCAACCAGTCGATGTACCAGAAGTTCTTTTCGGCCAGAACTGCCGGGGACGCACGCAAGGCTACGGTCGGCTGGATTATCGGGACGGTGATCCTCGAGATCGCGATCGTGCTGATCGCCATGCTTGGGCACAGCCGGGCAATCGAGGAACAGGCGCAACCCAAGCCCCGCGAAATCATCGCCTACACCGCGCTCCACTTCATGCCGTCCGCGTTTGCGGGGAGCTTTCTCGGCGCGCTCCTGATGGGCTCGGTCTTTGCCAAGGTCATCTCGACGGCCAACAACTACCTGTTCTCGCCCGCCACCAACCTGATCAGTGATGTGTACGTCCGCTACCTGGCGCCAGGGGCGTCGAACAAGCGCATCCTGATTGTTTCCCGGCTCACGGTGGTGCTGCTGGGCATCTGGTCGCTCTACCAGGCCCTGCACACCGGATCGATCCTGAAAGCGACGTTGTACGCCTACACAATCTACTCGGCTACCCTGACGCCCGTGGTTCTGGCGGCGTTTTACTCCAGGCGCGCCAACGCGGCCGGAGCAGTCGCGGCCATCGCCGCCGGAACCGTGATCACAGTCTTTTGGGACACACCGCTTGTGCATCGCGCGCTGCCGCCGGCCCTGGCCGCGCGCGATGCCATTCTGCCTGCCCTGCTGGTCGCCCTCGGGTGCCTGTTCGGCGTGAGCCTGCTGACAGCGCCTCCGGACCCGGTCAAGCTCCTCCGGTTCCAAAGCTACTCTGACGAGCGAAACAGCAGCTCCGGCGTCCCGCAGCCGCGTTAAAGGCGAAACCCAACCATTCCGAGCCTCATCCAAATCACCATGGCAACTCAAACGGTGGCACCTCTTTCCAGCACCCCCATCAACGCAGCCGAAAGTGGCACATTCCAGCTTGGCGGCGACCTCAAGGTGAACCGGCTCGGTTTCGGCGCCATGCGTCTGACCGGGGAAGGCATCTGGGGCGAACCCAAGGATCCGGCCGAAGCCAGGCGCGTGCTCCAGCGGGCGCCTGAGCTTGGCATCAACTTCATCGATACCGCGGACGCCTACGGTCCCGAAGTGTCTGAGCGTTTCATCGGCGACGTGTTTTCTCCTTACCCCAAAGACATGGTGATCGCCACCAAGGGTGGCCTGACCCGCACCGGCCCGGGAGCGTGGCATCCTGTGGGCCGGCCCGAGTACCTTCAGCAGGAAGTGGAGATGAGCCTGCGCCGGCTCCGGCTGGAGCGCATCGACCTGTGGCAGCTCCATCGCATCGATCCCAAGGTGCCGGTCGAGCAGTCCCTGGAGCCGATCGCCAAGCTGCAGCAGGACGGCAAGATCCGGCACGTGGGGCTGTCCGAGGTAAAGCCAAAGGAGATCGAGCAGGTCCTGAAGATACTGCCGGTCGTCAGTGTCCAGAATCAGTACAACATCGGTGACCGTCAGCACGAGGACACGCTGGAGTTCTGCGAGCAGCACGGGATCGCCTTTATCCCCTGGTTTCCCGTCGCGGCCGGCAAGCTTGCCCGGGAAGGCGGCCCGCTCGACAAGGCAGCAAAGCGGCACGGGGCGACTGTGTCGCAGCTGGCCCTGGCCTGGCTGCTCCATCGCTCCCCGGTCATGCTGCCGATCCCTGGCACCTCCTCGGTTGCGCACCTGGAGGAAAACACCAGGGCGGCCTCGCTCAAGCTCGACCGCAACGAGTGGACCGCCATCGAGCGGGAGGTCCAGCAGGCACAGTAACCAAAGTGTGCCGGGGTAAGCAGTGCGAAGCGCATATGCTGAAAGGGAGGGCGCAACCGCCCTCCCTTTGCCGTGTATGCCGCTCGCTACCCTTACCCTCCAGCTCCGTATCGAACACGCGCACTCTCTCAAAGACCGGCGGCAAGTGGTGCGCAGCCTCAAGGACAAGCTCCGTCACGGCTTCAATGTTTCCGTCGCCGAGCTGGACGAGGCAGCGACCTGGCAGTCCGCGGTCGTCGGCGTGGCCGCCATCTCCGGCTCGCGCCAGTACCTGCAAGGGCAGCTGCAGCAGGTGGAAGCGGCTGCCGAGCGCATCGCGACCGAGCTGAGCGCAGTGATCACGGACAGCTGGTGCGAGTTTGTAGACTAGGGAATGAGAAGGGGACCAGCCACATGCCCGAACAACGCGCGCGCAAGTATCACCAGGACCGGGTGGCCGAGACGATTCGGGAAGAGATCGACGCGATGATCCTGGGCGACCTGTCGGACCCGCGCATCGCGTCGGCCTATGTGACCCAGGTGATGCTCAACCCGGGCGGGAAGTCGGCCGAAGTCTACGTCCAGGTAGACGGGGGGCCCGAAGCCGAAGGAAAGACGGTGGAGGGGCTGACGGCTGCCCGTGGCTGGATCCGCGCCGAACTGAAGGACCGGATGGGCAAGCGGCACATCCCGGAGCTGCAGTTCCATGCCGATCGCTCGGAACGCATGGCGGGGCGCATCGACGAGCTGCTGACGCGCACGCGCAAGCGGAACAAGTACGCGGCTGCGCAGGAAAGCGCGACCAGCCCGCTGCCCGAGCAGCCGGGTCAGGACTGAAGCCGCTGCGCGCGTTGGGGGCAGTGAGCATACCGAGCGAACCGGCCTGGGAACGCGCACAGTCCCGCCCGGGGCGTGCATCGGGAAGATAGACCCGAGGTGAACGAGACGGCCATCAGCACCAGAAGCATTACGGCGCAGCGCCCGACCACCTGGCGCGAGCGTTGGTGGCAGCCGGCGATGCTGCTGGAGTTGTGGACGCTTTGCAGCCTGAGCGGCATCCTGTTTTTCTACGGGTTGGTCCCGGCTTTTGGCGGTGCGGGCCTGGGCCTGGTAGGTGCCGACGAGCCGCGATACGCGCAGGTGGCGCGCGAGATGCTGGCCCGCCACGACTCCATTACGCCGGTGCTGTACGGCAAGCCCTGGCTCGAAAAACCAGCTCTGTACTACTGGCGCGCCATCATCTCGTTTCGAGAGTTTGGCGTTCATGACTGGGCTGCCCGGCTCCCTTCGGCCACCTTTGCGTTCACGCTGGTGGTGCTGATCTACCTCCACATGAAGCGCTTTCGGGCGGGCGGCCACCTCGATGCGGCGTTGCTCACCGCATCCTGCGCCGGCATCCTCAGCTTTGCGCGGGGCGCTTCCACCGACATGCAGCTGGCTGCGCCCTTTGGAATCGGCATGCTGGGCTGGTATGCCTGGTATGAGACAGGCTCGAAGTTCTGGCTCTTCGACCTGTACTTTTTTATCGGGGTGGCCACGCTTGCCAAGGGGCCTGTTGCGCCCTTTCTTGCCCTCATTATCATCCTTGCCTTTGCCGCGCTGCGGCGGGAGTGGACGGTGCTGGGGCGCACCTTCTGGTGGCCCGGCGCTGCGCTGTATCTCGCCATGGTCCTGCCCTGGTACATTGCGGTCACGCGGCGCAATCCCAACTTCCTGCGCGTCTTTTTTCTCCAGCACAACCTCGAGCGCTTCGCGACCAATCGCTACGAGCACGAACAATCGCTGCTCTACTACATCCCGGTGGCGCTCCTGTCGCTGATGCCTTGGGCGGTGCTGGCCGTGGCCGCCCTGGCTTCGGCCGCGCGCGAAAGCATTGCCGAATGGCGAGCGCGGCGGGCCAAGGGGCACTACCGAGGCTTTCAAAGAGCCGGCGACGCCTTTCCCGAGTTTCTGCTGATCTGGGCGGTGTTGCCGATCCTGTTCTTCACCACTTCGGACTCCAAGCTTCCCGGCTACATCCTTCCTTCCATTCCGCCCATTACGATCCTCACCGGCGACTACCTTTACCGCATGCGGGCTCGCGGTCTGCCGGCGTGGCTCCTGGGCGGCCATGCGCTGCTGGTCGGCCTCATCACTATCTTTATCCTGCTCGCACCCAACTACTTCATTCCCGGGTACCTGCTGGGGACCGACCTTCGCCCGCCGGGGCGCGCCACGGTGGCAGCCATCGCGGCCGGCTCCGGGGCCAGCCTGCTGATCCTGCTCGCGGTGGCGCACTTTGGGCTGGCGCGCCTGCGCGCGGCAACCATGGTGTCGCTGGTGGTGCTGCTTATTTTTATCTTTGGCGTCGGTCCAGTGTTCCCTTTCCCGGCGCTGCCCGCGAGCAAGGGTCCGATCCGCATCCTGGACCTGACCTACTCGCCGCGGCCACTGGCGCGCGTGCTCGCCGCGCTGCCCCCGGAGCTGGGACCGGTCGCCGTGTTTCGTGTACGCCGCGACATCGAGTACGGCCTCTCCTTTTACCGGGATCAGCGGGTCCTGGACTACGACGAACAGGGCGGCGTTCCCGACGGCCCGCATATCCTCGTCTCGCGCGAGCCTTTTCTTCGCGAGCTGCCGGCGCGCCTTGCCGGCCGGCAGTACCGCGAGCTGTTCGAGGTACCCGAGCAGGCTCTGGTCGTGTACGCGGTTGGGCCAAAGCAGCCCTGACGGGGGCGGCATCGCTCCTGCGGTGCAAGCCGAGGAGTATGCTGCGAAGGTAGGGATCCCTGCCAGTTAATGCACTCGCACAGATTGAGTTGGCGCCGCTTGAAGTTCTCGATCTACGCCACTTCTCGGCCGCGAGTCTTCGCCCCGTGCTGGAAGCGGAAAGCCGCGTTTGGGCCGAACGGCTGGACTGGGATTACCGCGCTTCCACCAACCTGCTGCTCCAGTACCTCGACGCGCGCGTCTTACCGGGTTTCGTTGCGGTCGAGTCAGGACGCGTCCTCGGCTACACCTTTTGCGTGTACGAGGATCGAAAAGCCGTCATCGGCGACGTGTTTGCGCTGGAAGACAGCGGAAGCGACCGCTCGCAAAGCGAGATTGAAGCCGTTCTGCTGGAGCACCTGCTGGCGTTGCTGCAGAACTCCCCCGGCTTGGAGCGGATTGAGTCGCAGCTTCTGCTCCACCCCCACGACCTCCATGCGGAACTGTTCCGGAAGGCCGGTTTTTCTGTGTACCGGCGCGTCTTCATGGACCTGAACCTCCATGCGGACGCACCGGGCGGCACACTCAGGCAGCAGGCCCTGCTTGGCTCGCACGGCTTGCAGCTGCGCCCTTGGCGCGAAACCGACTTCCATCCCGCCGGCTCGCTGATCGCGCATGCCTACGAGGGACACCTGGACAGCACCATCAATGACCAGTACCGGTCGGTGGCAGGGTCCTTGAAGTTCCTGCACAACATCATTCGCTTCCCCGGCTGCGGTGTTTTTGACCCGCAGGCGTCCCACGTGCTTGAGCACGAAAGCACGGGCACCCTTGCAGGGCTGGTGCTGTGCTCGCGGGTACGCGAGGATGTGGAGCATGTAACGCAGCTTTGTGTAGCGGCGCACGCGCGCGGCGCAGGCTGGGGAACGCTGCTGCTTGAAGTGGCAGCGCGCGCGCTTGCCACGCGCGGCTTCACCAAGTTGTCTCTTACCGTGACCGCCGGCAACGATCGCGCCGCGGCGCTTTACCGTCGCGTAGGCTTCCGGGAGCAGCATGCCTTTGACGCGATGGTGTGGAACAACGCTCCCCCGGAAGTGGCTTTCAACCCAGCCGCGCCCGAAGGGAAGCTGTCGCTCGAGCCGAAGCGGCCGGCCTGACGCCGCTGGCTGGCCCATTTCCGGATGCTCCGGGGCGATGCGCTTTCCCGGGGGGCGCCCGTTAGTGGCGGACCAGGTACATGAGCCAGCTCGCTACGATCACCACGCCCACAAAGGAAACCCAGCAGGCCACGCCGTACCGCACCATCGCGCGCGTCGTGGTGCGCTGCGTAATGCCAAAAACCACCGACGCGCAACTGGCAAACAGCAGGACGGCTGCGAAGTGGGAAAACTCGAAGCTCACAGCGACCTTCCGTCCGGCTTGCGCCCGATGCGCAGGTTGTGGGCGTCGACTGCGGCGATGACGTTAAGGAGGCTCGCCACCACCAGGAACTTGGTGCCGTAGTCGGCCGTGGCCACCTGGACCACGCCCCGCCCCAGGCCGCCCGCGTAACCGACCAGGTAGAAAAGTCCCGAGCCCAGATCGCCCACAAATCCCAGGATGCTGAGCGGATCACCGCCGCCCGGCATGTATAGATGGCCGTTCATGGCGATGCCCAGCCACCAAAGACTGGTGATCGCCAGAAAAAGCAGGAGCGCGCGGATCCAGTGGCGGGTGAGCAGGTGCCCTGCTCCGGGAAGTATCCAGCCCAGCAGCAGCGCCAAAGACACAGCACTGCCCGAGCTCTTACGGGTGTCAGCCATTTCCCTGACTATAAATCACCGCGTGCGGGTCCCGCCCGCAGCAACCTGAAGCCGGTCAAGGCCAGCCAGAGCGGCAGCGGGTACGCAGCAAGGCGCTCGATGCCGCCCCCACCGAGAACCGAGCCCAGCGGCCCAGCGGGAAAGAGAAGCAACAGATCCCCGGCGATTGCAAGCCCGCCTGCCGCAAAGGCAACCGCCGCGGCATGCCTGCCTTGCCCCGCGCTTCTTCTGCGCGACGCGAGCGAGGCGCCCCACAGCGTCATCGCCAGGGCCCCGAAAAGGAAGTGGGCACGCGCGCCCGCGATATGGAGGTTGGTGTCGCCGTCCTCGGGCGCCCAGCCCACCAGCGCCACACCGGCCCCGGCCAGCAGGAGGCATCCTCGGGCCAGCGCCCCGGCGACCCGGGGCGACGTGAAGCCGGGCAGCATTAGCGCGCCGCCTGCGATCAGCACGCCCTGGAGCAGAAAGGAGGCGTTCATCACCCCGTGCAAGGGCGAGCCGGCTGTGCCCAGGTCGCTGATGTAGTTGAACCGGAAGCTGTAGTGCCCGCGCCACCGAAGCTGGGCCATCTGCTCGACGAGGAAGAACTGCAGGCAGCCAACCCAGAGGAGGGCGCCCGCGCGGCTACGCACCCCGCTGCCCGAGGCCATCAGAGCCGCAGCAGCTCCGCCTGCACCCGGCCGGTCACCACGGCCTCGGCTGCCGAGGTGATCATGTTGACCTCGCTGCGGATGCCGAGGCTTTCAAGGTACACGCCGGGCTCCACTGAAAAGCAGGTGCCGGGCAGCAGCAGGCGCTCGTCGTGGGTTTCCAGGTCGTCCAGGTGAGCGCCCGCGCCGTGGATCTCGTGCGCGATGTTGTGGCCGGTGCGGTGGGTAAAGGCCGGGCCAAAGCCGGCCGCCGTGATTACAGCACGCGCCGCCGCGTCCGGCTCCCAGCCGGCGATGGGGCGCTTATTCTGAAACGCCTCCTGCACCAAGGCAATCGCAGCATCGCGCCCGTTCCGCACCGCGCTGAAGACGGCCTGCTCGCGCGCGCTGGGCGCCCGCCCCACAGCGCCGGTCCAGGTAATGTCGTAGAACACCGCACCCGGCCAGTCCTGGCGCCCCCAGATGTCGACGAGCAGGAAGTCGCCGTTCCGGATCGGCCGGGCGCGCGCAGCCGAAGGTTCGTAGTGCGAGTCGGCACTGTTTTCGTTCACCGATACATTGGGCGGGTGCTCCCAGACCAGATCTTCGGCGCGCAACGCCTCGACCAGCCATCCCTGCATCGTGTACTCGGTCACGCTGCGGCCCGCGTCGAGCTCCCCGCGCAGCCACTGCCAGGCTAGCGGCAGGATGCCGTCAATCGCGCGCTGTGCGGCGTAGTGACTCGCCATCTGCTCCGCGGTGAGCACGGCCTCGAACTGGGCGATCAGGTCGGCCGAGCTTACAACCTCCTTGCCCCAGCCGCGCACGAGCTCGACCGTTCCGGCGTCGACCATCGAAACATACATGATGGCGTTGCGGGGCGAGTACTGCATCGCGATCCGGGTATGCCCACCCAGCATCGCTTCGAGCCCGGCTTCGAGCTCCTGCCACGAAGCGTACATCTGCCTCCCACCGGGGAGCGCGTCCAGCCGTGCCGCCTCGATGCGGTGTACCAGCTTGCGCGGCTCGCCGGTTGCGGGCAACAGGTAGTACCAGCGCCGCGTGACGTGCGCCGGAGGCGGCAAGCCCAGCACGCGATAGGCCAGCGGATCGCGCCCATGGTGGTCATAAAAGAGCCATGCATCGATCCCCTGCTCGCGCAGGGCCGCTTGCAAACCAGCGACGTCCATGCGCTCGATTGTATGTCGCCGCCCCGCTGGTTCCATTCCCGGGGTGCAGACACGCTGGCGCCCGCTCGGGCTCCCGAGGGAGCGCCTATGATGACCATTGCGCCCAAATGCCCTCAAGGAGCCTCCATGGCCCGGTACGAGCTCGACCACGCTGACGATCCTGAACTGGACCGGCTCGCCGAAAAGTTCCATCTCCACCCCTTGCATGTCGAAGACTGCCGCACCGAGGGCGAGCGGATCAAGAGCGACGTCACCCCGGAGTACACCTTCACCATCCTGCGCACCTTTGAGATCGCGCCCAGCGGGGACCCGGTCCTGTACTCCATCTGCATCTTCTCCGGGCGCGCGTTTTCGATCGTCATCGCCGATCGCGGGCAGCCGGCGGTCGCCCAGGTGCTTGCGCGCGCCAAGAACGAGGGGGGTGACTGCTCGCCCGGCCGCACCCTTTACCTCATCTTCGATTCAGTGGTCGACACCTACTTTGCCGCGCTCACGCCCATCGACGAGCACGTCGATGAGCTTGAGGATCGCGTGCTCGATCCCCGGCCCGAACTGCTCCGCGAGGTGTTTCAGGTCAAGCGCTCGCTGATCGGCTTCCGCCGGCTGCTGCTGCACACCCGCGACGCCAGCATGCACCTGCAGCGCGACCCCGGCTCGGTCATCGACCAGGATCACCAGCTTTTTCTTCGCGACCTTTACGACCACCTGGCGCGCCTGCTTGACTCGGTTGAAAGCGAACGCGACTTACTCTCAAACGCGCTCGATATCTACGTGTCGTCGCTTGCCAACCGCACCAACGAAGTCATGAAGGTGCTGACCGCGCTGTCCACCATCGCGCTCCCGGCGCTGATCCTGAGCAGCATCTACGGCATGAACCTCAAGGGTCTGCCCTTCGTCGACAGCCCCCACGCCGCGCTGATCGTTGCGGGCATGACCGCTGTTTCCACCATCGTGCTGTTGGTCACCGCGCGCCTGCTGCGCTGGCTTTAGCGCGCGCCCCAGGTATCCTTTGAAACGTGGACGACCGTCTCGCCAACCCTTACTGGCACGCTCTCGTGACCGAGCAAGCGCACGTCGCCCTCGGCGGTGAGCTCGCAAGGCGCTTCCCGCCGGACGTGATTCCGTTTGCCGGGATAGCGGCGAACGCGCGGGCGCCGCTGCGGGCGCTCCACGCCCTGATGGCGCCGGGCGAGCGTCTTTACCTGGCCAGCGAAACCCCGCTGCGCTGCGAGGGGCTGGAACAGGAAGAAGAGATCCCGGGTTTGCAGATGGTGTTTGAGCCAGGGCTTGCGGTCCCCAGCGGAGGAACGGAGCCTGGGGTCGGGAACAGGGTCGGGAACGGTGTCGG
>CALMAN010000087.1:12795-15021 GCA_937859835.1 uncultured Acidipila sp. | reverse complement strand
CTCACGATGGCGACCTGAGTTCTCGCGAGCGAGAAGTACTTTCACTGCTGGTTCGTGGCAGGAGCAATCGCGACATTGCGAGGGAGTTATCGATCAAGGAAGCGACGGTGAAGTCGCATGTGAGCGTGATCCTCATGCGGCTGAACGTGACGGACCGCACGCAGGCTGTGATTACCGCCTTGCAGAGGGGTTTGGCACACCTGTAAGTGGAGCCGCGGATGTGGCTCGCCGAAACGTGCTTCCTAACTTCGACCGCTTCTCTGGCCCAATGAATGGGCGCTTCGTCAGGTTCACTGCGATGAGATGCTGAGAAGGTGGGCATGGCTCACTGCTGACACGAGACACCGCGGCGCTTCGCGGCACGAGCAAACCTACGTTCTTCCGCAACCTCGAGGAAAGTAGCGAGTGCGTTGAGATCCCGTGGCAGTACTCACAACCACATGCGCAGTTCCATGCTTCGCATAGAGCGATGCTGTACTCGAATAGACTGAGCGCCATCGGCCTGGGCAAGTGCGACGGGCGTAACTGGAACAAGGAGACGACATGGAAATCAAAAAAGCAGGGACTCAGCCCTCCGGCAAGGGGCCGGCAGAATGGTTCACAGGAACCGTTCGCGTAGATCCTCTCTTTACCGCGCCGGAGCCTGCATTCGTTGTGGGCGCGAGCGTAACGTTTGAACCGGCTGCACGCACAGCGTGGCACACGCACCCGCTAGGGCAAGTGCTCGTTGTGACCGCTGGAGCAGGCTGGGCCCAGCAAGAAGGCGGACCCGTCGAACAGATATTCCCAGGGGATGTCGTGTGGTTTGCGCCAAATGAGAAGCACTGGCATGGAGCGACTCCCACTACGTCCATGACCCACATCGCCATTCAGGAGAAGAAGGACGGGAAAGTGGTTGAGTGGCTCGAACAGGTAAGCGAGCAACAGTACAGCCGATAGCAGAAGCTCGATCCGACGAAGGGAGAAGACATCATGGCGAGAAATGACCGCTTTACGAACAAAGTCGTTTTCATCACAGGTTCCGCCAGCGGAATCGGCCGGGCAGCAGCACTAGCCTTCTCGGCCGAGGGTGCGCGTGTAGCCATTCTCGACCGATCAGCAGAGGCGCTTGAAGCGGTTGAGGTCTCCGTGAAGAAAACGGGCGGAGAAGTCCTGAGCCTCACCTGCGATGTGTCCTCACCCGATCAGGTAGAAGCCGCAATCGGTCAGGTCGTTGATCGGTTCGGGCGCCTCGACATCGCGTTTAACAACGCCGGCGTGGAGAACAAGGCGGCTGCCGTCCACGAGATCGACTTGGCCGAGTGGGACCGCATTCTCAACATCAATCTCCGTGGCACTTTCGTCTGTATGAAGCACGAACTGGCGCAGATGTCTAAGCAGGGCGGAGGAGTGGTCGTCAATACTTCTTCGGGCGCGGGCATCCGTGGCGTGGCGGGAGGCGCTGCCTACGCGGCGTCGAAACACGCGATCATCGGCCTGACCCGCTCAGCAGCACTCGACTATGCCAAGCAGAACATCCGCGTCAACGCTGTGCTGCCCGGTAACATCGAAACGCCGATGATGGATCGCTTTACCGGAGGCGATATCCAGAAGGCCATTGATCTGGAGCCAGTGGGGCGGCTCGGCAAACCAGAGGAGATCGCAGAGGCTGTGCTCTGGATGGCTTCGGATCTGGGCGCCTTCGTGACCGGCGCCGCGACCGTGATCGACGGAGGTTGGTCGCTCTGATCTTCTAGTGCGGGGCAGGCAGTGCCGGCGCCGTCCGGGAGAGCGGGAGACGCGCGCAGAAGAGTCGAAGAAGCGGGCTTACTGGCGTGCTCATCGCGGTGGGTTGACGCGGTAGACAAGCAGAGCCGCGATGTCGATGTCCGTCTTTGGGTGGATCACGTAGAACTGCTCCACAGCGCGTACATAGGTCGAGGTTTTGCCGCCATTTGTCGGTAGGTTCAGTAATTCGGTGTACGCGTCGGGACTGTCCTGATGAAAGATGCTCAGCCCTTCCGAGCCGGAGACATAAGTGCGTTTCGACTCGGGATCCCAGGTCATGTCGTCGTTGACGTTGACGCAGAGCATCTTCCAGCTTACCGGTGTTGACGCTGAACACGTACAGCAGACCCGGGTTGCGGCCCGCGACGAAAAGCCGGCCCGCGATCGCATCGAGCGTCGGCGCCGTGTTGCGGCTCATGTCATCAGCTGTCCACGTATCGACAACCTGCTTGGTCTTGA
>CALMAN010000087.1:619-12695 GCA_937859835.1 uncultured Acidipila sp. | reverse complement strand
GTGTTGCGGCTCATGTCATCAGCTGTCCACGTATCGACAACCTGCTTGGTCTTGAGATCCACAACCGGGGTATCTCTCTTGTCGCGCACATTCACATCCAGGCGGCCATGCGCGTCGCCGACAACCATGCTTTAAGATTATCGCCGGGCAGCTCCTTGATCTCGTCGACGATCCTACCTCCCCGGGCGAGTAGATGGAGATGGTCGAGGTGGGCAGCATCGACGCCATCAAGGCGGTAGTTGTTATCGTCAATGCCTTGCCCGGCAAAGTGAATAGAAGACTGCTGCCCGGTGCCGGTGTCGATGGCGCCCGGCGCGAGCAGCTCAAGGGTGGCAATGTTCCGGCCATTCAGTGGTAGTTCACGCACCTGCACGGACTGGATGGTGCCGCCGAAAGTAGCGTCGCTTTTCTCGAGCTGTGCGCCTCCCGTGTCGCCTTCTACGCTGATCACCTGTGCGACCGAGCCAAGCTAAAACTGCTGGTTCACGGTGCGCACGGCGCCTGCGTGGAGGTCGATATCCTCGCGGCCCGGGCACTCTCAAAGCTGTCTTGCTCAGCGTCCCGAAAAGCGGCCTACCGGAAGCGCGGACACAATGAAGTGCCTGCTTGCGCTGGTGGCTACTGTGCACGTGGCATCCGTGCCCTCCTGAGTAACGTTGACGGTAATGCTTGGCGTTGCGGCGCCGCTTGTGTCGGTGACGGTGCCGTTGATCTCAGCGCGGTCGATCCGTGCATGCGCAGCCGCGCTTGTACTAGCGGCCAGCACAAGGCGGGTGACCGTTTGCATTGTTCGCATGACTTGGCTGTGCGGAGCGGGTCCTTTCCGCGAGTGGTAGCTCCGAACAGGTTCATTCAAGGCGACGCAGCTTAGGAGAGACTTAGAAAACGCGTGTTTCGGCGCCTCTTCACAGCAAATCTAACGCAGTGCACGTACGGTCGGCGGATACTATGGCCATGCAGGTCTGCATCGTCGGTAACGACCTACGGCTTGCCGGGCGTTTACAGCAGGCGCTTGAAGAGGACGGCTCTGTAGCGACCCATCTTTCAAGCGGCGAAGCAGCCGCGGACTTTATCCACCGGCAAAGATCTCATGGTGCAGTACGGATGCAGCACGTCGGTGAGGAGCCGAATCGGAACAGAGGTTTGGTCGTTCTCATTTCCCAAGACCATCCTTCCTTGCGGGATGAGCATCGCTCACGCCTTCCGGCGAAGCAGCTGTGAACATCGCTTGCATAGCACCCAAGAGCTTGTTCTACGCCTCCTCTTGAGATATCCGCTCTTAACCGTCGACCTTTATGAAAGCTCGATGACGGCCGAATGAATATACACGTTCAGGGCGCTCCGCTTCAGCCTGGCTTAAGGTTTCTGGGGTGGAGTCAATGAAGCGCGCCAATTGCTTCCCATCACGTGAGGCCTTCTTGTCTCGACAACTCCAGCAGTGTGCACACCTCGTCCTTCTCGCTTCCTTCTCGCTCCACGCTCCGCCAGCAAACGCGCAAACCGACCGTGGCACCATAGCAGGCACGGTCACAGAATCCTCGAAGGCCGTACTACAAGGTGCACAGGTTCTGCTCGAGCCAGGGGGGCAAACAACGGTCACCGATGCACAGGGTGGCTACACCTTCTCCGGTATAAAGCCTGGTCACTATACCTTGCGTGTCTCCTACATTGGCTTCGAGGCCTTTTCCATCGAGAAGGACGTCACCGCCGGCGCGATCGCAAACGGCGACGTTTCGCTTTCCATAGAAAATGCTGCCAGCAGCGTGACCGTCCGTCCCGAGCGAGAGGTGGGCGAAGCCGAGTCGCTCAACCGGCAGCGTGTCGCCATCAACATCCTGCAGGTACTCCCGTCTGAAGTTATCAACAGCCTGCCCAACGTGAACATTGCCGACGCCGTTGGCCGCCTCCCCAGCGTGTCGATTGTGCGTGACGAGGGGGAGGGCAAGTACATCCAGATTCGTGGCACCGAGCCTCGCTTGAACAATGTGACCGTGGACGGCGTGCAGCTACCAAGTCCGGAGAACGTTCGATACATCAAGCTCGATACCATCCCGGCAGACCTCGTGGAATCGGTTGAGCTGAACAAGACACTTACCGCCGACATGAACGGAGATGGGATCGGCGGATCACTCAACCTTGTTACCCGGCAGGCGACAGACCAGCCCTACTTCGCCGTGGAGGGCTTGTTCGGTCACACTCCGATCAACGGCACACGCCAGGAGAATCAGGAGTTCGGCACCTATGGCCGCCGTTTCCTCGCCGGCAAGCTGGGGGTGCTTGCCACCGGCAGCTACGACTACAACGCTAGGGGCATCAATGACATCGAGCCTAACCAGGGCGTCAACCCAATCAACGGGAGTGCTACCGACACGGTGAGCAGCCCTAACTCCATCGATCTGCGGGACTACTATTACGACCGGTCCCGCTACGGGGCCGGCGGTACCGTCGACTACAAATTCAACGAGCACACGACCGCTTATTTGAAAGGTCTGTACTCCTACCTTGACGACTTTGGCGAGGACAGCATCAATCGACTTACCTTCGGCAGCTTCATCTCGCCGACCCAGACCGACCAGACCGGCAACACGGTCTACGAGAATATCTATCGCCGTCCTGTCCAGGAGATCTTCAGCACATCGGTCGGCGCCCGCAAAGAGGCGGGCCAGTCCACTCTGTCTGGTCATATTGCTTACTCGCAGGCCAAGATCACCGGAGGCTTTACCACCAGCCAGTTCACTGGCATAACGCCAGGCATAAACCCCGATGGCAGCACCGAGCAAAACGGGGTCGCCTTTAATACTGCGACCAAAGATGTCTTTCTGCCTGGTGTACGTGTCACCGCAACACCGAACAATGTGAGCATCTACGACGGCAGCCAGTACTCCCTGAGCAGTATCAACTTCCAGGATAACCACACGTTTGAGCGCGATGTCGAAGGCCAGGCGGATTACGCACACGGCTACACGCTTGGCCCCAACTTCGGCACCTGGCAGATCGGCTTCCAGGTACGGGACGTCATCAAGAACCAGCTGGACGACCAACCGTCCGCTTCTGCGCTCTCGTGGAATATCCTGCTGACCGAGTTTCCTAGCCGCCGTGACGACTCCGACTTCTACATGGGCCACTACCAGGTCGGGCCACAATCGCAAGCCACCAGCATCCTTGCTTTCTACAAGGCCAACCCGACACAGTTTCAGTCGACCGCTGGCGGAGGCCAGTCAGATCTCCAGGCTGATTTTCACGTGAGTGAGCGCGTCTACGCGGGCTACCTTGAGAACACTATCACGCACGGACGCTTCCGCTATAACTCCGGCGTGCGGATAGAGTCCACTACGGACGGAGTTTTCGGCTATGCGGCCAACGCCAACAATGGCCTGACTCCTTTGTACAAAAGCAACAACTACGTCTACGTACTCCCCAGCGCAGGCGTGCAGTACAACGCGGGGGACCTCACCGACTTCCGGCTTGCCTACAGCATCGGTCTGGCTCGCCCGAACTACGGCGATCTGGCGCCGTTTGTCCAGTACAATCCGGGCGCCGCGGATACCGCAGCCGCGCCAGTACTTACCGGCGGGAACCCGACCCTGAAGGCCACCTGGGCTGAGAATCTCGATCTACTCGGCGAGCATTACTTGAAAAACGTCGGGGTGATCCAGGGTGGCCTCTTCTATAAGCAGATCTTCGACGATATTTTCCAATCGATTGTGCAGGTCCAGTACACCCAGCCCGGCCAGACACAGTCCGGACCAGTGTATGAGGCCTTACCCGTCAACGGCGGATCCTCTCACCTCATCGGCGTGGAGGCCTCCTACGAACAGCACCTCACCCAGTTGCCCGGCGCACTGGGCGGCACAGGCTACCGCTTCAATTACAGCTACGTTGCCTCGGTGGCGACTGTGCCGGGTCGCTCGGACAAACCCTCTCTAGCCGGCGACGCGCCAAATAACTGGAACGTCGACCTGACCTACGATAAGTACGGCATTTCTGCCCGCATGGGCCTTACCCACAATGACGCCTACATTTCGGCGTACCAATACACCGACGGCACCTCGATCGCGGGCTCACCGAGTAGTGTCACCGTAGGTGGCCCGAAGGGTCCTGGCGGCGATAACTACTATTACCCGCATACGCAGGTGGATGCGCAGGTCAATTACCTCCTTCCCAAGGGGCATGGCGTGAGTGCGGTTGCACAGTTCCTCAACCTGAACAACGAAGTGTTCGGCTTCTTCAACGGTCAGGAACAATACCCTGTGCAACGTGAGTATTATTCGCCGACATACACGTTCGGTCTGCGCTGGACAAGCACGAGTGAACAGGGGACCGTCTTCAAGCAGTAGAGCGAAGCCGACTGCGAGCTTGCTGAAGCACGATCGCAGGCATCGAACTGCTCCACCGTATACGTAAGGGGCAGTGCTCGCTCAGAAGGCTGCTTTGGAACCAAGCTGCGTCTGCCACCGAGGATGCGGTCTTTGCCGCCCGACGTGTGTTTTCTGACGAAGCCGAACCGCGCCGCCGAGGATCTTTTGCGTCGTGATTGCTTCACCTAAAATCGCTGCAGCAAGCAGTGACGAAGTGGACGCTGAGATTATCGATCGGCGGGACCTTGGATGCCTAGTCAACGGAGAGAGCCCGGAAGTAACATAGCCACAAGACTCCGGGGATTATTCCGGATGTCCTCAGCGTGCGGAGGATTTGGTGCGGGTTCTGGTAGTCGAGGATGAGGTGCGGCTTGCCGAAAACATTGCGGCGGCGCTTCGCGAAGGGCCGGGGTACGCCGTCGACATAGTTCAAAACGGCGAAGATGCCATCCATCTGTGCCGCACCACTAGTTACGACCTCATCCTGCTCGACCTGATGCTTCCACGGCTGAGCGGACACGACGTCGTGACACAGCTTCGAGCGTCGCGAAATGGCACGCCTGTGTTGATGCTGACGGCTGTCAGCCAAACCAGCAAGACCATTGAACTTCTCGATGCCGGGGCGGATGATTACATGACCAAACCCTTCGACCTGGGTGAATTGATCTCACGCACCCGCGCACTGATTCGGCGCGGCAAGGGGGCCGGCGAGCCGCTTCTTACCTTCGGCAACCTCCGGGTACATACGGGGGAGCAGAGCGTGTCACATAACCTGCGCACGGTCGAGCTTTCTCCGACGGAGTACAGGATTTTGGAGTACCTGATGTTTCGCCCGCGTGTGGTGGTCTCAAAAAGAGAACTCTTGGAGCACCTCTACGATTTCACCTGGGAACACCACTCGAATGTAATCGAAGCGCATATCTCCAACCTTCGAAAGAAGCTGCGTGCGGTCACCGAGTCTGAGGTTTTGGAGACCCTGCGCGGCCGCGGGTACCGTCTCGCGAGCGTCTCGTGAAGCTGCCGGGAAGCCGTTCCCTCGTTCATCAGACGATAGGGATCGTCGTAGCGGCCCAGATCCTGTGCGCGGCGCTGCTGTGCAGTGCCGCTGTGCTTTATGAGCGCCATACACGCCTTCGTGCGCTCGACATAAGCCTCCAGGGCCGGTCGGATTCTGTCTTGGGTGCCATCCAGGACGCCGAAGACCCCGACGACAATGTGCTCATCGACTCCGCTGAGCTGAAGCTGCCGGAAAACGATGTTTACGCGGTGTATAACCAGGGCGGCGGCCTTCTAGGCAGCTCCCTTGCGGCGCCGCCTGTACTGATCGGCAGGCATGCCGATGAGTTCCGCAGTGTGAAGATCGGCCGAACCACATACCGGGTGTTTCAGCGGGAAGCGATGCGCGTCATCGACCGAGCGGAAAACGGGGGGACCGGTCTCAAGCGGCCCGTCACGATCCTCTACGCGTCGTCGGAGCAGCATCTGTGGCACGAAGTTCTCGAAGCAGTACGTTTTTATCTCCTTGCGATAGTTGTAGCCACGGCTCTCACGGTGTTTCTGGTTTCGTTGCTGCTCAAAAGGTCGCTTGCCCCTTTGTCCGAACTTGCGCTGGCGGCCGCCGCGCTTGCTCCTCCCGAGCTGGTCTTTACTGCGCCCGCTTCCGTGATGCGGGTGCGGGAACTTCTCCCCTTGGCCAAGGTCCTGACCGAAAGTGTTGGACGGCTTCGCGAGGCGTTCGCGAAAGAACAGCGTTTCGTCGGGGACGCAGCCCACGAATTGAAGACAGCCATCGCGGTGGTTCGATCTTCCGTACAGCTGTTGATGCTGAAGCGCCGCACGGTTGACGAGTACGCCGTCGGTCTAGAGCGCGTGCTCGAAGACAATGGCCGGGTGGAAGCGCTGGTAGCACAGATGCTGCAACTCGCCAGCATGGAAGAGACTTCCGTCGAAGGTGCTTGTGCGCTTGACTTTGGTGAGTTGACGGCGACTGCGCTTGAGCGGTTGCGGCCGGTAGCCGAAACGCGTGGCGTGCTGTTGGACTTCGTACGCCAAGCCGCTATCCCGGTACGGCTGCTGCCTGACCGGGGGTTCGCGTTGGTATCAAACCTGGTCCTAAACGCAGTCCAACACAGCTCACCGGGCCAAACGGTTTCGGTCTCGCTCACCGTACAGCAGCAGTTGGCCACGCTTGAGGTTGTTGATACCGGTACCGGCGTTTCGCCGGAAGCGTTGCCGCACCTTTTCGAACGTTTCTTTCGGGAAGACCGTTCGCGGTCGCGCGACACGGGTGGGACAGGTTTAGGGCTCTCCATCTGCAAGTCTATTGTGGAAGCGGCCGGAGGCAGCATCTCGCTTGAAAGTGAACCAGGGCAAGGAACTCGGGTCACGGTCACCTTCATGTCCGCTTAAGCTCGACCGGTGAAACTCGGGAGTGTACTCCGAGGAGTACCAGGAGATACCCGATGCGGTCGAACGTTCTTTGCTCCCTTGCGGCGCTTGCAGTGTGTACGCTCGCGGCCGGCGCCTTTGCTCAGCAGCCTTACCAGGTGGTCGATCACTGGCAAGTCGGCGGCGTAGGCGGATGGGATTACCTGCTTGCCGACCCTGGGGCACATCGCCTGTACGTCACCCATGGACCGCGTGTCGAGGTCATGGACACGGATACGGGCAAGGTAGTGGGCGCGATTACCGGCCTGAAGGGTACACACGGTATTGCACTCGATGACAAGGGCGAGTTCGGCTACATCAGCGATGGCGGCGCGAACGCGGTCGTTGTCTTCGACCGCAAAACACTGGCAACCGTGGCCTCGATCCCTGCCGGCACCAACCCGGACGGCATCACCTACGAGCCTACGACCAAAACAGTGTGGGCCTTCAATGGACGCAGCCAGAACGTGACGGTCATCGACACTGCCCGCCGTTCCGTGGTGGCAACCATTGCCCTGCCGGGCAAACCCGAGTTTCCCCAGGCCGATGGCAAAGGCCACGTGTTCGACAATATCGAGGACAAGAACACCATTGTGCGGCTGGATGCGTCCAGCAAGACCCTGACCGATACTTGGATGCTGGACGGCTGTGATTCCCCTTCGGGCATGGCAATCGACCGCGTACACGGCCGGCTTTTCTCCGTGTGCGGCGGCAAGAAAATGGCCGTGGTCGACGCAGGCACGGGTAAGGTAATCTCGCTGCCTGAGATAGGCGACGGACCCGACGCGGCCGGATACGACGACAAACGGGAGCTGGCTTTCAGCTCCAACGGCGAAGGTACGTTGACGGTCGTGGATGCGAAGCCGGGCTACAAGGTGCTGGAACAGCTTCCTACGATGAAGGGCGCTCGCACTATGGCCTATGACTCCGGAAAAGATCGCGTGTACGTGGTGACTGCGGAGCAGGGTCCGCGTCCTGAGCCATCGCCGGCCAATCCCCGTCCACGTCCGGCGATCGTACCGGACACCTTTCAGGTCATCGTCATCGGGCGCAAGTAAGTAGGCCGTGCGACGACAAAGGGGCTCGCTGTTGGGCATGCCACCTGTCACTCAGTAAGTTCGGGCGCGTGATTGCGGGTAAGCAAATAGTAGATCACCGGCGTCACAACCAGGCTCAGCAGCAGCGAGATCAGAAGACCGCCGATCACGGCAATCGCCAGTGGCTGCAACATCTGCGAGCCCGCGCCCAGGGCCAATGCCAAGGGCAGCATGCCGGAGACTGCTGCCATTGCGGTCATCAGGATGGGCCTGAGCCGGCGTTGCGCCGCCATCACCATGGCTTCGCGGGCGTTTGAGCCTTCAGCGCGAAAGCGCTCGTCCGCATCAAGCAGCAGAATTCCATTCTTGGCCACGATGCCGATGACCATGATGAGACCCATAAAGGACGACACATTGAAGGTCGTGCCGGTGGCAAGAAGGCCCCCGACGACGCCTCCGATTGCAAGCACCGACGAGGTAAGAATGGCGAGCGGTGCGGCGAAGTTGCGAAACTCCGTCAGCAGCACGCCAAAGACCAGCACCAGAGCCAGCAGCAGCACGCGGAGCAGCTCCGCAAAAGACTTCTGCTGCTCCTGGTATGTGCCTCCGTATTCCACGCGCACGCTGGCCGGCAGATGCATAGCCTGCACATGGGCCTGCACCTGCTTAACGGCGGTGCCCAGGTCCGTTCCTTCAAGCCGCCCAGTGACGACGACCAGGCGCTGCAGATTCTCACGCCGAATTTCACTCTGCGCCGGAAGCTGCGTAATCTCCGTCATGGAGCCGAGCGAGGCCGTGTGTCCGGACGTAGAGTTGAAGACGGTGTTGCGAATCGTGTCGAGGTTCTGTCTGGTCTCCGGACCGAGCCGCACGCGGATCAAGTAAGGGCGGCCGTGCGCGATCAGTGGATCGCTGACGGCGACGCCATCGAGGATTGAGGTCGCGTCTTCGGCGACCTCGGTGGGGGTGAAACCGAGCCGGGCGGCAAGCTGCGGGTTGACCTGGAAGCTGGTCGCCGGTCCGCTGATCGTGTTGTCGACGCCATCTTCCACATCGACCACTCCGTCTACCTTCTTGATCTCAGTCGCGACGCGAGGACCAAGATCGGTCAGCAACGCCGCGTCTTCGGCGAAGATCTTGATCTGGATAGGCTCGGGAGCATTGGAAAGGTCGCCGATGTTGTCCTGCAACACCTGGGTGAACTCGACGTCAAGCTCCGGCTCCGTCTGCTCGATCTGCTTGCGGATGTCGGCCATGACGTCATCGATCGCACGGCGTCGCTTGTTCTTCAGCTTCACCGTGATGTCACCCGTGTTGGCCTCGGTGATGGCGGCGAAGCCCATCTGCAGGCCGGTGCGGCGGCTGGTGTTCTCAACTTCCGGCGTGCTGACCAGGATTCTCTGGATGTGTTCGAGCACCCGGTTGGTAGAAGCGATCGAGGAGCCGGCGGGCATGACATAGTCGAGCACGAAACCACCCTCATCCATCTCCGGCAACAGGTCCGAACCGAGCGAGCGGTATCCGAGGTACGTGCCCCCTACCAGGAGCGCGCAGAGCACACCCAGCCACACAGGGCGCATCAACGCCCAGTCGAGCGCGTGCCTGTGCCAGCCCAGTACGCGCTTCAGCAGCCCGTCACCGTGCACCGCTTCGTTGTGCGTGTGTTCTATCTTCCGCTTACCGAGCAGCAGCAGCGCCAGGCTTGGTGTGAAGCTGACCGCCAGCACCAGCGAAGTGAGCAGCGCGACCGCCATGGTGACGGCAAGCGCGCGGAAGAAGCTGCCGGTAACGCCGGTCACGGCACTCAAGGGCAGGAACACGACGACGGGCGTAATGGTGGAGCCGACCAGCGGGCGGGCAATCTCCTGCAGCGCTTTGCGGACCGCGTTCACACGCGGCTCACCCGCGTCCCGGTGCGAAACAATGTTCTCCACCACCACGATGGCGTCGTCGATGGCGAGCCCGACGGCAGCAGCCAGGCCCCCGAGCGTCATCAGGTTGAAACTTTCCCCGATCGCCCACAAGGCAAGCACTGTCACTGCGACCGTGACCGGAAGGACGAGCGCTGCGATCAGCGAAGAACGCCAGTCTCGCAGGAAGAGAAACAGGGTGAGACAAGCCAGCGCCAAGCCGATCAGGATCGCGTCGCGCACGCTCCTGATACTTTCGCGAACAATCTGCGACTGGTCATAAAAAGGCTCGAGCTTGACCCCGGCCGGCAGCTTGGTGCGCAGTTGATTCACCTCTTGAGCCACGCCGTCCGCGACAGAAACCGTGTTGCTGCTGGGCTGCCGCGCAATGTTCAGGAGCACAGCCGGCTGATTGTTGGCGCGCACGGCCGTGTACACCGGCATCGCGCCTGGTTCGACCGCGGCCACATCGCCCACGCGCACGGGCGCTCCACCAGCTGTGGTTTTCACCGCGAGTCGCTTCAGGCTGTCGATGTCATGCGCCTGCGCGCCGACCAGGGCAAGCACAAGCTGATGATCCTGCTCGTAGAGTCCGGGTGAATCGATGATGTTGGCCGTCTGGATGGCGCTCGTCAGGTCGCGGACGGTGACCCCGGTCGCCTGCATCCGCGCCATGTCTGGCACCACGTGGTACTCGGGGATGTCGCCGCCCTGGATCAACACCGTGCTGACGCCAGCAACGCGGTTGAGCGGCGGCTTCAACGTGTAGGTGGCCAGCTCCCAAAGCTGGCTTTGTGAAAGCGTGTTCGAAGTCACGCTGTAGCCGAGGATCGGAAAGGTAGCAAAGGTGAGGCGAGTGGTCGTGATCTTCGCGGTGGCGGGTAGGGTTTGCTGCGCCTGGCTAAGCGCGGCATCGACCAGCTGCAGCGTGCGAAACATATCCACGGACCATTCGAAAAAGAGGCTCACGTCGGCCGATCCGCGGCTGGTCGTCGAGCGCACGGTAAGCAGGCCGGGAACGCTGTTGATTGCGTCTTCGATGGGTTTCGTGATGGTCACCTGCATCTGCTCGACCGGCATGACGCCGTTGTCTACGCCGATCACGATGCGCGGAAAGTTCGTCTCCGGAAAGACTGCGATAGGTGTGCGAAAGAACGCGTAAACACCCGCCGCCGTCAGGGCCACGGCAAGGAAGAGGATCGTGCGGACGGAGCTGGACAGCCAGTACGGGTCCGTCTTGTGGGGTGCAGGGACGGCCATCAATCCTTGTCCCCTTCGGCTGCCGCGCTTGGCTTGCCGACGGTCACCTTCGTCCCGTTATCCAGGCCGTAGCCGCCCTCAGTGACCACACTGTCTGCGGCAGCAACGCCGAACAGGATCTGCACGGCGTCGGCTGTGCGGATGCCGACTTTGACAGACTGCTTCTTGACCGTGCCGTCTGGCTGCACGACCACGACTCCGGTACTGCCATCGTCGGCGGGCACGATGGCCCCGGGTGGAAGCTGCACGGCATGGGACACTGTGGCGCCCTGCATCACCGCGTGCACGGGCGTGCCCACCTTGAAGCGTCCATCGCTGTTCGGCAGCTTCAGCCAAACCTCCACGGTGGTCGATCCCGGATCGAGCGCGGGGCTGATGAACGACACCGTTGCATCCACCGGATCCTCCACACCGGGTACCGTCACTTTCGCGGAGTGGCCGAGGCGAAGCTTCTGTGCGGACGCTTGTGCCAGATGCAGCTTGGCGAGCAAGGAAGAGGTATCCATGACGGTAACGGCGGGCACGCCGGCCGCAGCGGTCTCGCCCGGAAACAAAGGCCGGTCCGTCACCACGCCGTCGATCGGGCTTCGCAGTGTCGCAAAGCTTACCTGTGCCTCAGCATTCTCCAGCTTGCCCTGGGCCGAGGTGAGCTGGCCCTGTGCGGACTGCCTGTCCGTGACGCGAGTGGTCTGCTCGAGCAGCGCTGCGTGCTGGCGAGCGGCGTCATACGCTGTTTGCGCCTGCACCTCCCCAGCATAGGCTGCATCTGCTTCGCGGCCGGAGAGGGCGCCCTGCTTGTATAACGCCTGTCGCTCACGCGCTGTGCGCGAGGCGATCTCAAGCGCGGCCTTCAGCTGCGTTGTTTCAAGCTCCGCCTTTTTGACTTCCTCCGGAATGGTCGTTTGGGTGGTCGCCGTGTAGTTGGCCTGTGCACTGGTTACCATTCCGGAGCTTTCAACCGCACTGCCCTTCAGGTCCCGGTCGTCGAGCGAAACCAGCAGCTGCCCGCGCCGCACGTGGGCTCCGCGCTGCACATATTCGGCGCGAATGGGTGCGCTGATGCGCGGCGAGATGGCTGCTGCAG
>CALMAN010000087.1:0-609 GCA_937859835.1 uncultured Acidipila sp. | reverse complement strand
CCGCGATCTCTTCCGCCATCGGGCCAACCGTGGGGTGCACGGCCTGCACCGCTACGGAAACCTCCGGAGCCTCCTCGGCCTTTTTCTTGCAGCCGTCGGCAACCAGGAAGGCAAAGCTCAGCAGCAGCAACCCGGATCTCCAGCAGTTGCGAGTGGAAGGCATATCAAAGTTTTCCTGTCAGGGTCTGCAGGTTCGCAAGCGCAACTGCATAGCGGGTGCGTCCATCGATTTCTGCGTTTTCCGCAGAGATGAGCGCGCCTTCGGCATCGACGACCTCGAGCGCGCTGCTTTCTCCATCCACGTAGCGCAAGTTGGTCAGGCGCAGACTTTCGCGCGCTGTTCCGACGCTGGCGCTGAGGGATGCGAGCTGCTGGCTGGCGGCACTGGCCTCCGCATAGAACTCGCTCAGATCGGCCAAGAGGCGCCGCTGTGCCGCCGTCAACGCCACCTTGGCCGCGTCCTCGCGAAGCTTTGCCTGCTTCACCCGGCGCTCGGTCGCGAGCCAGTCCCACACAGGGATCTCGAGTTGCGCGCTCATCGAGTAACCGAGGTTGTGAATGCCGTCCGGTCCGTTGACGCCGAAGTTGGTGGCGTCAATGCCATAGGTG
>CALMAN010000086.1:22608-27515 GCA_937859835.1 uncultured Acidipila sp. | reverse complement strand
CACCGGCGCGGCCTGGAACGACTGCCAGTAGACCGAAACCAACCGCCTGCGCGGCTGGCGGCCACTTCGTGGCTTGCCTTCTTTACAGCATCAGGCGCCCAGCTCCGTGCGGATCGCCCCGGCAATGCGCTCGGCATGCTCCCGCATCAGCTCCGCTGACTCGGCCTCGATCATCACCCGCGCCAGCGCTTCGGTACCGGAGTAGCGAATCACCACCCGGCCGTTCCCGCCCAGCACCCGCTCGGCATCGCTGATGGCCGCGGCTACCAGCGGGATCTCCGCAAGGGGCTTCTTCTCGCGCACCCGCACATTCACAATGACCTGCGGAAAGGTTTGCAGGTCGCTCACCAGTTCCTCGATGCGCTGCCCGCTTCGCCCGAGAACATCGAGCAGCACCAGGGAGGTAAGCAGGCCGTCCCCGGTCGTCGCCAGATGCGGAAACAGGATGTGCCCGGACTGCTCCCCGCCGAGCGCCGCATGTTCCTCCTGCATCCGTTCCAGGACATACTTATCCCCTACCGGCGCCCGCAGCATGCGGATGCCGCTGCGGCCAAGCGCAGCTTCCAGCCCCATGTTGGACATCGTGGTGGCTACTACGAGATTGCCGGTGAGCCGCCCCTGCGCCTGCAGGGCCCGCGCCGCGACCAGCAGCACCGCGTCGCCGTTGATCACGCGCCCCTGCCCATCAGCAAAGAGGGAGCGGTCGGCATCGCCATCGACCGTGATGCCGAGGGCCGCGCCCCGCTCGTGGGTTTCCCGGGCGACCACCTCCGGATGGAGCGCGCCGCAACCCTCGTTGATGTTGCGTCCATCCGGCGCGGCATGGGTCAGCTCCACGCGACCGCCCAGCCCCGCAAACAGCTCCGGCGCGATCGCCGACGCTGCCCCGTTCGCACAATCGAGCACCAGGTGCATGCCCCCCAGCGACAAGTCTGGTACAGCCGCACGCAGAAAAGCCTCGTAATCGTGCCGGTACACAGGGTCAGCGGCCGGCAGCGCGCGCTCGCTGAACGCGGCGCCGGCTCCCAGCCGCGAGAAGATTTCCCCCTCAATCGCAAGCTCCTGCGCATCGGGCAGCTTGTAGCCATCGCTCCCGAAGATCTTGATCCCGTTGTCTCTCCAGGGATTGTGCGAGGCGGAGATGACCACCCCGGCAGCGAAGCCGAACTTGCGCGCCAGGTAGGCAATCGCCGGCGTAGTAAGGACGCCGGCATTGGCCAGCATTGCGCCGCCCGAGGCGAGCCCCGCGTGGAGCAGCCTTGCAAGAAAGGGCCCGCTTTCGCGCGTATCCATGCCCAGCAGCACCCGCGGTATCGGGTGCTGCTGGGCCTTGAGGGTGTGCGCCAGCGCCTCGCCCACAGCAAAGATGGTTGCCCCATCCAGCGGCGCAACGCCAGCCACCGCACGGATGCCGTCGGTTCCAAACAGCTTTCTCATTCGTTCTCAGGGTTCCTTTGTGTGACTACCGCGCCGAGCGAACCCTCGGCCAGCCGGAGCTCCACCGCTTCTCCCACGCGTGTGTCCCCCGGCCGCTTCACCAGCGAGCCGTCCGCGCGGAAAACAAGCGCGTACCCGCGGCCAAGCACGGCCAGCGGCGAAAGCGAGCCGAGGGAGCGCTGGGCTGCCGCGTGCTGATGCGTGCTTCGGTCCAGCCGTGCCGCCACCGTGCGCAGAAGCCTGCTTTCCAGCGCTGTGCGGCCCGCACCGCGCCGGCGCAGGCTTTGGAGCACATCGAAGCGGGCCATCCCGTGCGCGGCGGCGCGGTAACGGCTTTCAGGCAACGCGAGGGCCACCTCCGCCGCCCGCGCCAGCCTGGTTTCGAAGCCCTTCCAGCGCTCGGCCATGCGCCGGATGCACGCCGCGGGATTATGGCGTTTCAGCGTTTCAGCCGCGACGGCAGAGCGCCGGCGCGCAAGCGCAAGCTGCTGGTCCATGCTCCGTTCCAGCCGCGCGCCAAGCGCGGCGAAACGCTCGCGCATCACGCGCAGCCGGTGCGTTGCATCCTGCCGCAGCAGCGCCGCGTGCAATGCCCTGTGCCGATCGGCGGCACGGTGCAGGCGTTCTCGCTGCGAGCGCTCCAGGCGAAACCGCTGCTCGTCCAGGCGCTGCTCGCGGCGGCCAAGGCTGTTGCGCACCCGGGCCAGACTGCCTTCAATCTCCAGCGCGCCGAACCGCTGCCACGCCGTGGTCAGCCGGAACCGCGCCGCGCGGCCAAGCCGGGCGTCGAGGGCCTGCACGTGTTCCTCGATACGATGCTGGGCGGCCGTGATCAGCTCGGCGGCAGCCGAAGGGGTGGGCGCGCGGAGGTCGGCCACAAAATCGGCTATGGTGAAGTCGGTCTCGTGGCCGACAGCGGAAACCAGGGGCAGCGCGCAGGCTGCGATGGCGCGCGCCACCCGCTCGCTGTTGAAGGCAGCCATATCTTCGAGCGAGCCACCCCCGCGCGCGATCACGATGACATCCACCGAGCCGGCACGGCTGAAGTACGCGATGCCGGCCGCGATCTCCGCTGCGGCGGACTCCCCCTGCACCATGGCGGGGTAGAGCAGAACATCGAGCGCAGCATGGCGGCGGCCTGCAACGTTGAGGAAGTCGCGGATGACCGCACCTGCCGGCGAGGTCACGATGCCGACGCAGCGCGGAAATGCCGGCAGCTGCCGTTTCCGCGCGGCAGCAAAGAGCCCCTCGCCTTCGAGCTTGCGCTTGAGCTGTTCAAAGGCGACCTGGAGCGAGCCGGCGCCGACCGGCTCAAGGTACTCGGCGATCAGCTGCATCTGCCCGCGCTGCTCGTACACAGAAACGCGGCCGCGCAGCAGCACTTCCAGCCCGTCCTCCGGGCGAAAGCGCAGCAGAAGCGCCTGCTTGCGAAAGAGCACAGCGGGCAAGGCGGCATCGCCGTCCTTGAGCGTGAAGTAGATGTGTCCGGAGGGCGCAGCGCGCAGGTTGGAGATTTCTCCGCGCACCCAAACGTCCGGGTACGCCGCTTCCATGTGGGCGCGCACCTCGCCTACCAGGTCGGCAACGAGCCACACCCGCCGCGCGGGCGCCGGTGGCTCGTCCTCCACGTCTTCGAGGGGCGCCTGCGGCATAGCGGCCCGCGCCCAGGCGGGCAGCGTGTCCCCGCGCGATTTCGGGCGCTTTGCGGACGGCTTTTCCGGGCCTTCGCCCGGGCCGGGCGCTGGTGGAATGGCCCGGGTTGCCGCCGGCCCGGGTTCCTGTCCGAAAAGCAAACCGAGCTGCTCGCCCGCGTCCGGCGCGGCCTTGGGTGCGGACTTTGGCACGAAAGGGCGGGCTGGGCTCGCTCGGTCCGGGGCGCTCACGCGTTTGAGTTTACAACCCGGGCCGCACGACGAAAACGATCGTTATTGGCTTTGCTCGAGGGGCAGCAGCCAAAACGGGAAAACCGGCGGCGCGGGGCCGGACCACACTCGATGCGCCTGGAGGCGGCGCGCACTACCGGCGCAGATGATTGAGCAGGGCGAGCACCAAGGTAAGCAGCGCGCTGAGCAGCAGAGACGTGCCGAGCGGAGCGAAGACCTCCGTGTGGCGGCCCCGCCAGTGGAAATCTCCCGGCAGCTTGCCCAACGGGAGCCCCATTCGTCCGGCAAGGAGGAGGGCGCCACCGATGACCAGGAGCAAAAAGCCGAGCGCGGCGAGCATACGGCCCAGATCCGTCATGCGGACAAGTCCCTCTCCGAGCAGTTTATTCTTTGACGCTCCCGCAAGACGCTGCTCATCTGGAGTACATGCACGTTGCCCTCGGCATCACAGGCGGCTTTTGTATCCTGCTCGTCCTGCTCGACGCGTTTCAAACCGTGATCCTGCCGCGCCGGCCAAGCGGGCACCTGCGCCTGACGCGGGTTTTCTACCAGACCACCTGGAAACCCTGGTGCAAAATCTCCAGTTTTGTACGGGGAGCGCGCAAGCGCGAAACGATGCTTTCGGTCTACGGCCCCTTTTCCCTGGTGCTGCTGATCGCCCTGTGGGCTTTGGGGCTGCTGCTTGGGTTTGCGCTGCTCTTCTACGCTGCCGGGTCGCCCTTCAGCGATGCGTCCGTGCCGCAGCCGGATTTCCGCGGGGACCTGTACGTCAGCGGCACCACCCTGTTTACGCTGGGGCTGGGCGACGTGGTGCCGCGCACCCGCAATGTCCGGGAGCTGCTGGTGTTGGAAGCGGGCCTGGGTCTTGGGTTTGTGGCGCTGGTGCTTGGCTACTTCCCCGTGTTGTACGGGGCGTTTTCCCGCCGGGAAGTCAACATCTCGATGTTGGACGCGCGCGCCGGTTCGCCGCCCTCGGCTGCCGAGCTGATGCGCCGGCATGCGTTCCCGGGAGGGGGCGAAGCGCTGGTCATGTTGCTGGCCGAGTGGGAGCGCTGGGCTGCGGAGCTTCTGGAAAGCCACATCTCCTACCCCCTGCTTTGCTACTTTCGCTCGCAGCATACCAACCAGAGCTGGCTGGGCGCCTTGTGCGCGGTGCTCGACACCTGCGCCTTGATGGTGGCCTGTGTCCAGGATCTACCGGGAAGGCAGGCGCAGCTGACCTTTGCCATGGCTCGCCATGCGGTTGTGGACCTTTCCCAGATCTTCCAGCTGGAGCTCCGTACCCCCAAGCAGGATCGCTTGCCGCCCGGCGCCTTTGCCCAACTGCACGACCTGCTGTGCCAGGCGGGGACGCGCGTGGCGCAGGACCCGGGCTCGTTCTCGCGCTTGAATGAAATGCGGGCTCTGTACGAGCCATACGTCGAGGGCCTGAGCCGCTACCTGGCCATGGAGATGCCGCCGTTTCTTTCTGACCGGCCCCGGCGGGACAATTGGCAGACCGTGGCGCAGGTCAGCCGGGCTACCCATGCCGCCGCCGGGGCACAGGACCCTGGGATCCGGGAAGAACCGCACCATATCTTCTAACGC
>CALMAN010000086.1:0-22508 GCA_937859835.1 uncultured Acidipila sp. | reverse complement strand
GCGGCAAAAAGAAAAGCCGCTCTGCGAAGAGCGGCCTGGTGGTTGTCTGCCGAAGCAGGCAAGCTCAGTGTGACATCGGTCGCTCGCCGGAGAACTTTGCCGCGCGATGCGTGCTTGCTTGACGCGTGCGCGCAGCAGAGCTATGGCAAAGAGCTAGAAAACCGATGAGGGTGGCGACTCCACAGCCGCCGTATACCTGAAGAAAAAGCGACACTTCGCGCTCCCTTGCCGTGGCATGTATTCGCCGCACCTGCTGCAGTTACCCGGAAAGGTAACCAGGCAGGGCGTCTGAACGAAACAGAACATATGCTCATGAGAAGACGATTGGCTAGTGGAAATAGCGTCCTGATCACATTACTTTCATACCCGAGCAAAAGAAGCTCCCACCTTTGTGGGAGCTTCCGAGGTGAGCGACCCCAGCTTCAGGCGTGGACAGGCTCGAGCAGACGGGCAAAACGCTTGCCCTCGCGCCCCTCAAAGGCGCGCTTTCCATAGGCGTAGCCGGCGATCAGCGGCACGGCCAGCGTGGCTTCCGAGAAGACCATCTGCTCGTAGGTGGTGTCGACCTTGCCCCAGGAGCTGGCTTCCTTGAGCGTGGACGACGAAAGCGCGCCATCGCGTACGTCGGCGACCGTAACCTGGACGGCGTACTTGTGCATGGGCGCATCCATGCCGAGAATGTCGGCGGCGACCACGATGTCCTGCGCGAAGTTCTTGGGCACGCCGCCGCCGATCATGAACAGGCCGGTGGTGGGGTTGGCAATCTTGAGCTGGGTCAGCTCGTAAAAGTCCTTGGCCGAGTCAAGCGAAACGTGCGGCTTGCCCTGCCGTGCGTGCTGGTGCGCGACCAGCCCAAAGCCGGCCGAACAGTCCGAGAACGCCGGCACAAAGATCGGCACATCCTGCTCGTACGCCGCGTACACGATCGAGTCCACGCCGCCCCGGGCCGGGGTCTTGCCCTGCTGCTCCAGGTACGCGCCCATCGCCCGGATAAACTCGCGCGAGCTGTACGGGCGCGGCTCCAGCGAGTTCGCAATGCGTTCGGTTGTTTCATCGCACAGCCGCAGCTCTTCTTCGTCGATCAGCGTGTCATAGATGCGATCGATCATCAGTTCGCGCAGGGTCGCGTCTTCGGTGCCCTGCTTGTAGAGCTCGTCCGCGATGTAGTGCTTGAAGCCGAGGGCCTCGAAAAAGTCCTGGTCGACGATGTTGGCGCCGGTCGAAACAATAGCATCGACCATATGGTTGCGGATCAGGTCGACAAAGACCTGCTTCAGGCCGGCCGAGATGAGCGAGCCGGCCAGGCACAGAATCACGCCGCACTCGCGGTCGCGCAGCATGCGCTCATAGATCGAAGCGGCGCGGGCAAGATCACGCGAGCTGTAGGCCATCGATTGCATGGCATCGACAAGCGCGACAACGTCGTGCTGCTTGATATCGATGTGCTGGATGGGGTGGGAAAGCAGTTCTGTTTTGGTCGGCATGGTAGCCCCATTTTACCAGCGCCAACACTGGCGTTCGTTAAGATATGGCTGTTCGCTGCGCGCCCCGGCTCCGCACTCCGGGGCTGGGGCGCTCGGGGTCGATCCGGAGCCGATCCGGAGCCGATCCGGCGCGCACAGGCACCAGCCCCGGAGTGTGCGCTTGGCGCCTTTCCGGTTCACTGCCCAGGGCCGGGGGGCTTCTCGCTGCCCAGGCCTGCGGGGAAACTACTGCCCTTTTGCCGCCGTGTTTGTGCCCGCGCCGTAGTACCCGGCCCGGGTTTGCACAAACAGGTCTTTTTTCCTGGTCGTCAGCGCGATGCGATGGAAGCCTTCGCCCTGGCTCGCTGCGTCCGGCGTGTAGCCGAGCATGTACTGCTGCCGCAGCTCATCGGCAATCTGCTTATAGATCGCATCGAAGTTGTCTTTCTTTTTTGCTTCGAAAAAGCTTCCGCCGGTTTCGTCGGCAAGCTGCTGCATGATCTTTTTGCCGTCCACGTGCGAAGCGTAGGTGGGCTGCCGTCCCCCACCGCCTGGGTAGCCACCGCCTGGATAGCCGCCGCCGGGGTACCCGCGGCCGCCCGGGTAGCCGTATCCCCCGCGCCGGCCATACCCACCCTGGCCGGGGTTGTAGTTGCTCGCCGCCTGGTCGTGCTCACCCTTGAAGTAAATGGTGTACACCTCGGCCTCTGCCTTTTGCGCGGCTTCCACCGCGTTTTCCAGCGTTTCCTTGCTGCCCCGGTCTTCCCCATCGCTGAGCACGATGATGGCTTTGCGTCCGGTCTGCTTGCTCAGCAGCTCATGCGCCGAAAGGTAGATCGCATCGTAAAGCTGCGTTCCGCCGCGCCGGCCGCTGCTTCCGCCGCTCGCGCTCGCGTCGTCCGAGCTTGCGATACGGGTCGGTCCCAGCTGGTTCAGCGCTTCGTTCAGCTTGGGCTTCGAGGAGGTCAGGTCTTCGAGCAGCTCGACCTCGCGATCAAAGTGCAGGATCGCCGCCTTGTCGTCCGGCTTCGCGATCATGTCGTCCAGAAAGCTTTGGCTTGCCGTGCGCTCCGTGTCCAGCGCCTCGCTCATGCTGCCGCTGGTGTCCACGTTGAGGGCCAGGGTGAGCGGCAGGTTGGTATCGAGCGAAAAGTAACGGATGGTTTCGGGCCGGCTGTCTTCGGTCAGCACGAAGTCGTCCTTGGTCAGCCCGGTCACGATCTTGCCCTTTTTGTCCCGCACCACGACCGGGAGGCTTACCAGGCGCGCGTTGACCGACAAAGTGGTTTGCGGCTGCGCCCCCCCGGCGTTTGCAGGCGCGGCCGGGGTTTGGGCCGGCAGGGCAGAGGACGCAGCGAGCAGCAGGGACGTGAGCAGGGGCGTTCGACGAGGCATGGCAATGGTTTGGACGTACGGAGGGGGGTGGAAGTTGAAGCGCTGCTGCCCTCTAGTTTTCGAGCCGGAGTGGACCCGTTGCCCAAGGGCCGCCGCTATACTTCTGCGCAATGGACCCCAAAGTCTTGCGCGTCCCCCTGGCCCTCGCCCTGCTTGCCTCCTGCGCTGCTCCGCCGTGCTTCGGGTGGGGCTCGGACGGTCACCGGATCATCAACCGTCTCGCTGCCGAGTCGCTGCCGAAAGACGCGCCCGCCTTTCTGATGACCGCGGACGCGCTGGCGGAGATCGAGTATCTGGGCCCGGAGCCGGACCGCTGGCGCTCGCCTGCTGAGCCGGAGCTAAGCGCCGGGCAGGCCCCGGACCACTTCATCGATCTCGAATACGCCGATGTGATCGGGCCGCTGCCGCGAAAGCGTTACGAGTTCCTTGAGGAGCTGTCCAGGTACCGTGCCGCGCACCCCGACCAGGCTGCGGTGGAAGCGCCCGAGAAGGTAGGCATGCAGCCCTGGCAAACCGAGGAGGTTTGGCAGCGGCTGGAGGCCGGCTTCCGCAACTACCGCGAAGCGCTTGCGGCGCAGGCCGACCCCAAGCCGCGGGAAGCCGCGGTGCTGTTCTACGCAGGCTGGCTGGGCCACTACGTGGGCGACGGCTCGCAGCCGCTGCATGTGACGCGCGACTACAACGGCTGGGTGGAGGCAGCGAACCCGCGCGGCTACACCACCGAGCACCACATCCACGCGCAGTTTGAAACCGCCTTTGTCGGCGCAAATATCCGGGCTGCCGACGTCCGGCCCCTGCTTGCGCCGCCCAGGCCTGTTGGCGACGAGTGGACCGCGTACCTTGCCTACCTGCGGCATTCCGCATCGCTGGTGGAGCAAACCTACGCGCTCGACCAGACCGGGGCGTTTACCGGCACGGGAACGCCGGCGGGGCGGCAGTTCGCGGAGGAGCGGCTCGCGGCAGGCGCAAGCATGCTGCGCGACCTGATCTATGCTGCATGGGTGAAGAGCGCCGACCCGGTGCCGGACGAGCGCGGAGCGGACAAGGCCGGACGCGACTTGGCGGCGAGGCCCGGGCTCCACTAGAGCCACCTGCGCGAAAGCAGGGAGCGCGGAAGCGTTTCTACCGGCTCGTGAGCCGTTCCCAGTTCGCGTGCGCGATCTTGCGCTTGTCTTCCTCGCTGATCGGCGCCTCCGTGAGGAAGCGGCGGGCGCCGCCTCCGGAGCGAACAGGTACGGGTAGTCGGTCGAGTAAAGAATGCGGTCAAGGCCCATGATGTCGATCGACGCGCGCAGGTAGCGCTGGCTCAGCATGCCGCTGCCGGAGATAAAGACTTGCTCGCGGAAATAGCTCGAAACGGGCCTGGTCAGGTGCTTGGCAACCTGGTTTACGCTATCGAGGCGCTCGAGATAAAACAGGACGACCTCGCCCCAGTGGCCAAGGATGATCTGGAGCTCGGGCAGGCGGTCAAAAACACGGGCGAGGATCAGGCGCAGGGCATACATGCCGGTATCCACATGCCAGCCAAAGCCCGGCGAGGCAAAGATCCTGTCGACTTCGCTGCCAAAGCCCGAGGAGTAGGTTTCGCGCACCGGAATGGCCGGGCTTTGTGGGTGCAGGTACAGAGGCACCCGCAGCTCGGCGGCTTTCGCGAGGATGCGAAAGAACTCGGGCTGGTCCAGGGAGCGGTCGCGCGTGCGGGCGGCGAGCAGCGCACCCTTGAAACCCAGTTGCGTGACGCACCGCTCCAGCTCAGCAGCCGCAGCCGCCGGGTCGGGCGTGGGCAGGGTGGCAAAGCCCTGGAAACGCTCAGGGTGAGGGGCCACGGCAGCAGCCAGCAGATCGTTGGAAGCGCAGGCGAGATCGCGGGCCTGCCCGGGGTCAAGACTCTGGGCGGCAGGTGGGTTCAACGACAACACCTGGACGTCCACTCCGCAGTCGTCCATAGGCGAGAGGCGCAGGGCGTCAAGGTCTTCGGGGCGCGACCGCATCTCGCTCCTGCCCGAAAGGGCGTTCATGGGTCCTGGAGGGAAGGGTCCAGGGCGGACCAGGCGGCGCGGATCTCGGGGGCCACGAAGTGTTCTTCCAGGGCAATCAATTTCATGCAAGAGTTTCCTTATTTTGTAAAGACATCTCTTGTAACGACCCTTGTCAGTACGATGCCGCGGCGCCCGGGGAGCCGGATCAGCTGTTGCCGCGGCTCCAAACCGAGCTGAGGCCGCCGTCGACGCCGAGTACCTGCCCGGTGATCCAGCTTTGCGCCGGATCCAGCAGAAACGCGATTGCCGCGGCGATGTCCTCCGGCTGGCCGAAGCGCCCGAGTGCATGCATGTTGAGCGAGGCCTTGGCCGCTGTTTCCGAGCCGACGATGCGGGCCGTGAGTGGCGTATCGGTAAGCCCGGGCGCCACGCAGTTGAAGCGCAGCCCGCGCTTGGCGTAGGTCGCCGCAGCCGAAAGCGCAAGCCCCTGCACGCCTGCCTTGGCGGCCGCGATGGCCTCGTGATTGACCAGGCCGATACGCGCGGCGGCGCTGGACACGAACACGACACTGCCTGCCTTAGGGATCGACCTGGCAGCTCCGCGCATGGTCGCAAACGAGCTTTTCAGGTTGATGGCCAGGACCGACTCAAACTCAACATCGGAGGTGACGTGGCCGGGCTTCAGCAGCAGGGAGCCGAAACAGTTCGCCACGCCGTGCAGCTCGCCAAACTGGCGCGCCCCTTCGGCAATGGCTGCTTCGATCGAGGCACTCTCGGTTGCTTCGGCGTGCGCATGCGCGGCGCCCAGTTGCCCAGCCAAAGCGCTTAGCCGGGCCGCATCGCGCCCTGCAAGCAACAGCTGGTCGCCGCGCGAGGCCAGGATGCGCGCCAAAACCGTCCCCACCCCGCCATACGCGCCCAGAATGACAAAATTGGCCACCAGGTACCTCCCTTTCGAACCGCTGGTAACGCTGCTTTGGATGTCAGCGGGCGGCTGTGGCCCCGCCGGCTGACGTTAGCGGGGTCAAAAACAGAAGCTGCGCTCCTTAGCCGAGGCCGAGCGACTCACCGGCTTCCGAGTGCGGGGCAAGGCCGCGGCTGCGCAGCGCTGCAAGAACCTGCTCGACCGACCAGTCCAGCGAAGCGGTGCCGTCCACGATCAGGTCGGCCCAGCGCGCGGACGGGCGCACGAAGCGCTCGGCCATGGGCCGCACGGTCGCGGCATAGTGCGTTCTTACCTGCTCAGGGTGGCGCCCGCGCTCGCGCACATCGCGCCGCAGCCGGCGCTCGTAGCAGATTGCGTCCGGGGCATCGACGTAGACCAGAAGCGAGGCAAGCGCGCGGATAGCCGGCCAGTGCAGAGCGAAAATCCCGTCGATCAGCAGGGCATGCGGCTCGCGAATCCGCTCGGTCTTGCCCCGTATGCGCGTGTGCGCGGCGAAGTCGTAGCAGGGCCGGTCAATGGTCCCCCCTTCGGCAAGCGTGCGGAGATGCTCCAGCAGCAGTTCGTGCTCAATCTGGTCGGGGTGGTCAAAGTTCAGCCCGGCTCGCTCTTCGCTCGGCAGGTGCGCCAGATCGCGGTAGTAGTCATCGATGTGGAAGTGCGTCCCTTCCAGTTCGCGCGCCAGCTCCTCAGCCAAAGTCGTTTTGCCGGAGCCGGATGCGCCGCCCACGGCAATCAACAGCGGCGTCAATCCCCATCCTCCGGGTCGACGCGGGTGTCGCTGAAGTTCATGTCGAGGAGCTGCGGTTCTGGTGGATGGGCCAGGTACGCCGCGGCTCGCGGCACGATCCCGGAAAGCAGGGTCGTGAGCTGCCGCTCGACCGTGCGTCCCACCTCCATTACATCTTCGTGGCTGAGCGAACGAGGCTCGACCCCAGCCGCCATGTTGGTAACACAGGAGATGCCGAGCACCTCGACGCCGGCCTGGCGCGCGGCAATGGTTTCAAGCGTTGTGGACATGCCGACCAGGTCGGCCCCCAGGGTTCGGAAGGCGCGGATCTCGGCCGGAGTTTCAAACGAAGGCCCGAGGACGCCGATGTACACCCCCTCAGAGATGTAAAAGCCGGCCGCCGCGGCCGCCGCATGCGCCAGCTCGCGCAGCCGCCGCGAATAAGGCTCCGACATGTCAAAGAAGCGTGGACTGCCCGCCTGCAGAAGCCCCGCAGCCGGGTTCAGCCCGGACAGGTTGATGTGGTCGGAGATGAGGATCAGCTGCCCACGGCGCAGGTCAAGCCGGATGCCGCCGGCCGCGTTGGTCAGCACCAGGACCCGGATGCCCAGGGCAGCCAGCGTGCGCACGGCGTACACCACCTCGCTGGCCGAGTAGCCCTCATAAGCGTGGACGCGCCCCTGCAGGACCAGGATGGGTACGCCCAGCAGCGAGCCTGCCACGAGCATGCCGGCATGCCCGGCGACCCCGGAAACCGGGAAGTGCGGGATCCCGCTGTACGGGATGGTGAGCGGGTCAGACAGCTGGGCGGCAAAGGCACCCAGGCCCGAGCCGAGCACGATGGCGACCCGTGCATCGGCACGCTCGCCCAGGCTGTCTCGCAGAAAAGCGACGGAGTCTGCGATCGCTGTGTCCCCGGGTCCTCGGCCGCTTCGGGCGGCTGTTTCAGGGTAGCTTGCCGGCTCCAGAAAGACCTTGGCTTCGCTCATGGATACACGACGCTCCTCATGGCGAGCGGATCGGCGAGAACCACGGACGTTTCGACCTGCCGGCCGGGAAGCGGCCAGTCCTTGCCGAGCAGAGGAGCCTTTGCTTCGGGGCTGACGATCTGCCAGCCAACATTCTCGCAAAAGCGAATGGCCCAGCTGGCCGGGACCGCCGGGACCGCCTTGACCGCCTGGATGCCCATCCCGGCAGCGGGCACGCCGGCCTTTTCGGGAGCGGAGAACCGGACGCCCTGCTCGAGCTCGTGCTGCAAGTGCTTTCGCGACATACCCGGTTTGCTGCGGCAGTCCGGCGGGACCACGGCCCGGTAGGCTCGCGCACCATCCTGGATTACGTCCTGGATTGTGTCGAGGATTACGTCGAGGATCACGTCGAGGATGTGCGCAGGGTCGCGAGTGTCGCACCGGCGAAGCATAAGCGTGGAACCTAGTCTACCCGCTTTCGCTTACCGCAGAAGCAAGCCGACCACCGAAGCGGACATTAGGTTGGCCATGGTGCCGGCGAGCATGGCGCGCAGGCCGAGTTGTGCGAGCTCGTTGCGCCGGGCAGGCGCAAGCGCGCCGATGCCGCCGATCTGAATGCCGATCGAGCTCAGGTTCGCGAACCCGCACAGCGCAAAGGTCGCGACGGTAAAGGAGCGTGGATCGAGCAGGGCTCTTTCCGAGCCAAGCAGTTGGTAGGCGACAAGCTCGTTGAGCACCATGCGCGTGCCCAGCAGGTTGCCGACCAGCCGGGCCGAGTGCCAGGGAATGCCGATAAGCCACGCGACCGGCGCGAAGACGCTGCCGACGAGTGCGTCGAGCGAGCGCGGGAACCAGCCGGCGTGCGCGTGCACGGCGCCGAAGATGCCGTTCAGCAGGGCAATGAGCGCAAGAAAGGAGATCAGCATGATGCCGACGTTGAAAGCCAGCCGCCCGCCGTCGAGGGTGCCGCGGGCGATGGCGGCAAGGAGGTTTTCGCCGGAGTGCGCTTCATCCAGAGGGATGTGGACGACGCCCTCGGTGGCAGGCTTTTCCGTTTCCGGCACGAGCATCTTGGAAACCACGATGGTGCCCGGGGCGGTCATGATGACGGAAGCCAGGAGGCTCCTGGCCTCGATGCCGTACAGGATGTAGGCGCCCAGGATCGCGCCCGAAACATGGGCCATGCCGCTGGTCATGACGGTCATCAGCTCGGAGCGGGTCATGCCGGGAAGAAACGGGCGGATGGTGAGCGGGGCTTCGGTTTGGCCCATAAAGACCGAAGCCGCGACATCGAGCGACTCGGCGCCGCTGACGCGGAGGGTGAGCTGCATGAGCCGCGCAAAGACGCGGATGACCAGCTGCATGATCCCGAGCGCGTACAGGAGTGAGAAAAAGGCCGAAATAAAGATGATGATCGGCAGAACCTGAAAAGCAAAAATCAGGCCGGCCGGGGAGTGCTGAAGCCCGAGCTGGCCGAAGACCGTGGAAGAGCCGGCAAAGGCATAGCCGAGCACTGCGTTGACCCCGGCGCTTGCCACCGTGAGTGCACGCTGGCCCCAGCCGGTGCGCAGCACGACCAGCGCAAAGCCAAACTGGAGCGCCAAACCCCAGAGCACCGTGCGCCAGCGGATGCGACGGCGGTCGGTCGAAAAGACCCATGCCAGCAGCAGCATGGTGAGCAGGCCGAGCATGCCGGTAAATCGCGCCAGGGCCAGTCCCTCTCCTGCAACAGCATACCGGCTGCTCAACGCTGGGAACTCCCGGGCGTGCTTCGCGCGGGCTGTTCGTGAGCAATCGTCGGGTGCCGTCATTGCCCCTTGTGGTTTTTGAAAAGGGGAAGTCACAACGGAATGGATCAGGTCCGCTTCAGGCGAAAGCCATGCGGCAGCAGGTCGTGAAAGGCGACGGCGGCGAGCGCGAGCCCGCTTTCGCCCGGAAAAAGCACCACGGCGTCCTCGCTGACGAACTCTGCAAGCACCTGGCGACAAGCGCCGCAGGGCGGGCTGGGCGCATGGTTCAGGTTGGCGACCGCGATGGCGGCGATGCGCGGACGGCCGCCACGCTCAGCCACGGCGCGGAACAGGGCATTGCGCTCGGCGCAGCTGGAAAGGCCGTAGGAGGCGTTCTCGACGTTGCAGCCGGTAAACACCACGTTGTCGTCGAACAGCAGCGCCGCGCCGACGCGGAAGCGCGAGTAGGGCGCGTACGCATGCGCCGCCGCGGCCTGGGCGCGGGTAAACAGCTCGGCAAGTTGCGCGGCGGACGGCTGCATCGTCGTTTTCGAGCCTACCCGGGGCAGGCGCGGCGCGGCAAGCGGCTACCCCGGCAACCCTCCAGGAACATTTGCCGCACTCGCTGTGCTGCGCCATGCATCCAATAGCAGCCGTTTGTGCCGAGCATGAAGACCCCGAGACAAACCGACGTGGTGCTCGACCGAGAGCCTGCCGGCGCCGGGCCGGCCGCACCGTCAGGCACGAAGCCTAGAACGGAACCAGGCATGGAACCGGAAAGGGAGCCAGGAACAGAGCCAGGAACAGAGCCAGAAGCAGAGTCAGGCACGACGCCAAACGCCGGGCCCGACGCCGAGGACCGGGCGCTCGCGCTGTTTCATCCAGTCACGGCGGCCTGGTTCCGCGCGGTCTTTGAGCGACCCACCGCGCCCCAGCGGCAAGGCTGGCCGGCCATTGCACGCGGGGAAAGCACCCTGATTCTCGCGCCGACCGGGACCGGCAAGACGCTCACCGCTTTTCTTTGGTGCCTGGACCAGATCATGCTGTCCGCGCCCCCGGCGCCCGCTCCGGCAAAGGCGCCGGGCAGGCGCGTGCGGCGCGAGCCGGGTGGCTGCCGCGTACTCTACATCAGCCCGCTCAAGGCGCTGGCCGTCGATGTGGAGCGAAACCTGCGCTCGCCGCTTGCCGGCATTGCCAACATGGCGCGGCAGCGGGGTGTGCCGGTGCACCTGCCGGAGATCGCGACCCGCACGGGCGACACCACGCAGAAAGATCGCGCGCGCTTCAAGACGAGGCCGGGCGAGATCCTGATCACCACGCCGGAGTCGCTGTACCTGCTGCTGACCTCGGACGCCGCGGCTTCGCTGCGGACGGTGGAAACCGTGATCCTCGACGAGATCCATGCGCTGGTGCCAACCAAGCGCGGCGCGCACCTCGCCCTGTCGCTGGAACGGCTCGAAGCGATCACGCGCGCGCACACCGGCAAACCCTTGCAACGTATTGGGCTGTCGGCGACACAGCGGCCGCTTGAGGAGGTCGCGCACTTCCTGGCTGGAGCCCAGCCGCGCACCGCCGAGCCCGCAGCGCCCCTGCCCGTGGCCGCGGCGCAAGGGGAGCTGCGGGAGGAAAGCGAGCGCGAATGGACCAGCGAAGCCGAGGTAGTGGCGGACAACCTCGCGCCGCCCGCTTCCGGTCTGGCCTTGAACACGCCGGCGCACGACACAGCCGCGCGCTACCGGCCCGTAACCATCGTGAGCGCGATCGAGCCCAAGCGGCTGGACCTGAAGATCGAAGTCCCGGTCGAGGACATGGCGCGCCTGGGCGAGGTCGAAGAGTTGCCGAGCGGCGCGGCTTCGCAGGGGCCCAAGCGTACCTCCATCTGGAGCGCGATCCACCCGCGCCTGCTTGCCATTGTGCGCGAGCGGACCTCGACGCTGATCTTCGTCAACAGCCGGCGCATCGCCGAACGGCTGGCGGGCGCGCTGAACGAGCTGGCAGAGGAAAACATTGCCCGCGCTCACCACGGATCGCTCGCCGCGCCGCAGCGGTCAGAGATTGAAGAGCTGCTCAAGGCGGGCAAGATCAAGGCGCTGGTCGCCACCTCGTCGCTTGAGCTCGGCATCGACATGGGCGCGGTCGACCTGGTGATCCAGATCGAAGCGCCACCGTCGGTTGCCAGCGGCATGCAGCGCATTGGCCGCGCCGGGCACTCTGTAGGCGCCCCCAGCGAGGGAATCATCTTTCCGAAGTACCGGGCCGACCTGGTGGCGTGCGCGGCGGTAACGCGCGCTATGCACGAAGGGCTTGTCGAGTCGACGCGCTTTTTGCGCAACCCGCTGGATGTACTGGCGCAGCAGATCGTGGCAATGGTGGCGCAGCCGCCCGCGCTGGCCCTGCGTGAGAACGAGCCGAAGCAGGCGAAGAAGCTCCAAGCAGAGTTCGACGAGGAAAGATCGCCCGGCATCGGCGTGGATGCTTTGTACGCCACCGTGCGCGGGGCCGCTCCGTATGCCGAGCTTTCGCGCGGCGCTTTTGAGGGCGTGCTCGATCTGCTTGCGGGCCGCTACCCGTCGGACGAGTTCGCGGAGCTGCGCCCACGCGTGACCTGGGATCGCGTGACCGGCATTGTCACGCCCCGGCAGGGCGCGAAGGGCCTGGCGATCCTGAACGGCGGCACCATCCCGGACCGCGGCCTGTACGGCGTGTTCCTTTCCGGCTCCGAAAAGAAGCCCATCCGCGTGGGGGAGCTGGACGAGGAGATGGTGTTTGAATCGCGCAACGGCGACACCTTTATCCTGGGCGCCAGCACGTGGCGTATCGACGAGATCACGCACGACCGCGTCCTGGTGTCGCCGGCGCCTGGCGAGCCGGGCAAGATGCCTTTCTGGCACGGCGACAATGCGGGCCGGCCGCTTGAGTTTGGACGGCGCATCGGCGCAATGACGCGCGAGCTGCGCGCCCTGCCGCACAATGTCGCGCTGACGCGGCTTGTCCGCGAGCACGATCTGGATGCAAAAGCGGCTGAAAACCTGCTGCGCTTCCTGGCCGACCAGGAGATCGCCACCGGCGTGGTGCCGGATGATCGGACCATCGTGATCGAGCGTGTGCGCGATGAGCTGGGCGACTGGCGGGTGTGCGTGCTGACTCCCTTTGGCTCGCGCGTGCACGCGCCGTGGGCGATGGCGGTCACGGGGCGCATCCGCGCGAGCGGCGGCCCGGATGTGGAAGCCATGTGGGCCGACGACGGGTTTGTGCTGCGCTTCCCCGATGCCGACGCCGCACCCGACGCAGACCTGCTGCTGCTCGACGCCGAAGAGGCGACCGGGCACGTGCTGCGGCAGCTGGGCGGGACGGCCTTGTTTGCGGCCAAGTTTCGTGAAAGTGCCGCGCGGGCGCTGCTGCTGCCGCGTCGCCGCGCGCAGGGCCGCGCCCCCCTGTGGCAGCAGCGCAAGCGCGCCTATGACCTGCTCGCGGTTGCGTCGCGGTACGCTTCGTTTCCGATGCTGCTTGAGGCGTATCGCGAGTGCATGCGCGATGTGTTCGACATGCCTGCGTTTCTTGAAACGCTGCGCGCGGTCGAGAAGCGCGGGATCCGGGTGCACGTTGCGGACACGCGCACGCCGTCTCCTTTTGCATCGTCGTTGCTGTTCTCCTACGTAGCCAACTACATCTACGACGGCGATGCGCCACTGGCCGAGCGACGGGCGCAGGCGCTTTCTGTCGATCAGGACCAGTTGCGCGAGCTGATGGGCGACGCCGACCTGCGCGAGCTGCTCGATCCGGACGCGATGGCCGAGGTCGAGGAGCAGCTGCAATCGCTCGGCGAGATGGGCCAGGCGCGCTCCATGGACGCGATGCACGACCTGCTGCTGCGGCTTGGGGACCTTTCGCGTGCGGAGCTGCGGCGGCGCACCAGCGCCGATGACGTGTTTGCGCAGCTCGATCGCTTGCAGCGGGCGCGGCGCGTGCTTGAAGTCAAGGTCGCGGGCGAAAAGCGGCTGATCGCTGTTGAAGATGCTGCGCGGTATCGCGACGCGCTCGGGATTCCGCTGCCGCCCGGTTTGCCCGGCGCCATGCTGGCAGCCGTGGCCACGCCGGTGCTGGAGCTGCTGCGGCGGTATGCACGCACCCATGGGCCCTTCACGCTTGGTGAGGCTTGCGCGCGCTTTGGGCTGGACGGGGAGGTGGCCGAAGCGGCGCTGCGGCAACTGCTGCTTGATGGGCGCGTGATCGAAGGCGGCTTTCGCCCCGGGGGCGTCCATCGCGAGTGGTGCGACGCGGAGGTGCTGCGGCTAATCCGGCGCAAGTCGCTGGCGCGGCTGCGCAAGGAGGTTGAGCCGGTCGAGCAGCAGATGCTTGCGCGCCTGGGTACACACTGGCAGGGGGTGCTCGAAAAGCGGCGCGGGCTGGATGCGCTGCTCGACACAATTGAGCAGCTGCAAGGCGCGCCGCTGGTGGCGTCGCTCGTCGAAAGCGCCATTTTTCCCACGCGCGTGCTGCGCTACACGCCAGGCGACCTGGACACGCTGATCGCCGCGGGCGAGGTGACCTGGTGCGGCCTCGACCCGCTGGGCGAGCACGACGGGCGGATCGCGCTGTATCTTGCCGAAGCGCTGCCGACGCTGCGCAGCCCACGCCCCGCGGTCCCCGAGAAGGATGCCGCACCGCTGTCCCCGCGCGAAGCGCAGCTCCTCACGCAGCTCGGCCGCACCGGAGCGATGTTTTTCGCGCAGCTGCACGATGCGGTGGGCGGGGGCTACCCGGGCGAGACGCTCGACGCCTTGTGGTCGCTGGTATGGCGCGGCCTGGTGACCAACGATACCTTTCACGTGCTGCGCGCCTATGTGCAGAAGCCCGCGGCTTCGGCGCGGAACACCAAGCGCGCACACAACCAGCCCGCGCACTTTCGCTCGCGGCGAACAACGCCGCCGAGCGCGCAAGGGCGCTGGACCCTGCTGCCCGCCGGCGACGCTCTGGCCAGCCAGACTGCATGGTCGCATGCGATCACGCACCAGCTGCTGAACCGCTACGGCGTGCTGACGCGCGAGTCGGTGGGAAGCGAGAACCTGCCCGGCGGGTTCAGCGCAGTCTATGACGTGCTCAAGGCGCTCGAAGAGAGCGGGAAGATCCGCCGCGGCTACTTTGTTGCAGGGCTGGGCGCAACCCAGTTTGCGCTGCCCGCGGCCGTGGATCTTCTGCGCTCGCTGCGCGCGGGCTCGCAAGGGTCTGAGGCCGAAGTGGTCACGCTTGCGGCCACCGATCCGGCAAACCCGTATGGGTCGGTGCTGCGCTGGCCCGCGGTTGAAGAAACCGACGCGCAGGACGCGAGTGCGGTGCGCACACTGACGCGCAGTGTGGGCGCAAGCGTGGTGCTGCGCAATGGCGAGCTCGTCGCGTATCTGCGGCGCGGCAATCCCCACGTGCAGTTTTTCCTGCCGGCCGACGAGCCTGAGCGCTCGCACGCAGCGCGCGATCTGGCCGCGCACCTGGCCGCGCAAACGCAGGAGGAGATGCGCGGCAGTGAAGCGCAGCAGCGTGGGGGCTTGCTGCTGGCCAGCATCAACGGGCAGCCGACCCACCTGCACTGGATGGCGCGCGTGCTGCAGGACGCGGGTTTCCAGGCGGCCCCCATGGGCTTTAACGTGCGACGGGTGCTGCCGCCGGTGGCGAGCGGGCGCTCCGCGGAAAGGGTGCACTAGGTGCCGGAAGGGGACACAATCTTTCGCTCGGCCCGGGCTTTGGGGCGAGCGCTGGCGGGCAAGATCGTCACGAGCTTTGAGACAGCCCTTGCGCCGCTGGCAAGCGTGGATGACGACACCCCGGTCGCCGGCCGGACCATCGAGACTGTCGAGGCGCGGGGCAAGTGGCTGCTGATCTACTTTTCGGGCGACCTGATTCTTGTCACGCACATGTTGATGAGCGGTTCCTGGCATATCTACAGGGTTGGAGAACGCTGGCGGGTACCGCGCTCGGCGATGCGCTGTGTGGTGCGCGTCCAGGACTTTGAAGCCATTGCGTGTAACGTGCCCGTGGCAAAGTTTTTTACCGCGCGCACGCTTGAGCGCAACAGCATGATCCCGAAGCTCGGGCCTGACCTGTTGCGCGCCGACTACGATGAGGCCGAGGCGCGCGCGCGCGTGCTGGCGCGGGCTGACGAGGAGATCGCCAACGTGCTGCTCAATCAGCGCGTGATCGCCGGTCTCGGCAATGTGTACAAAACGGAGGTGTGCTTCCTGTGCGGAGTGCATCCGTTTCGCAAGGTGGCCTCGCTTACCCCGGCGGAGCTGGACTGCCTGCTGTTTCAATCGCGCAAGCTGATTCGTGAAAATGTACACGAAGGCGCACGCGCCGGTTCCGGCGCCGACGACAAGATCCTGACCTACACGGGCGCGCGGCGCACCACCGGCTCAGCGGACCAGGCCTCGCGGTTGTGGGTGTATGGGCGCCAGGGCCAGCCCTGCCGCCGTTGCGGCACAGCAGTGCTGATGCGCAAGCAGGGCCCGGATGCGCGGTCGACCTACTGGTGCCCGCAGTGCCAGCCCGGCGATACGGCCATCGCGGGTTGGGCCATGACCAGCAGGCGGAAACGCGTGGGTTGCTGAACGCGAGCGATAGCGCGTCGCATTCACTGCTGCGGTGTCGAGTCCTGCTTTGGCTTGTGGCCAAAAAGCTTGCCAAAGAAGCCGGGCTTCTTTTGTTCAGGCGATGCCGGCTGCTGGGACGCAGGCTGCCCATCCGGGGCGCCCGGCGTAGGCGCGGGTGCGCTGCCCTGCCGCGCGATGGGCAGCGCCCCTCCCTGCTGGGGCGGCGCCGGTTGCTGCTGCTGTGGCGCCCCAGGCTGGTCGTGCCCGATCCCGAAGATCTTCTGGAAGATGTTTCGCTGATCGTTCGCGGGCTGGTCGCAGGTGCTTACCGGCGCGGTTCCATCAAGAAACGCAGCCGTGTAGTCGTCCGGGCAGCTCTCGTCCGCGAGCAGGTTGGTCGCCTTGTCCAGCCGCACCTCGGTCACGCCCGCCGGCACCGCAAACTCGTGGGTATCGCTGTACTGCGGAAGCGCGACGGCGCGCTTCATAAACTCGGCCCAGATCGGCGCGGCGGCATCGGCGCCCTGCATCTTGATGTCGGAGTTGTCGTCGTTGCCGACCCACACGATGCAGATCAGGTTGCTGGTGTAGCCGGCAAACCAGGCATCGTTCGATGTGCCGGTCTTGCCGGCTGCCGGCGCGTTGAAGCCCAGCTGCCGCACCCGGAACCCGGTGCCTGAGTTGAGCACGGCTTCCATCATGCTGGTGGTCAGGTATGCCACGCGCGGGTCCAACACCGGATGCGTTTGCGCCGCAAAGTCCTGCACCGGATCGCCGTTTGCGGTCCGGATGGATGCGAGCATCCAGGGCTTGATGCCGGTGCCATTGTTGGCGAACACGGTGTACGCGCCGGCCATCTCGAGCGGCGTTGCGTCGTAGGCTCCGATCGCGACCGACGGGGTTGCCCGCGCGCTGACGATGCCGGCGTCGCGGGCGAGCGCGGCTACATTGCCGAAGCCGACCATCTGCGCCAGCGCGATGGTTGCGTTGTTTCGCGATTCCTTGAGCGCGTACTGCGCGGTGATCTCATCCTCGTACTCGCCCTTGAAGTTACGCGGCGTGTAACTTTGCCCGTTGCCGAAGGCGAAGGTCTGCTGCTGGTCGGGCAGCTCCATGGCCGGGGTAAACACGGCGCTCATCCCTTCGGGCGTGGTGAGCTGGGTGCCGGCCAGGGCTGAGTTGAAGGCCGAGGCGTACACAAACGGCTTAAAGATCGACCCCGTCGGCCGGTGCGCGACCGCATGGTTCAGCTGCGACTGCCCGTAGTTGCGGCCACCTACCAGCGCCAGCACCTGCCCGGTGTGCGGGTCCAGCGCCACCAAAGCCACCTGAGGGTACACGACCGGCTCGCCCGCCGCGGCCTGCTTGGCGTACCTGCGATCGATCAGCGCATCCACGTGGCGGATGCCGCTTTCAACCGCGGCGCTCGCCGCCTCCTGCAGTTGCGGGTCGAGCGAGGTGTAGATGCGCAGGCCTTCCTGGTTCCAGTTCGCGTCGCCCAGCCGGGCGGCAATCTGATCCCGAACCAGATCCACAAAGTAGGGCGCCTGGTTCTGCTGCACGCTTTGCGGAGCCAACCGCAGGGGAGTCGCCTTGGCCTCCTCGGCCTGCTCTTTGCTGATGGCTCCTGTTTCGACCATCTGGTCCAGCACCAGGTTGCGCCGCTCGATCGAGTGAGCGGGATGCCGCAGCGGATTGAGCCGGCTGGGGCTTTGAATCATGCCCGCCAGCAGTGCGCACTCGGGCAGGTTCAGCTTGGAAACATCCTTGCCGAAGTAAACCTGCGCTGCTTCGCCAAAACCATTGATGGCAAAGGAGCCGGCCTGTCCGAGCGGGATTTCGTTCGCGTACATCTCAAGGATCTGCTGCTTGGTAAAGCGTCGTTCGAGCTGCCAGGTGATCATGATCTCGGACAGCTTGCGCTTGATGTGCTTTTGGGGGCTGAGAAAAAAGCCGCGGGCCAGTTGCATGGTGAGCGTCGAGCCGCCTTCGGTAGAGCCGTGGTAGCCGTGATGCAAGAGGTCGGCGCGCGCGGCGCCCAGCAGGCGAATGTAGTCCACGCCGCCATGCGAAAAGAAGCGCCGGTCTTCAATCGAGGTCACGGCCGGCACCAGGTACGGCGGCAGCTCGCGGTAGGTGATGAGGCGGCGTTTGGTACGGCTTGCGTCCGAAAGGCCCGTGATCAGCAAGGGTTCGAGCGCATAGCTGGCCAGCTGTTGGCCGCCCTCGGCGGTGATCTGCTCGACGCGCGTGGGACCGCCGGCAGATCCTTCCTCAAAGGTGATGGTGGCGGCCTCCGGGGCGTGGAAGCTTTGCGGGCCCGGACGGATGGTGATGCTGTTCTGGTTTGCGACGTAGGTGCCGAGCGGCGACCGGTTCGGGGCGGTATCGTCGGTGTACCCGGCGGCACGTAGTTGACTGGCAACGATGGATGCAGTCAACCGCTGGCCGGTCCGCACCTGGCGCGCCGCGGCGTAGATCTGCGCGGTGTTGGCAAAAAGCGGCCTTTGGAGCCGCTGGTCTACCAGAGTGCCGTACCGGTGGTAGTAGTAGCCGAAGATCGCGAGCACAGCAAGCCCGACGAGGAGGAGCGCTGCCAGCGACGCAAGGAGCACCCGGCGAAACAAAGGTGTCCGGGTGGCTGAAAGAGCCGGGCGCGGGACTGAGACTCGGATGGGCAAACCGCGAACCGCCTTTGCTTAAAATCTGCCTGGGGGATGCGAGGGTTGGACGCGCGGAGGCCGCTCGAGGATAACCAGGGAAAACTAGTGTTTTTGCAGGTGAGTCACCAGCTCGCCGAGAGCAACATCCACACTCTTCCCCGCGCGACGGTCCACCACCTCGACTTGCCCCTCGGCTACCTTCTTTCCCACGTTCACCCGCAAGGGAATCCCGACCAGGTCGGCATCCTTGAACTTTACGCCCGCCCGCTCATCCCGGTCATCCAGCAGCACGTCGATTCCCGCCGCTTCGAGCTCCCGGGCGAGCTGCTCCCCGGTAGCAAGCAGTTCCGCGTCGCGCACGTTGGTCACCGTGATGACGACCTCAAACGGCGCGATCGCGCGGGGAAGAGCGAGACCGTTGCCGTCCGGCGCGCCGGCGGCGGCCTGCTCGATGGCGGCGGTCAGGATGCGCTCGATGCCGATGCCGTAAGAGCCCATGATGGGCGTGACCTCGCGCCCGTTCGCGTCGAGCACGCGGGCGCCAAGCGCCTCGGCGTAGCGGTAGCCCAGCTTGAAGATGTGGCCGATTTCAACGGCCTTGCCGATGCGCAGGGGCGCTGCGGTTCCCGGCGGCGCATCCGGGGCGTCTTCCCCTTCGCGCGCGTTGCGGATGTCGGCCAGAACAGTCCAGCGGAAATCGCGGCCGGGGGTCACGTTGCGGTAGTGGTAGTCGAGCCTGTTCGCGCCGCAGACCAGGTTGCGGCGGCCTTCGAGTGCCCGATCGACAACAACCGTCAGCCCGGGTCCGCCGAGGGCCTGCGCGCGCTCGAGACCGAGGGGACCGAGGTAGCCGGCCGGGCCACCGAGCCATTGCTCCAGCTCGTCGCCGTTCATGGTGCGCAGCTCCCCTGCGCCCAGGACGCCGAGCAGCTTGGTCTCGTTCACCATGTGGTCGCCGCGCAGAAAGGCCGCCACCGGCTGGGCGCCTGCTGTGCCGCTCGCTCCCTCCGTGTGCGCTATGTAGGCGACGCACTTGATGTCCTGCGCGGGCGAGATCGCGAAAAACGCGGCAACGTCGGCGATCGCAGCCTTGCCTGGCGTGTGCACCAGCTCGGGCAGGCCGTCGCCGGTGGGCGCGAGGTCTTCGACCGGGGCAAGGCGCGAGGTCGCTTTCTCGAGATTGGCCGCGTAGCCTGTGACGGCGCTGCTCGCAATCAGGTCTTCGCCCGCCTCCGTGTACACCATGAACTCCTGCGACTGCGAGCCGCCCATGGCCCCGGAGTCGGCCTCAACGGCGACGAACTCGAGCCCGCACCGTGTAAAAATTGCGCGGTACGCGGCGTCATGGAGCGCGTAGCTGCGGTCGAGCCCATCCTCATCCATGTCAAAGGAGTAGCTGTCCTTCATCAGGAACTGACGCACGCGCAGAAGGCCCGATTTCGGTCGCGGCTCATCGCGAAACTTGGTTTGTATCTGGTACCAGATCTGCGGCAGCTGCTTGTAGCTCCGCAGCTCCCTGCGGGCGATGTCCGTCATGACCTCTTCGTGCGTCATGCCGAGGCACAGGTCAGCGCCTTTCCTATCCTTGAGGCGAAACATGTTCTCGCCCATGGTGGTCCAGCGCCCGCTCTGCTGCCACAGCTCGGCCGGCAGCAGGGCAGGCAGCAGGAACTCCTGCCCGATCCGGTCCATCTCGTCGCGCACGATCGCCGTGATCTTGTTGAGCGAGCGCTGCCCAAGAAGCAGAAACGAGTACAGCCCCGCTCCCATCTGGCGCACATAGCCGGCGCGGAGGAGGAACTTGTGGCTAGCGACCTCGGCGTCCGATGGCACTTCGCGCAGAGTGGGGACGAACAGACTGGACCAGCGATGCATGGGAGGGACGCGCCTTTCCAAAAGCCCGCAGCAAGTCCGCTTCTGGAGCCCGGACCCGTCCTCGCATTCTAAACGGCCCCGCTCTGCCCGCCCGCTCCGCTACGCCCTGAGGTCGATCGACGGAACCGGATCCGCGTCGGACCCTTGCCCCGGCAGATGGAGGTCCGAAAGCACCTCAGACTGCGGAACAGCAAGGGTTGCCGCGATCTGGCTCACGCTGCTGCCCCCGACCGCGAGCTGCTGCATCTGCTCGACCTCCGTTGGCCTGGGCTGCGGAAGAGAGCGAGGGTGCGCGGCGTCGGAGCCGTTGTCCAACCACACGTCGGAATACGTAAAAAAGCTCGAAACATAAGCTGCCATGACGTCTCCTTGAAACACCGACAGTGCACACCCTATCGGCAAACTATTGTGCGGTGTTCAGACCAAAATGGTTTCGGTTCCCATTCTGGGAACGGAGGAGGCTTCGGAGCGACAAAAAAGAGCTGCTTTTCTGCCCGGGGAACTTAGACCAGCCCTGTGCCCCACAGGGCATGGAGGTGGAGGACCCCCTCGACCTCCCCGTTGCGGCTTTGGACGACAAGCGAGGTGATGCGGTGCGCTTCCAGCTCGGCGTGCGCGCGCACCGCCAGTTCTTCGCCCGCGATGGTGTGCGGCTCCCGGTGCATCACATCGCTCGCGCACAGCGTGAGCGCGTTGTGCCCATGCGCCATCAGCAGCCGGCGCAGGTCGCCGTCGCTCACCACCCCGGCCAGCTGGCCGCTTTCATCGAGCACAACCGTCATGCCCAGGCCTTTGCGGGTCATTTCATCAATCACCTCACCCATGGGCGTGCCGAGGCCGACCCGCGGCACGCGCCCGCCGGTGTGCATGAGCTCGCGTACCGGCGCCAGCTGCTTACCCAGCCGGCCGCCGGGGTGCAGCCGGGCAAAGTCTTCCGCGCGAAAGCCCTTGCGGAGAGACACCGCGATGGCCAGCGCGTCGCCGAGCGCGAGCATGGCGGTGGTGGAGGCCGTAGGCGCGAGACCGCAGGCCTCCCCCTCAGGAACACCCTGCTTGCCGACGCCGCAGTCGAGCGCTACATCGCTGGCGCGAGCCAGGGTCGACTGGGTGTCGCAGCAAAACGTGATCAGCGCGTCGCCCACGCGCTTGATGGTTGCGAGCAGCCGGAGCAGCTCCTCGGTTTCGCCGCTGGCCGAAAGCGCAAGAACCACATCCCCGGGGGCAAGCATGCCGATGTCGCCGTGCACCGCCTCGGCCGGGTGAAGAAACAAGGCCGGGCTGCCGGTCGAGGAGAGGGTTGCCGCGACCTTTTGCGCGATGATGCCGCTCTTTCCCATGCCGGTAACCACAACCCGGCCGCGCGCCTCGCCGCAGGCAAGCAAAAGACCCACAGCCTGCTCGAACGGCGCTGCCATCGTACCTTCCAAGCGATCAGCCAGTGCCAGCAAGGCTGCGGCTTCGGTGCGAACCAACGCCGATGGTGTGCTCGGAGCCACGCTGTCTTTCATCAGACCACCCGCCGCGACCGGGTGCAAGCGGCGGCTGCTTCTAGAATGTCCCTAGAGCCGGAAGCAGGCAGCAGACAACAGCTAGAAGCAAGGGGCAGCGGTGATTCGGAGAAGCGTCGTCATTGTTATGATTCTGGTCGCCTTCGGGCTGATCATCTGGGCAGGCGTGAGTAACTACCATGTGCGGCAGATGGAGCGGGTCGCCGCCGTGACCCCGCGTGGCCAACAGTTGGTGCTTACTCCGGACGGCGCGGCAACGCCCGCGCCCGGCGCCAACGACGCGGCGATGCCGCCAAACGTTCTGCTGGGCAAACCGGCGCCGAACTTCGAGCTGCGCGACACGGAAGGCAAGGCGGTTTCGCTGGCCAGCTACAAGGGGCGACCGGTCCTGGTCAATTTTTGGGCGACCTGGTGCGGGCCGTGCAAGTACGAAATCCCGTGGTTGACCGCCCTGAAGACCAAGTACGCGGGGCAGGGGTTTGAAATCCTGGGCGTGTCCTCCGATCAGCTCGACGCAAGCAACAAGGGGGCAGCAAGCCAGGAAACGGCGGAAATCCTGAAGGCCGCCGCCAAGCTCCATATCAACTACCCGGTGCTGGTTGGCGGCGACGCGATCAGCCAGCAGTATGGGGGGGTCGACCTGCTGCCGCAGTCGTTCTACGTGGACCGG
>CALMAN010000085.1 GCA_937859835.1 uncultured Acidipila sp. | reverse complement strand
TTGTCCATGATTTCGGCTCGGCTGTGCACCCGCTGGCCGCGGGCTCTCCCTTTTTCCGCACCCTGCCGCTCCACGAGCACGGCCTGCAATGGGTGCACCACCCAGCACCCCTTGCGCACCCGCTGGACGATGAGACCGCGGTTACGCTGGAGCGCAACCTGGACGACGCAGTCGCGGAGCTCGGCGTGGACGGGGCCGCCTGGCGCGGTCTGGTCGGCCCGCTCGTTGAACACTGGGATACCCTCGCCCCGGAGTTGCTCGGGCCATTGCCCCATCTGCCCCGGCACCCCTGGCTGCTGGCACGCTTCGGGGCGCTGGCGGCGCAGCCGGCACGCCTGCTCGCGTCGGTTTGCTTCAAGACAGAACGGGCGCGGGCGCTGTTTGCGGGGCTGGCGGCCCACTCATTTTTGTCGCTCGATGCACCGTTTTCGTCTGCCATTGCACTGGTTCTGGGTGCGGCGGCGCACGCTGTGGGTTGGCCCATTCCGCGCGGCGGCTCCGGCAGTATCCCCCGGGCTTTGCTGGGCTTGCTGGCGGCTCGCGGTGGGGTGGTACACACAAACGCGCCGGTCGATTCCCTCGATGTGTTTGGCCCCCATCCCGAGGACGCGATCGTGCTCTGCGATGTGCGTCCGGCACAACTAGTTGGGCTTGCCGGAGACCGGCTGCCGCAACGCTTCCGCAGCAAACTCGAGCGGTTCCGGCCAGGCCCAGCTGCCTTCAAAATCGATTACGCGCTGCGCGAGCCCATCCCCTGGACGGCGCCGGCGTGCAAACGGGCGAGCACGGTCCACGTGGGCGGCACGCTCGGCGAGATCACCCGGAGCGAGCGAACCAGTCTGCGCGGGAGCTGCCCGAAGCGCCCCTTTGTGCTGGTGGCGCAACCGACCCTGGCCGATCCGACCCGCGCTCCCGACGGCAAGCACATCGCCTGGGTGTACTGCCACCTGCCCTGGGCCTCGACCCACGACGCAACCGCGGAGATCGAGACACAACTGGAACGGTTCGCGCCGGGCTTCCGGGAGTGCGTGCTTGCGCGCAGCATCTCCGGCCCGGGCCGGCTCGAAGCCATGGATGCGAACCTGCTCGGTGGCGATATCAGTGGAGGGGCGATGGATGTAGCCCAGCTGCTCCTGCGGCCAACCCTGCGCACCTACCGGACACCCGACCCGCGTCTGTACCTGTGCTCCTCGTCCACGCCGCCGGGCGCCGGAGTGCATGGCATGTGCGGCTACCGGGCAGCGCAGGCGGCACTCAGCGCGTGGTAGCGGGCCGGACCCCGCCGGCTTAGGTCATCATCGGGCGGATCAACCCCGTGATGGCGTTGGCCGCGTCTTCCGCGCTTGACCGCTCGGGCCCCTGAAGCCACGCCTTCGCAGCGCCGTAGATTGCGCCAGCCAGCGCCCCGCTCACGATCTCAGGGGGGAGTGCGCTGCCCGGCGGGTGGCGCCTCAAACCTTCGGCAAGCATCCCGCGCACAATCGAGACCATGGCCGCCTCCAGGTGCTGCTCCATCCCTCGTTGCCTTGTGCAAAACGGCATGTCGGCCAGAAAGTCGCAGACGGCGAGCGCAATGGGGTAAACGGCTGAAGGGCAGGTACCGTCAAACGCGATGGCACGCTTGCGGAGAAGCTCCTGAAATCGCGAAGCCACCAGCGCTTCCAGGAGCTGGAACTTGTCGACAAAATGCCCATAAAACGTAGCGCGGTTCAGCGTTGCCGTTTCCGCGATGTCGCCCACCGAGATCTTTTCAAAGGTTTGCTGTGCCAGCAGCTCCTCAAGCGCGCGCTCAAGCATCTGGCGCGTACGGCGCACCCGTGGGTCGATGTACTCGGGGCTCGTTGAGGTGGGCGTCATGGACCCACTGTACCCTATCGACTACAAGTGTTGCTTTCGCAACATGGGTTGTGCTTCACTGGTGTTCAACATCTGTAGTAAAACCGTCAGGTGTTGAACAAGGGGGTACTTGTCTTTGCCCGCGTTTGTGGACTTTCGCGCGGGATCTTTCCGTCAACCATTCCATCCGTTCCGGTCAGCGGCCGCTCCCAGCAGAGCGCGCCAGTCTTCTTACTTCTTCTAACCCAACCATGAGGTCAACTATGCCTACCCTTCTTGCCATCCAGTCCAGCCCGCGGGGCGACCGCTCTGTTTCGCGCAATCTTGCCGCCAAATTCATCGAAGATTGGAAAGCGCAGTACGGCGGCACCGTCGTGGTGCGCGACCTGATGAAGACACAGCTGCCGTTTGTGGACCTTCCCTGGATCGCCGGCGCCTACACCCCCGCCGAACAGCACTCCCCTGAGATGAAAGAGGCGCTTCAGATTTCAAACGAGCTGACCGCCGAGCTGCTGGCCGCCGATCACATCGTGATTGGCACCGCCATGTACAACTTTTCCATCCCCGCCATCCTGAAGGCGTACATCGACCACATTGTGCGCATCGGCGTCACGGTCACCCCAAACTACGAGGGGCTGGTGAAAGGCAAGAAGGCGACCATCCTTCTGGCTTCCGGAGGGCTGTACACGCCCGGCGCCCATGCCGAAAGCTACAACGTCGCAACCAGCTACCTGAAGCAGATTCTTGGCTTTATCGGGATCACGGACGTTTCGGTGGTGCTGGCCGGAGGAACCGCGGCCGTCGACAGAGGCCAGGCAACGCTGCCGGAGCTGCTGGGCCAGTTCGAGCCGGCGGTCGCGCAGGCAGCCAAAGCCTAGAGCACTTCGCGGGCTGCGTGACACAGTGCGCGTCTGCAATGGGAGCGGGAGAAGGCCGGAGAAGCATTACCGCCGGCTTTTCCCGCAGGACCTGTTTTCTCGTCGGGAGACGCAGCGTACCTGAAGTGAGCTTTCCTGGCGGGGAGCCGTACCGGGCGTGGGGGCAGCAGCGTCGCCTGCGAAGGACCACCCCGTGCGCTAGCCGCGACGCCGCAGAAGCCTTTCGGCAGCAGCGCTCGTCTCCAAAACGGTCCGGAGCACTTCCGGCAGCAAAGGTTGCGGACGCATGGCGGCCCAAGGATTGTTTTTCGGCTCAATCCGGCTGCGCCACTGGTCGAAGTTGGCCACCGCGCAGTCTGGCTGCCCGGCCGCCAGCTCGTCCCAGTCAAGCGGCACCGCAACGCGCATGCCCGCGCGGGCGCGCGGCGACCAGGGAGCGACGGCGGTAGCGCCCCGCTCGTTCCGCATCCAGTCCACGAAGATACGGCCCTTCCGCGCGGCCTTGGTCATCTTGATCAGGTAAAGCTTGGGGTCTGTGCTTTCAATCGCGGCAGCGATCCCGCGCGAAAACAGGCGTATCTCAGGCCACTCGGCCGAAGGCTGAATGGCGACAACAATGTGCAGTCCCTTGCCTCCGGTGGTTTTTACAAAGCTCTCAAGCTGCAGGTCTCGCAGAAAAGACCGGATCGCCTCGGCGCTCGCGACAACCGTGCTCCAGGGCAGCGACTCGTCCGGATCCAGGTCGAAGATGAGGCGGTCCGGCTGCTCAAGCGCGTTGGCCTGCGAACCCCAAGGGTGCAGTTCCAAAACTCCCAGCTGGGCCAGGCCGAGCAGGGCGGCCGCGGAATCCACTTCAATATAAGGCTCGGTGCGCGCCGGGTCGTCGCGGTCCGGCACCTCGATCGATCCCACGCTGGACGGCAAACCCGCCTTGACGTGCTTCTGAAAAAAGCACTGGGCGGTGCTGCCGGCCGGGCAGCGCACAATCGAAAGTGGCCGGTTAGCCAGGTGCGGCAGCATCGCGGGCGCCACGGCTTCGAAAAACGCGGCGAGCTGCTGCTTGGTGAGCGCGGTCGCGGTATCGACGATCTTGTCCGGGTGGGTCAGGCGCGGCGCTTTCCCCTTTGCGCCCGGCGCCGCGGCGGAAGCGGGAACCACGGCGCGTTTCTGGTTCTTTTCCTGGTCCTGCTCCTGGTCTTGCTCCGGCTCCTGCTCGTGCTCGTGCTCCTGCTTGGGGGCAGCCGCCGGAAGCACCGGCGTTTCCTTTCTCACTTCCCGTGCCGGCTTGTCCAGGCGCATGCCCTGGAAGGACGCATGCCGGACCGCACCGTCGGCAGTCCAGGTGGCAAACTGCACCTCGCACACCAGCTCCGGCCGCAGCCAGATCGCGTCCTTTTTCGCTTCGCGCGCAAGCGGGCTATGGTAGGCAGGCTTCGCCGTCCGCAGGGGCTCCAGTTGCTTGCGCACCTCCCGGGCCGATGCCTGGCTGAAGCCTGTGCCGCAGCGGCCGCAGTGGATCAGCTTTTCCCCCTCGTAGTAGCCCAGCACGAGCGAGCCAATGCCGGAGCCGCCGTCCCCGGGCGGCGTAAAGCCGGCGATGACAAAGTCCTGCCGGTGGGTGCACTTCAGTTTCAGCCAGCTATCCGAGCGGCCACTCACGTACCGTGACTCGACCGCCTTGGAAAGAATGCCCTCGGCCCCCAGGGCACAGGCATGCGCAAAGACCTGATCGGCAGCCAGCTGGAGATGCGCGCTGTAGCCCAGCAGCGGATCGCCGGCTCCCTCAATCAGGGGCTCCAGCAGCTGCTTGCGGATACGCAGCGGCAGCCCCCGCAGGTTGCGGCCATCGAGGTGGAGCAGGTCGAAAGCGAAAAACTGCAGCGTGGCCGCTTCGCCCTGCTCAAAGGCTGCCTGCAGTTTGCTGAAGCTGGTTTTGCCCGCTTCGTCGAGCACCACCACTTCCCCGTCCAGCACCGCCTGGTCCACTGGCAGCTTCCCAGCCGCATGGGCCACGGTTTTCATGCGGTAGGTCCAGTCCAGGCCCTTGCGGGTAAACAGCGCGACGTCCCGCTTGCCTTTCGCCTTGGCGCGCACATGCAGCTGCACGCGATAGCCGTCCAGCTTCAGCTCGTGCAGCCAGCCGCTGCCGGGCGGGACCGCGGCGGCGGAGGTGGCCAGCTGCGGGGG
>CALMAN010000084.1:14520-20548 GCA_937859835.1 uncultured Acidipila sp. | reverse complement strand
TGGCTACGCCGAGCCGGTCGGCCGCGGCGATCACCTCGGCGTCGCGGACCGAGCCGCCCGGCTGGATCACCGCCGTGGCCCCTGCCTGCGCGACCACTTCAAGCCCGTCGGGAAAAGGGAAAAAAGCGTCGGACGCGGCCACCGTGCCGGCCAGCGGCAGCGCGGCTTTTTGAGCGCCGAAGCGCGCGGCGTCCACGCGGCTCATCTGCCCGGCCCCGATGCCGACCGTTTGGCCGTCGCGGGCGTAGACGATGGCGTTTGACTTGACGTGCTTGCAGATGCGCCAGGCAAACAGCAGCGCTTCGGCTTCCGCTTCGCTTGGCTTGCGTGCCGTGACGGCTTGGAGCTCTGCGGCGCGAAGCGGGGCGCGGTCCGCGTCCTGCAGCAGCAAGCCCCCGGAAATCTGCTTGAGCACCATCCCGTCCGCGTCGCCGCCCATCTCGAGCAGGCGCAGGTTCTTTTTCGCCTGGAAGCGCTCGCGGGCGCCGGGCGTGTAGCCGGGCGCGATGATGGCCTCAACAAACAGCTTCGCCATCTCGGCTGCCGCCGCTTCGTCGATCACTTGATTGACCCCGATGACCCCGCCAAAGGCGGACACCGGATCGGCGGCCAGCGCTTTGCCGTAGGCCTGGAGCACGGAAGCGCCGGTGGCTGCGCCGCAAGGGTTGGTGTGTTTGATGATGGCGACCGCCGCCGGGGAAGCGCCGCCCTCGGGCGTCACGAACTCCCGCGCGAGCTCCCAGCAGGCGTCGAGGTCCACCAGGTTGTTAAAGGAAAGCTCTTTCCCTTGCAGCTGGGAGGCACCGGCAACGCCGCCCGTGCCCCGGCTGTACAGGGCGGCCCGCTGGTGAGGGTTTTCTCCGTAGCGCAGGAGGGCGCTCAGGGGCAGGACGATGCGGAGGGTTGGGGGGAGCGCGGACGGCGTCGCACTCGCAAAAGGCGCTTCCGGCGCGGGCGGCTCAGCGTCTTCGCTTCCCCCGGCGATGCGGTCGAGCGCGTCCGCGATGGCCACATCGTAGGCAGCCGTGGTGCTGAAGGCCTGCCGGGCCAGGCGCCAGCGGGTCGCGCGGCTTAGCTGCCCGGCGTGCGCCTGGAGCTCGGCCAGCAGCGCCGGGTACTCTTCAGGGCGGGTCACGACGGCAACATCCTCGAAGTTTTTAGCGGCGGAGCGCAGCATGGACGGGCCGCCGATGTCGATGTTCTCAATCAGCTCGCCAAAGGGAACCCCCGCGCGGGCAGCCGTTTTCTCAAAGGCGTACAGGTTGACGACCACCATGTCGATGGGTTCGATCCCGTGGGCGGCCACCGCGTCCCGGTGCGCGGGGTTGGACCGCACATGGAGGATGCCGCCGTGGACGCGGGGGTGCAGGGTCTTAACGCGCCCGTCGAGCATCTCCGGAAAGCCGGTCAGCGCATCGATGTCGCGCACGGGGAGGCCGGCCTCGCGCAGGGCGCGCGCCGTGCCGCCCGTCGACACAAGCTCCACCGCATGCGCCGCCAGGCCCTGGGCAAGCGGCACGAGGCCTTCCTTATCTGTCACGCTCAGCAGGGCGCGCCGTACCGGCTTCCAACCGTCCAAGAGCCGCCCCTCCTCCCGGGAAGCCTGATCGCTGTTGATTGTACGAAGCACCGGCCGGCTTGTCACATGGGCCCACTCCGTCGTAATTTGCCCCCGATGCGGCGAGCCGCTACGGTAGAAGCATGGCGACGGAGCGCGAAGCGGGTGCAGTGCCGGAGATGGAGCCGCTGCCCGTGCACGCCGGCGAACGCAGCTACGGCGAGGGCATCGCCGGGGTGCTCGCGCCGGAGCCGGTGGCGAGGCCGCGCCCGGGACGGAGTTGGGCGGCGGCACCGGGCACCTACCTGCTGCTCGGGATCAACTGCGGCGTGTTTCTGCTGATGGCGCTGAGCGGGGTATCGCCGGTGGCACCGCAACCCGAGCAGCTGCTGCACTGGGGCGCCGATTGCGGCGCGTGCGTGCTCCTCTATGGTGAGTGGTGGCGGCTGGTGACGGCCATGTTTGTGCACATCGGCTTTTTGCACCTGGGGACCAATATGTGGTGCCTGTGGAACCTGGGGCTGCTGGGCGAACCTTTGCTGGGCGTGGGCGGGCTGCTCGGGGCCTACCTGCTGACCGGCTTTGCCGGCAACCTTCTGAGCATTGCCACCCACCCGGGGCTCGCCGAGAATGGCGCGGACGCCATTGTGGGCGCCGGGGCGTCGGGCGCGATCTTTGGGCTGGCGGGCGTGCTGATCATCCTCCTGGGCTCGCGCTACCTCCCGATTCCACTGCTTGAGCGAAAAGCGCTGCGCAAAAGCGTGATCTGGTTCGCGGTGCTCAACTTCGTGCTCGCGGCCGGCATTGATGTAAGCCATTTTGCGCTGCGCATCGACAACTCGGCGCACCTCGGCGGTTTTCTCGCCGGGCTGCTGCTTGGCTTGCCGATGGTTCCCCGCATCGGGACGCCGGGGTCGCTGTTCCGCACCCGGCGCAACCTGGCCATTGGTGGCGAAGTGCTCGTGCTGCTGCTGCTCGGCGCGGCGATCCACGCCTTCTACGCAGCGGCCGGGCGGCCCGGCTGAGGGGGACGCTTATGGAAGCGCGGGGGCCGTCACCCCGGCAAACTTTTTGACCATGGCCAGCAGCAGTTTGCGGTCGCTGTCGTTCAGGTTGGTTGCGTAGCGGCGCATCTGGGTCAGGAAACGCAGCTCCTCGTCAGAAACCTTTTCCTCGGGAGCCTCAGCCTCGCTGCTGCCTTCGGCAAAAAAGCGCGCCAGCGAAACTTCCAGTGCTTGCGCGATCTTGGTCAGGGTTTCGAGCGAAGGCACGGTGTGCCCGTTTTCTACCCGGGAAAGATAGCAGCGGAGCAGGCCGGTACGCTTTTCGATGTCCCCTTGCGACAAGCCACGCTCGAGGCGAAAGTTTCGAATGGTTACGCCGATGTTCAGCAAGGCGGGTACCCCGACAGAAAATGTATGCGCGTTCCACGAACCGCCGCGAAGGTAAACGGCTGATCGCATTGAACCTGAGACACCCGGATGCTAGCAAGCGGAAAGAGCCTCTTCCTGTTTACAGAACGAATCCGCGCTGAGTCCTCCCGAGTGCGCTCCCCGTTCGCTCGGGGCGCGCGACTTTGCTGCTTTCTTACACCCCTCCATCTATAATCGCGAACGGCTACCACCGAGTCGCCTCCCGGCAGCCATGGGTAAGGGGAAACAAGTATGGCGCAAAGCACATCGGCACAAGCAGGAAAAGCATCTGCCGCATACGGAACGGTTTCTCATTTATGCGTTGTGATCTTCCATGAAATTCTGCGCACCCGGGCGCTGACCATCGGCGCCGCGGTGGCTTTTTTTCTGCTGATGTCGCTGGTGCCGCTGCTGCTGGTGGCTTCCGCCCTGCTCAGCGCGCTTCCGGTGCCAAACCTGTTTCAACAGCTGCTGGACATGATGTCGCTGCTGGCCCCGCCCGACGCGATGTCGTTTGTGAAGACCCTGATCGCGTCGATTCTTACGGCACACCCGGCGCGCATCCTGTCGATCGGCCTGCTCAGTTATGTGTGGACTGCTTCGGGCTCCTTTTCCGCGCTGATCGAGGCCCTGAACATTGCTTACGACGTCAAGATCGAGCGGCCCTGGTGGCGCGACCGGGTGCAGGCACTGCTGCTCACCTTTGTTTGCGGCGGGCTGGCCGTGGTTTCGCTGCTGCTGGTGCTTGCCGGTCCGCCGGTTATCCACTTTCTTTCAAACATCCTGCCGATCTCGGCTGTTTTCACCAGGATGTGGCCGCCCGTCCGGCTGCTGCTGATGTTTGCATGCTTTGTCGCCAACGTCATGCTGCTTTACTACTTCGGGCCCAATCGCAGGGTGCACTTCCGCGGCCTGCTGCCCGGGGCTACCCTGGCCGTGGCGATCTGGTTTCTTGGTTCCCTGGGCCTTGATGTTTACATCGGCCACTTTTCGAATTACAACGCCACCTACGGCTCGCTGGGAGCCATCATCATCCTGATGCTCTGGCTGTACATGAGCTCGGTTTCCATCCTGGTCGGGGCGGAGCTGAACGCCGAGTTATGGAAGCAAAGGCACAGCCTCGACCTGCGGTCGCAAGCGTTGAAAGCAGCGGTCGCCGCGCCCGGACCCTCGCAGCCTGCGCACGTGGGCAGAGCCGTGCACAGCTCGGACGTAGCCTAGCTCGACCAGCCACCCGGTCCTGCTGTATGCTCGCTGCGCGCGGCAAGCCCTGCTTTGCCTGTGCAATGCGCTTCCACGCGGGGGGAAGTGCCGTCGATGATCCCCGCTTCGCTTACGGCCGCAACCACCAGGATGCAGGAGCTCCCATGCGCCTTCCCGCCCCAGCGTTTTCCGCAGCCTGCGCCGTTGCCGGGCTCCTTGTTGCCGGCGCCAGCGCTTCCCGGGCGCAGGCCCGCGATGCCCAGGTTGCGCCGGCCATCCTCCAGGGAGGCACGAGCCTCGGCGAGGAAAGCCCGGAAACCCCCTTGCGGCTGACCGCCTGGCTCGCCCTGCACAACCGGGCCGAGCTGGATGCGCGGGTGGCGGCGCTGTACAGCCCGGGCTCGCCCACCTACCACAAGTGGATGACCGCGGCTGACTTCGGGAGCTACCTGCCGACCGCGGCCGAAGTGGCCGCCGTGCGTGCCGAGCTCGAGGCACACCATCTTGCCGTCGCCTCGGTCGACCCCTTCAACCTTGCGGTCCGGTTTACCGGCAGGAGCGCGGATGTGGAAAGCGCGTTTGGCACGGAGGTGAACCGCTACCGTGTCAATGGCGTGCTGGTCCGCACCACGGCAAGCCAGCCGCTGCTCCGCGGGGCCGCTGCCGGGCTGGTGCAGCACCTGGCCGGGCTCAACAGTCTCGCGCCCGCACCCACGCTGGTCCGGGCCCCGCATCGGGGGGCATCGAGCGCGGATGCCACGAGCGATGCGGCCAGCCAGTGTTTCAACTACCCGGTCACGGAAACCGTGTCGGGCGCAATCGTGCTTTCCAACTACGGCCCGTTCCCGGACGTGCAAGCCACCTTTAGCGGGCTTGTGTATGGGCCAAACACCCTGGGTTCAAATCGCTTCCAGCCCCCGTGCGGCTACACTCCGGCGCAGGTGCAGGGCTTCTACGGCGCCGATATCGCGCAGGCCATGGGCTATACCGGGGCCGGGCAGACCGTGGTCTTTGTCGACGCGTTCCTCGAGCCCCAGATCCTGGCGGACGCAAACGCCTTCAACACGGAGTTCGGCCTGCCCGCGCTGGGCCCCGCCAACTTCCAGGAGTACAACCCGTTCGGGGCGACCGACCAGGGGCTGAACACGACCGGCGGCGACGTTTTCTCGAACTGGCTCCAGGAATCGGACCTGGGCGTGGAGTGGGCGCATGCCATTGCGCCCGGAGCCGGCATAGCGGTCGTGCAGGCGTACTCGGCGGCCTCGCAGGACCTGCAGGAAGCGACCCTGTACGCGGTCGCGGCCCACCTGGGCAACGTGGTCGCGGGCACCTTTGCGCAGGCTGAATCGGCCGAAGGCTTCGCTTCGTCGCAGGTATGGAACGAGATCATCGAGCTTGGGGCGGCCGTAGGCATTTCCATGCACTTCCCCAGCGGCGACCAGGGCGACTATTCTGCCCCCCGGTCAGCCTATGTGGGCAGCGGCGTGAGTTATACCTTTAGCCCCACGCAGGTCAGTGCTCCTGCCGATTCGCCGTATGCGACCGCGATCGGCGGCACCTCGGTGGCCCTGTCGCCAACAGGGGACGCGACCTTTGTAACCGGGTGGGGCAGCAGCGATGCAGGGGTGTACGACCAGATCCTGGACCGGGTATATGTTCCGCCGGCGGCGTTTTTTGATTTCGGCTCGGGCGGGGGCGCCAGCGCGTACTTCCCCAAGCCTGCCTACCAGGCCAGCCTCGCCGGCAACAGCCGCCTCCTGCCGGATGTTGCGGCCCTGGCCGACCCGTTCACGCCGGCACAGCGCTCGGGCGGTACCGGGCTGGCGACCGCGATCTTTTCGGGGCTTTGGGCCAT
>CALMAN010000084.1:10744-14510 GCA_937859835.1 uncultured Acidipila sp. | reverse complement strand
CATTGCGGACCAGTACGCGGGCGGCTCGCTGGGGCAGGCGGCGCCGCGGCTTGCGCGGGATCAGGGGGCCTTTCTCACGGACGTGCTGCCGGTCATGGGACCGGATAACGTGACGGGGACGGCCACAACCGCCGCCGGCACAACACAGTACGGCCCGGGCGCCTTTGTGCCGCCGCTGTTTGGCGCTTCCGCGTTCACCACCGGGATCGAGCTCAATTACGACTACATCTACGGGTACTCCTATGACGTGATTTCCTTTGGGACCGACCTGTCCCTGCTGATCACGCCCGGCTGGGATGACGTGACCGGGTGGGGAACGCCAAACATCGGCAATGCGCTGCGGAACGCGGGCGCGAAGCCCTTCGGGCAGTAGGGGCCCTTAAAGCCCGGGAAAGACAGAGCGGGGGACGAGCGGCTCGTTCAGGAACCGGACCAGCGGGCCCATCGCCTGGAAGCGCTCGACCACAGCGCGGACAAGAGCCGGCTCAAGCGCCACCGCGGACGGCAGGGTGGCGCTGACGCCCCACTGCCGGCAAACCAGCAGGTCCAGGGCAGGGTGCTCCGGGGGAAAGCCCTTGGGCGCGCGCGTGAGCTTTTGGCCGTCGATCGGCTCGCTCAGCCGCAACAACTTTTTTTCGCCGGCAAGCCTGCGCATGCGGCCGTGGTGCTCCAGCAGGTGCCGCCGGATCGCGAGCAGTTGATCGCGGCTGGGCATGTAGCAGCCGCCCGCGATCAGCACCTCCCCGGCCGCGATCTGGAGGTAAAAGCCCGCGCCGGTGGTCTTTTCCAAACCCGCGCGCGCCCACCAGGCCGCAACGTGCGTTTTGTACGGGTTCTTGTTCGGCGAAAAGCGGATGTCGCGGTAGATGCGCATCATGGCTTTGTGCGGGGGGCGCACGTGCTCCGGGGCAAAGCGCGCAAGCGCCTCGTTGACCGCCTCGACCACGGCCAGCATGGGCGCCTTGAGCTCGCGCTCATAGACCGCTTTGCGCTCCGCGAACCAGTCCCGGTCGTTGTGCCGGGCCAGCCCGCGCAGAAAGGTGAGAGCTCCGGGGCTGAAGTGCGGCGCGCTGTTTGTCGTCGTCTGTTTTGCCATTGGGGGCGTGCCGCCGCTTTCATCATGCCAGAGGCGACCCTCGCCGCCCGGGGGTGTAGGCTGCTTGCGTGAGCAAAGACGAAGCAGCCGAGGTGCTCTCGATCGGGGGCCGCGAGGTTCGGGTCACGCACCCGGGCAAGCTTTACTTTCGCAAGGACGTCCAGCTCTCAAAACTTGACCTGGTGCGCTACTACCTGGCGGTCGCGCCGGGCGCGGTGCGCGGGGTGCGCGACCGGCCGCTGGTGTTGAAGCGCTTTGTCCACGGCGCCGACGCGGAGCCTTTTTACCAGAAGCGCGCGCCGGCGGACCGGCCTCCCTGGCTCCGCGCCGTGACGCTTGCTTTTCCTTCAGGCCGCACGGCCGAGGAGGTGGTGCTCGACGACGCAGCCGGCATCGCGTGGGCGGTCAACCTTGGCTCCTTTGAGCTGCACCCGCACCCGGTGCGCGCGGGCGACCTGGACCACCCGGATGAGCTGCGCGTCGACCTGGACCCCGGGCCGGGGGTCGGCTGGGAAGACGTGCGCCAGGTTGCGCTTGAAGTGCAGGCGCTGCTGGCCGAGGTGGGCCTGCGCGGCTGGCCGAAAACCAGCGGCTCGCGCGGCATGCACGTCAACGTCCGGATCGCGCCGGAGTGGAGCTTTGACCAGGTGCGCCGCGCGGCCCTGGCGTTGTCGCGCGCGGTGGAGCGGCGCGCGCCCCGGCTGGCCAGCTCGAAATGGTGGAAGGAAGAGCGCCACGGCGTGTTTCTGGACTACAACCAGAACGCCAAGGATCGCACCACCTGCGCAGGGTACTCGATACGGCCCTTGCCGGACGCGCGGGTGTCGGCGCCGCTTGGCTGGGAGGAGGTGCCCGCCTGCGAGCCGGCCGACTTCACGGTAGCGACCATGCCGGCACGCTTTGCCGCCATTGGCGACCCGCATGCGGCGATGGACGAGGCCGCCGGCACGCTCGAAGGCCTGCTCGAGATGGCCGCCAGAGACGAGGCCGGCGGGCTGGGCGACGCGCCCTGGCCGCCGCACTTCCGCAAGATGGAAGGGGAAGCGCCGCGGGTTGCGCCTTCGCGCGCCCGCCCAGCGGCCAAGCGGGCCGCAAAGGCAGCGCCAGCGAAACCCCGCAGCAGGATGCCGCTGCTGACCATCGCCAACTCGCCCGACCGGGAAGCGGCGCTGGCCGGGCTCGAGCGCTGGAAGCGGAAGCACGCCGAAGCAGCCGCGCTGCTTGCGGTGGATGACGTGCTGGTTGACCGGATGCGCGGCGCATCCTCGATCTGGACGCGGGTGCGCGTGAACCTCCGCCACGTTCCCGAGCCGCTGCGGCCCCCGCAGGAGGCTCCCGACCCGGACGACGACCCGACGCGGGCGTGGCGCGCGGCCAAAGGTGACCCGGCGGGCGACCCGGGGAGCGATTAGCGGGCGACCCAGAGGGCCAACCAGGAAACGACCCATTGGGCGACCCCGCAGGCGATTATCAGGGACTGGGGGCGACTCGGGGGCAGCAACTCGGGCCCGACGCCCTCGCGTGGCACCGAGCGGGCCGGGCTAGTGGTTCGCGGGAAAGATGGTCATCAGCTCCTGCGCGGGGACGACCTCCAGCTGCGCGTAGGTGCAGTCGCCCGGCGGCTTGTCGGGGCGCCAGCGGCGAAAGTGCGCCAGGTGGCGAAAGCGCGCGCCCTGCATATGCTCGTAGGCCACTTCCACGACCAGCTCCGGCCGCAGCGGCTCCCAGGACAGGTCTTTGCCTGCCGACCATCGGCTTTGTCCGCCGGGCATGCGCTGGTCGGCGGTCCCCGCTCCCTGCTCGGCCCAGTGGCGCCAGGGGTGGTCGCGAAGGGCGTCCTGGCGGTAGGGCTGGAGCAGCCCGACCAGCTCGCGGCGTTTTTCCCTGGTGAAGCTGGCGCACACGCCCACATGCTGGAGGCCGGTTTCGTTCCAAAGCCCCAGCAGCAGGGAACCGACCTCCGTCGCTTCGCCGTCCTTTTGCCAGCGAAAGCCCGCCACCACGCAATCGCAGTCGCGCTCGTGCTTGACCTTCAGCATGACGCGTTTGTTCGGCTCGTACTGCCCATCCACGAGCTTCGCGACTACCCCGTCCAGGCCCGCGCCCTCGAAACGGCGAAACCAGTCTCCGGCCAAGGCGGGGTCTCGGGTTGCCGGCGTGAGATGAACAGGCGCCGGAGCATGCGCGAGCAGCGCTTGGAGCTGCTCGCGCCGCTGGGCAAAGGGCTCCACGCACAGGAGGCGATCCCCGAGGGCGAGCAGGTCGAAAAAGACGACCGAAGCCGGGGTTTGCCCGGCCAGCAGCTTGACCCGCGAAGCAGCCGGATGCACGCGCAGCTGCAGCGCTTCAAACTCCAGCCTCCCCTGCTGCGCGATCACGATCTCGCCGTCCAGCACCGCGCGGCTGGGCAAAGCATGGCGCAGCGGCTCCAGCAGCTCGGGAAAGTACCGGTTCAGTGATTTGCCATCACGGCTTTGCAGCAGGAGTTCGTCGCCGTCGCGGAAAACAAGTGCGCGAAAACCATCCCACTTGGGCTCAAAGCTCCAGGCCCCCTCGGTGGGCAGCCCGGCGACGCGCTTGGCCAGCATAGGCAGTACAGGCGGGTTGATGGGGAGTTGCACGGCCTCATGGTACCTCCTGCGGCGCGGGAGGGGGCGCGCGGCCCCGAGC
>CALMAN010000084.1:0-10734 GCA_937859835.1 uncultured Acidipila sp. | reverse complement strand
ACACCCGCCCGGGTGCCCCCTGCCCATGCTCGCGCAGGCGGCCTCCGGCAGGGCTCGCCGGCATCCAACCAGGCATGACCAAGGATCCTCTTGCCCTCCTCGCCGAACAGCAAACCTGGACGGCTCCCCTGGAACAGCCCGTGCAGGATGCCGTGCATGCCGCCTTCCGGAGCCTGGGCCCGGCCGGCCACACCGTGCGCAACCTGCTCCACGGGACCTGGCTGCACGAGCCGCTCCACGCCGTCCTGGTTGAAGTGCCGGTAGGCTCCTGGACAGCGACCGTGGTCTTTGACACCCTGGCCGCCGTGGGCGGCAACGAGCGCATGAACTACGCGGCGGATGCCACCTTGGTCCTGGGGCTGGTGGGCGCCGGGGCAGCCGCGACCACCGGCCTGAACGACTGGGCCGATACCAAAGGCGAGGCCAAGCGGATCGGCGCCGTGCACGGGCTGCTCAACGTCGCCGCGGTGACCTTGTTTGGCGCGTCCTGGTGGGCGCGGCGCAAGCCCGAAAGCCGCGGCACCGGACGCGTGCTCGCCGCACTCGGGTACGTGGTGATTTCCGTATCGGCGCACCTGGGCGGCAATCTTGTGTATGAGCAGGGCGTGGGGGTGCAGGACACACAGCCGCTGCGGTAAAGGGAGGCGGCTGCCGGGCGCGTACGCCCCGCCCGTACGCCGGGCGCGTACGCCGGCCCGTACGCCTAAGATCTCCGCCGGGTCCGCTGTCCCCCCCCCCTCCTCGAAGCGGGTGAGGTTGAAAGCCTCTCTGGTCCTCGGTGCGCAGGCCGCAGGCACCCGGTGTAGGCTGAGTGACGACGATGTGCTCGGCTTTTCCTGGTCCGGACGGATGGCCGGAACGGAAAGTTTTTCGGAGAAAGCGAAACCCAGTTTGCAGTGCGGTGCGTTTGATGAATAGGAAGCTGACAGGGCAGGGCGAAGAAGCGGATAAAAGCCTGCTCAACCGCATCCGCGGGGGAGATCAGCAAGCGATGGTGCTGCTGTTCGACCGGCACTCGGCCATTGTGTATGCGGTGGCGCTCCGGGTGCTGGGCGACCCTTCGGCAGCGGAAGATGTCGTGCAAGACACCTTTCTCCGCATTTGGCGTAATCCTCCGGCGATTGAAACAGATACAGGGACCCTGGCAGGCTGGTTTGCCGTGCTTGCACGGAATCGCGCCATCGATCAGCTGCGCCGGCGGCGGCCGGAAGAGTCGCCGGAAGACGTGATTCTGCTGTCCAAAGTGGACGTAGCGGCGACCGGGGAGCACAACCTTCTGCTTGCCCGGGCCCGCACCATGATGGACGCACTGCCTGAGGAGCAGCAGGCCGTGCTCCGCCTGGCGTTTTTCGACGGGCTGAGTCACTCCGAAATCGCGGAGCGGCTCGGCAGCCCGCTTGGCACCATCAAAACCCGGCTCAGGCGAGCAGTCCTGACGCTGAGAAAGGCAGCCCGGGCATGAACGCGAACAAACATATCGACGTGGAAGACCTCCTCCTGTTCGCGTTGCTGCTGCTCAGCGAGGAGGAAGCGGCGCCGGTGCGCGCACACCTCGAAAGCTGCGCCCAGTGCACCGGGGAGCTGGCTCGGGTGCGCGAGGACCTTGCCACCTACGCGCTGGCCCTTGAGCCCGTGCCGCTGCCCGAAGGAGTCCGGGGTCGGTTTCTGGCCCGCATCGGGGCTCCGGCCTCGCCAACGACCGTGCCGATTCTCACACCAGCGGCCGCGCCGGCAGCCTCGCCAATGATCGCACCGGCAGCCCCGTCGCGGGTGCCATCGCGGGCGCTGGGCTGGCTGGGCTGGGCCGGTTGGGCGGCCGCCGCGGCCGCGGCCGTGGTTGCCCTCGGGTTCAGGCAGGATCGCGATGCCCTCCAGGCGGCGCTGAGCACGGCCCAAACCCAGTCGGCACGGGCTGAGGCCGAGGCCTTGGAGGCCCGGAGGCTGCTGGGCACGCTGACCGATCCGGACGCTGTGCGCGTCGACCTCCTGACCCCGAAAGCGCCCAAAACCCCGGCGGCCCGGGCCACCTACCAGCCCAGGACCGGAACCCTGCTGCTGATCGCAAGCGATCTTCGCCCGCTTGCGCCCGGCAAGGTGTATGAGCTGTGGCTGATCCCGGCCAGCGGCGCCCCGCCGGTGGCGGCGGGCACTTTTTCGCCGGATGGCCATGGAAGTGCGAGCCTGCTGGTCCCCTCGCTGCGCGGCGCCGTGGCGGCCAAGGCCTTCGGCATTACCGAGGAGCCGGCCGGCGGTTCCCCTGCGCCGACCATGCCGATCCTGCTGGCGGGGTCGCCGGCCTGAAACAAACGTAATAGCACGCCAGTAATTCCCACCTTTTGGTTACTTTCGATAGCAGAGCGCTTATTTCCCGGGCGCTCTTTTCCGTTTACCGCCCCAATCCAAAGGTAATCTTGAGACGTTTTACAAACGAAGGCGAAAAGCCGACGTAGCCGTACGAGAGAAGGATATGGACAAGATAAACGCTTTGATTGGGAATAAAGTATCCCGCCGCCGGTTTCTCTCCGGGGTGAGTGCCGGAGTCGGCGTGGCGGCAGCCACTTCGCTCGCGACAGGCTGCTCTTCTAACAATTCCAACACCAGCACCACCACGCCCACGACGCCGTCGACCGCCGTTACCGATGTGGACATCCTGAACTTCGCCCTCAATCTTGAGTACCTGGAAGCAGAGTTCTACCTCCGGGCAGTGACGGGAAGCGGTCTGGCTACGGCCGACATCGGCGCGAACCCAGGGGCGGTGACGGGCGGCGCAAAGGTTACCTTCGGCACGGACCCGGTGTCCGTCGCCCTCGAGCAGTACGCGGTTGAGATTGCGGCCGACGAGCAGCTCCACGTGCAGTTTCTGCGGGCTGCCATTACCGGCGCCGGCGGCACGCCGGTAGACCGCCCGGCGATCGACTTCACCGATGCATTTGCAACCCTTGGGACCGCGGCCAACATTGGCACCTCGGGAACGCCCTTTAATCCCTTTGCCGATGAGAAGAGCTTCGTGGTCGGCTCCTTTGTTTTTGAAGACGTGGGGGTTACGGCCTACAACGGCGCGGCTCCGCTGATCCAGAACAAGAACACCGTGCTTGCGGCCGCGGGCAGCATTGTGGCGGTGGAAGCCTACCATGGCGGCCTGATCCGGACCCTGCTCCTGCAGCTGGGCACCCCGTACACCACCTACGCCGACTCGATCTCCGCTGTCCGTGGAACGGCGAGCGCGTCGGTTTCAAGCGGCATCGGGGCCGAGGTCGCACTGACGGCCGGCTCCACGGCGACCATTGTTCCTGCCGACTCCACCAACTCGCTTGCTTATGCCCGCACCCCCGATGAGGTGCTGCACATTGTGTACCTGAACACCAACTCGGGCGTGACGACCAAGGGCGGCTTTTTCCCTTCGGGCATGAACGGCACCATCACCGCGTCGGCTTCCTAACTGCCGCAAGAAGGAGAACAGCATGGAACACGTTTTGGAATTGCAGCAGGAGCTGGAAGAAAGACGCAGCAGCCGCCGTTCGGCGTTGCTGATGGGCGGCGCGGCGCTTGCCGGGCTGGCCCTTTCACGGAAGGCGAGCGCGCAAAGCACCGCGCCGAGCGCCGCAAACGACGCCAACATCCTGAACTTCGAGCTCAACCTCGAATACCTGGAAGCGCAGTTCTACACCTATGCCACCACCGGGCAAAGCCTCACCGCGGCCGGCGGGTCGATTGCCGGCGGGGGCGGCGCGGCCGGGGGCACGGTCACCATCAAGAGCAGCAGCCCCAAGGTGCCCTTTACCACGGACGCAGTGGGCACCGCGTTGATGAACTACGCCATGGAAACGGCAAAGGAAGAGCGGAACCACGTCAACTTCCTCCAAACCGCGCTGAATGCGAACGGCGCGAACGCAGCAGTGGCCATGCCCAACATCAACCTCCAGGCAAGCTTTGTCGCCCTCGCTACGGCGGCCGGCTTCCCGAATCCGACCGCTTTCGACCCCTTTGCGGATCAGTACAGTTTCCTCCTGGGGGCCTTCATCTTTGAGGATGTCGGCGTAACGGCGTACCTGGGGGCGGCTCCTTCGATCTTTACCCCGGCGTACCTGAGCGCGGCGCTGGGGATCCACGCGGTCGAAGCCTACCACGCGGGAAGTATCCGGACGCAGATCTTTCTTGCTTCCGGTGCGGGAGCCACGGTCGGCAGCGTTCCCCTCGCGGCGGCGACCGAGGCGGTGGCGGCGACACGCGCGGTCCTCGACGGCAGTTCTCCGGCTGATGATATCGGCGTGGGTACGCTTACCGTGCAGGGATCGAACGGGGTCGGCGGGCTCACCGCGTCCACCATTGTGGATGTAAGCCTGGCGTCCACCAGCCCATCGCCGGGCCGGGTTGTTCCCCGGACCACCTCGCAGGTGTTGAGCATCGTGTACGGCGGGGGAGCGGCGGGCACGGGCGGCGCCTTTTTCCCGAACGGCTTAAACGGCGCAATCAGGTAGGCTTGCGCCCAACCAAGTTTCACCGAAAGGCGTTGGACGTTCTGTCCAACGCCTTATTTTTTTGCGCCGCTTCCCCTCGCAAAGAACGCCCTTGCGCCTGTCGCCTAGAATAGGCTGAAACTGGGCCGCGCTGGCCGCACCGGGGCGCGGGAGGGTGTGCGCACAGATGGAAGCAAACGAAGTTCAGGAACTGCACGAGCAGCATGAGCATGCGCTGGGCGAAGCACCCGAACCCCACGCCCCCAGCATGAAGCCGGTGAGCTTTACCATGAGCGTGCTGGCCGTGATGGTGGCGGTGATCACGGTGCTGGGGCACCGCACCCACACCGAAGCCGTGCTGCAGCAGGCGCGCGCCAGCGACCAGTGGAACCTGTACCAGGCGAAAAAGATCAGGCAAAACGAGACGCAGCTGTCGGTCGACATGCTGGGCGCCCTGGCTGCGCGCGACAGCACCGGCGCGCTGGCAACGGTGTCAGCCTACAAGGCGCACCTGGCCAAGTGGAACGCCGACCTCACGGCGGAAGAGGAAAAGGCGCGGCAGTTTGAAGACAACGTAGAAGGGGCGGAGCGGAAAGCCACCCGGTTTGACCTGAGCGAGGCCATGCTCGAGATTGCCCTGGTGATCTCGTCGATCACGCTGCTTACCCGGCAGCGCATGTACTGGACCCTGGGTATCGTCTTCGGGGTGGTCGGCATCCTGGTGGCGACCGAGGGCCTGCTGGTTCGCTAAGGTCCGCAATGCTCCCGAAGCCAGGCAGGCGCCGTTTCCGCTGGACGGTGCGTGCCGCTGTTTGGCTTTCGCTCGTCCTGTCTTTCGCCCCGTTTCTCGCCCCGTTTTCCGCCCTGGCCGCCTCGGGTGGAGCCGCGTCGCCGGTTCCGCCGGGCGAGGATCACCTGGTCGTCCTCGTTTCTTTGGGGGGCTTCCGTTGGGATTACGCCGTCAAGTATGGCGCCAGGACTCTGCTGGCGATGGCAGCCGGCGGGGCGAGCGCACCGGAGGGCATGCTTCCTGCGTACCCGGCGGACACGGCGCCGAACCAGTACACGCTGGTGACCGGGCTGTACCCGGAGCACCACGGCATTGTCGCGGACCGCTTTTACGGCGAAGACCGGACGCGGCTGTTTGACTCGAGCGACCCGGCAGCAGTGGGCGACGCGAGCTGGTACGGGGGAACGCCCTTGTGGGTTCTGGCTGCCGGGCAGGGAATGCGGTCCGGCTGCGTCCTGTGGCTTGGTTGCGAAGCCGCGATCGGCGGCGTCCGGCCATCTCTTTTGTTTAGCGAGAAGGAGGCGCCGGACACGGCGCGCGTCGAGGAGGTGCTGGCCTGGCTCCGATTGCCGCCCGCCGAGCGGCCGCGGTTTGTGGCGCTCGCGCTGGCCGGGGCCGAGGAAGCCGGAGTGCGGTTTGGTCCCGGAAGCGCGGAAACCCGCCGTGCCGTCCTCGAGGCCGACGCAGCCGTGGGCCGCCTGCGCCGCGGGATCGCAGCGCTGCATCTGCCGGTCGACCTGATGGTGGTGAGTGACCACGGGATGGCGGAAACGGAGGGCAGCCCCATCTATCTCCAGGCTTACACGGACCTTGGAGGGATCAGCACCGCCGGCGCGCTGCTGTACCCGGGGAGCGAAGCGGCTGCGGGCCAAGCGTATGAGCAGCTGAAGATCGCGGATGCGCGCTTTGCCGTCTACCGCCGTGCGGACTTGCCCAAAGGCCTCCATGCAAACACCAGCGCGCGGGAAGGGGATCCGGTGATCCTCGCGCTGGCCCCGGTACGCATCCGTGCGCAACGCCCGGCCGCCGCGGAAGCGCCGGAGCCCCCCGAAGCGGGGTCGCACGGGTACGACAGCAGGCTTGTGCCTCAAATGCGGGCGATCTTCTGCGCCGAAGGCCCGGACGTGCGCCGAGGGGTGCGGCTCCAGCCCTTTGAGAACATCCACCTTTACCTGCTGATCGCCGAGATGCTGGGGCTCCATCCCCCGCAGGGGGACGGCAGCGAGGGAGTGCTTTCCCCGGTGCTCCCGGCGTCGCACTAGCGCCGCCGGGAGCTCCGCGCTCCCGTCCTCACGCTGCCGCGCCCGGCCGCGGGCGAACCGGGGACGACGTTTCGGCTAGACAAAGGCTACGCAAGGACTCCGCCTCGACTCCGCCTCGACTCCGCAAGCACTACGCCTCGACTCCGCAGGGACTACGCAAGCACTACGCCTCGACTCCGCAGGGACTCCGCCTCCACTAAGCAAGGATTCCGCTTTCACTTCGCTTAGGACTACGCAAGGACTACGCCCCGACTATGCCTGGACGCGCTGCACGATCCCCTTGGCGCGCAAACCGGCTTCTGCCTTCCCAAAGTAATCGTCGATGGTTCCCTGGGTTCCGATCCAGTCGATGTAGCGGGCGATGCCGGCTTCGAGGCTGGTTTGGGGTTCGTAGCCGATGGTGCGGATGCGGCTGATGTCCGAGATCAGGGAGCGGATCTCGCCGGGGCGAAACTCGCCGCGCGCCAGCGGCTCGAGCGCAACCCCCAGCTGCGCAGCGATGATCCGGGCCAGGTCGCGTACCGTGGTCGCGCGGCCGCTGCCCACATTGACCGGCAGCCCGTCCAGCTTGTCCGTGGTCGCAACCAGGAGGTTGGCGCGGGCGATGTCTTCCACAAAGCACAGGTCGCGTGTTTGCCCGCCGTCCTCGTACAGGACCGGGGGCTGCCCGTTCAGCAGGCGGGTACAGAAGATGGCAATCACGCCCGTGTAGGGGTTAAACAGAGACTGGCGCGGGCCATAGGTGCAGGAGTAGCGCAAAGCCACGGTCGGTATGCCGGTTTGTTTGCCCCATAGCAGCACCAGGCGTTCCTGGTCGACCTTGGTCAGCGCGTACACGGTTTCGCCGCCGCCCGGGGTCGCTTCCGGCGTCGGGACGGAGGTGGTCGGCCGGGCACACAGGGGGCAGTGCACGGCGAAGTCGCCGGCCCGCAGCTGCTCGGCGGGACGCAAACGAGGCGCGACCTCGCCGTGCTCCGGGCAGTGCGCCGCCCCCTCGCTGTACACGGCCTGCGAGCTGGCGACGACGACCTTGCGCACCGGCAACCCTTGGTCGCGGATCATTTCGAGCATCTGCGCCGTCGCAAAGCTGTTGACGAGCACGTACTTGGCCATTTCGGGCATGTACCCGCCGTAGGCAGCCTCGTGGAACACAACGTCGATGCCTTCAAGCGCGGCCCGCATCGCGGCGGGGTCCTGCACGTTGCCCAGGCAGAACTCGGCGGCGCTGTTGATCCAGGCGGGCTTGCCGTACTTGTGGGTTTGCGGCTCCAGATTGTCGAGGATGCGCACCGTCCAGCCTTCCCGGAGCAGCAGGTCGACGAGGTGCGAACCAATGAGGCCGGCGCCCCCGGTCACGAGAGCGCGCTTGCCCTGGCTAGGCATAGAAGGTCCTTGAGAGAAGATGGGGTGTGTGTGCCTAAAGACCGGCGTACCAATCGTACCCCAGCCTGGTCCAGTAATCGTCCGGCTTGTCGCGGGTGTAGCTGATCAGCCCGATGCGCTTGATCTGCTTGTAGCCGTACTTGATGGGCATGTGGAGCCGCAAGGGTGCGCCGTGGTCCTCCGTCAGGGGGGCGCCCATCATTTCGGTGACAAGCAGGGTTTGCGGATGCCGGCACGCGTCGAGGTCGTAGCCGGTGTAGTAATCCCCGTCCGGGGTTTCCATGTAGACGTACTTTGGCTCCCGGCCTTTGACGGGCGCCGGCGGGTACGCGTCGAGAAAGTCCCGGAGCCGGATCCCCGCCCAGTGCACAACCTGGCTCCAACCCTCGATGCACTTGAACTCCGTTACAAGCTCGTGCCGGGGAAAGCGGAGCACGTCTTCCAGGGTGAGGAGCAGCCCCGGGGTCCCGGGCAGCAGGGTGCTGTTGCTTTCCCCGGCTTCGCCCTTTCCGCGCGGCTTGCGCCCGGTATGCTTTTCATCCTGCTCCGCCTCCCCGAGGGCCCCTTGCGGCGCCATCTTGGCCGCGCTGCTGGTTTTCGGGTTGACCTCCTGGTCCCGTCCGGGATCGGCGAGGGAGCGGTACTCCCAAGCGGTCACGTCGTCGACGAAGCCGGTGCGGCTCCGTGCGCCGGCCACCCCGACCAGCTGCAAACGCCAGCTCGCAGGCGCCAGCGCTTTGCTAAGGCCGTACATCCCGTTGACGCGCAGGGTTTCCGCGCGGCTCAGGGGATAGGTGGGGGCCAGCACCGCATCGCGGTCGAGGGCGCGCGAAAGGGCGGCGTTCAACTCAAACGCTTCCCGGAGCAGCGCGGGCTGCATTTCCGCTTTCCGCTCCCTGTCGAGGGCGGCGGAAAAGCCCCAGCCGGCCGCGACCGCGGCCCCGGCCACCAGGAAGGAGCGGCGCGTACGCCGTCGCGACTCGGCCAGTACGGCGGCGTCCTCAGGCGGCAGCAAAGTCTCCGTGAGCACCTCCTCGGCGCTCCCGGGGTCGACCGGCCGGCTCTCGCCCCGCTGGACCGGGGGCGGCTCGGGCGCCGCGCTGAGAGGCTGGTCCGGCGCAGGGTTCTGGGCTTCCTCGCGAGGCTCCCGGGTGCTGCCCTCTCCGTGGCCGGCCTCCAGCAGGCTTGCGTCTGTTCCTGGTTTCTCTGTCATCGCCAGCTTCTCCGTTCCGCTTCGAGCGACGGGGCTTTCACAGGCTGCACTTCGCGGCCGCTTACCATCGAGCAGAAGGTATTCCAGCCGGCCATGGCGACCTGAAACACGTGAACGGCAAAGAAGGCCAGAAAAGCGCCGGTGAGCCAGAAGTGCTCCCAGCGCGCCATTTCATAGCCACCCAGCACGGTGGTGAGCCAGTGCGCGGAGGTGGGCTTGTAGATGGCGAGCCCGGTCAGCAGCATCGCGGCGCCCATCACGATGGTTGAGGAGTACGCGATCCGTTGCGCCCCGTTGTACTTGGCCTGCGCGGGCAACCCCTCCCTGAGGTGCAGGTCGGCCAGCACGACCTGGAGCGCATCGCGCAGGCTGCGACGCCCGGGCACGAGAAAGCGCCACTCGCCCGAAAAGGCGAGAAACAGGACATACGCCAGCCCGTTCAAAGCAAAGATCCACATGAAGAAGAAGTGGTACCCGAGGCCCTGGGTCACGTGGTACTTGACCCCGAGTGCGTTGTAGAACCAGGGCGGGAAGAAGCGAACCAAGGTCCAGTGCCCGATGCCCACCCGGTACACTGCGTGCGGGTGCTGGTGGGCGTTGTCTGAGTCGTTCCAGTAGATCAGCAGCCCGCTCCAGATCATGGTGAACAAGACGGGGAAGTTGATCCAGTGCATCCAGCGCAGGGCCAGGGGATGCTTGTGCTCGAGCCGTATGCTCCGGGCCTGCCCGCTTTCTGCCGGAACCTCCACCGTAGTCGCCATCACGCCCTCCCGCTCCCCTACTGCCCTTTGTACTCCTGGAACGACACTGTCGACTGATTCAGGTGATCCTGAAGTAATCCGGGTAGCCGGGATGGAGTCCCGGGCCATTGGAGCCACGTCCTCCTTGGATTCGCGCTTTGGGGCCGGGGAGCAAGCGTCGGCCGGGCACATTCCCCCTGTATCGGCGCCCGCGCTGGTGGTACCCTTTTGCCGTAAGCAGGCATCTTTCCCCCCAGCACCCGCGAGGACCGATCGAGTGAGTTCACCCCCTGCGAGGCGCCCGGGCAAAGCCGCAGCCGGGCGGCGCGCGCTTGGGCTGGTTTTGTTTGCCCTTTTGTTTGTTCCGGCGCTCGCCGGAACAGCGCTTCGGGCCGACGAGCGAACCGCGCCCGCCGAGGGCGTTCTCCGGCGCCTGATGCCCGGGCTGGCAGCGCAGCTGCACCTCCAGCTGCGGCCCCTGCCCGAGGATGGCTTCCGCATCACGGGAAGCCGGGGCAACATCCTGGTGGAAGCGGGTACGCAGCCCACCCTGCTGTACGGCGTGAACTGGTACCTGAAGTATGTTGCGCACCTGCAGGTATCGACCAATGGCTCGCAGCTCGGCTCCCCCGGGCTTCAACTGCCCGCGCCGCCCGCCCCGATCGAAAAGCGTGCGCGGTACCGCTGGCGCTACGCGTTGAACGAGAACGTGGACGGGTATTCGACCCCGTACTGGAGCGACGCCCGGTGGCAGCACGAGATCGATGTGCTGGCGCTGAGCGGATTCAACGCGATGCTGATCGAGCGGGGCACGGACCTGGTCCTGTACCAGACCTTTCGCGATGCCGGGTACTCGGACGAGGCGATCCGGCACTGGCTGGTGCAGCCG
>CALMAN010000083.1:2835-19086 GCA_937859835.1 uncultured Acidipila sp. | reverse complement strand
ACTCTGTGCAGCATGCGGGAGTGCCGCCAGGGACGCTGTCTCCCCGGCTGAAGCTGACCAGCCGCATTTACGACGGCATGGAGACGGATTACTGGATCTACGTGCCGGCCCAATACGACCCCAAAGTAGCTGCACCGCTGATGGTTTTTCAAGATGGCGAGGGCTATACGCACCGCGACGGCGACCACCCGGCGCTGAACGTACTCGATAATCTGATCGCGCAGAAAAAGATCCCCGCGCTCATCGCGGTGTTCGTCAATCCGGGTGACATTGCAGCGCACCCGGGTACGCCGACCTACCAGTTTGTGGCCGCGTATGCCAAAAAGTGGACGCGCACCCTGCAGGACTCCATGCGATCGACCGAGTACGACACCGTGTCCGATCGCTACCCGCGCTTTTTGCGCGATGAGCTCCTGCCTGCCGTGTATGCCAAGTACAACATCCGCCGCGACAGTTACAGCCGCGCCATTACCGGCCTGTCTTCCGGCGGCATTTGTTCGTTCAACGCGGCCTGGCAGCAGCCGGAGGAGTTTTCGCGGGTCATCACTTGGATCGGCAGCTTCACGAGCATCCAGTGGCACGAAGACCCTGCGGTGCCGGATGGGGGCCAGGACTACCCGGAAAAGGTTCTCCACGAAGAGCATCGGAACCTGCGCGTATGGCTCCAGGACGGAAGCAATGATATGGAGAATCCGCGCTACGGCTCATGGCCGCTGGCCAACCTGCGGATGGCGAATGCGTTGAAGCTCAAGGGCTATGATTTCCGGTTCTCGTTCGGTACGGGCCCGCACAGCGCGGCAGAGGGCGGAGCGGAGTTTCCGGAAGAACTTACCTGGCTATGGAAGGGCTATGATCCCGCACTGACTTCGATGACCTACACGCAGGACCCACAGGAAGGGACGCGGCCGCCCTTTCGCGTCAGCATCACCAACCGGCAGCCTTAGCGCCGTGGTAAAGGCGACCCCGAGCTCCTGCCCTGCGCGGGGCGGGGAGTTGCCTGGCATCTTACAAGGGACGTTCACCTCAGCATGGCAAACGTAACCGCACCCGCCCGTAAACCCGTCGAAGGCGCAGCGTCGTCCGCCCGGCAGCACTCCGTCCTCCGCTCTGCGGGACTGGGGCTGATTACTGGCGCCGCCGACGACGACTGTTCGGCCATCGGCACCTATGCCCAGGCAGGGGCGCAGATGGGCTACAAGATCCTTTGGACGGCGCCGGTCGCATTGCCGATGATGCTGGCCGTGGTGTACCTGTCCGGGAAACTTGGCCAGGTCACAGGGCAAGGGCTGTTCGCGGTGCTGCGCAGCCACTCGCCGCGGTGGCTGCTGTACCTGGTTCTGGGCGGCGTGCTCGTCGGCAACGTGATCGAGGCCGGGGCCGACATCGGTGGCATGGCCGCGGCGACGGGTTTGCTGATCCATCTGCCCTCGTGGCTTATCCTGGCCGGCATCACGCTGACGACGCTGGTGCTGCAGCTTTGGGGCTCATACAGGGTCATCCAGGGAGTCTTCCGCATCCTTGCGCTTACGCTGCTGGCCTATGTCGGTTCGGCGTTTCTGGCGCATCCCGACCTGGGCCAAGTCGTGCGAGGTACGCTTGTGCCCCAGGTCCGGTGGAACCGGGACTGGCTGTCCATTCTGGTCGCCATCATCGGTACTTCCCTGTCGGCATATATCTACACCTGGCAGTCGAACGAGGAGGTGGAAGAAAAGCTCGAAGCCGGGAAGAAGACCCTGAAGGAGCGCCGGGGTACGACCTCCGCGGCGCTGAAAAGCTCGTTCTGGGACGTTCTGTTTGGCATGGTGTTTGCGAGTTTGGTGATGTACTTCATCATGCTGGGCGCCGCGGCTACGCTGTTCCAGGCTGGGCAGCACAGCATTGCTTCGGCCGCGCAGGCGGCCGAGGCGCTGCGGCCGCTGGCGGGCAACGCGGCGTGGCTGCTGTTCACGCTGGGCATCATCGGGGTGGGCTTTCTTGCGATCCCGGTGATGACAACAGGCGCGGCCTATGACGTATGCCAGACCACGGGGTGGCGCAACGGCCTGCACTATTCGCCGGCCAGGGCACCCCGGTTCTACGCGGCCATCGTCGTGTTTACGCTGGCGGCAATGGGCCTGAACTTCCTTGGCATCAACCCCATGCGGGCGCTTGTGATTGCGGGCATCGTGCAGGGTATCTCGACGCCCCCGCTGCTGCTGCTGATCATGATCCTCACCAATCGCCGGTCCATCATGGGAGACAAGGTGAACGGGAGAGCGATCAACATTCTTGGCTGGACCACAACCGCCATTGTTTCGGCTGCGTCGCTGGGGCTTCTGGCCAGCTTTCTGCACTAAGGACGGCGCCCTGCTCCCGTTCGCAGGGGCCGGCTGTCGCGGCTTTCGGCTTCAGGCGAGAGCGACAGCGCATCCCTCCAGACCCACCCTGGGGCAGGTTGACCCACCCCGGTGAGTCCGATAGAGTTGTCCTTGTATCGAGCGGGAGTAGCTCAGTGGTAGAGCATCGCCTTGCCAAGGCGAGGGTCGCGGGTTCAAGTCCCGTCTCCCGCTCCAGTCGCTCCCTCGCGGGGCGTTCTTCATGGTACACAAAGAGGTTTTCAGGAGCGGCGCGGTACCCAAGTGGTAAGGGAGAGGTCTGCAAAACCTTTATGCGCCGGTTCGATCCCGGCCCGCGCCTCCATACTTCCCCGGTAACCTGGCCGAAGCGCTCATCCTCTTGCTGCCCACTCACGTCAGCCAGGTTGCGTGCATCAGAGCGAAGCGCATTGCACAGCCACTCGGCAGCCGGTTCGCATCCAGTCCGCCCCGCCGCGCTCGTACTTACAACGGAGCCCTTTCTCCTTTGCGATCAATCCGTCGTGCCCTGCTTTCGCTTGCGACCGAAACGTCGTCACGGCATCAGCGCGTCTTTGGACGACCCGGCCCTTGCCGGGCGCGAACTGATTCCGCTGATCGCCCCGCCACCGGGGGTCAGCGGACCAGGTACGGCCACTGAAAACGTCAACACGGAAAGCCGCCAACGATGGCAGCGCAAAGGAGCAGCTCCAGGTTCCCGGTGCGGGTGTGCGAAACGTTTGGGTGGACAGCTATAGTTTCACCGTGGTGGTGGGACACGGCCAGAGGCCGGTGGCGTCCCCTCGAAAGGGAGTGTCGATGGGCAGTTGCCAAACACGCCGGAGCTTCCTTGTTTCCGCCGCGGCTGCGGGCCTGGTCGCCTCCCAAAAGCTTTCCGCTTTGCCTGCACCGAGCGGGTCTGCGCAGGGGGACGCATGGCGGGACCAGGGCGTCTTGAACCTCGACGCGTCGCCGTACGCAAAGCTGAGGAGCGTGCCCGTGCGTGCCGTGACGCTTCACCCCGGCTTCTGGTCGCGGCGCCGCGCGACCAACGTCGGGTCGAGCATTCCGAGTATGCGGCAGGAGCTGCTGGACCATGGCCGCATGGACAACTTCCTGCGGCTGGAGGCGAAATCCTCCGCGCCGCAGCGAGGCCCTGTTTATTCCGACTCTGACGTGTATAAGTGGATGGAAGCAGCGGCATGGGCGCTGGAGTCAGACGATAGCCCCGAGCTGCAGGCGCAACTGAAGCAGTGGACGCGGGCGATTGCTGATGCGCAGGAACCAGGGGGCTATCTCAACACGTACTATGTCGGCAACCGCAGAGCCGAGCGGATGCTGCCCGACACCCAGCGTACCGGGCACGAGCTGTACTGCATCGGCCACTTACTCCAGGCAGGGATTGCCTATTACCGCGCGACCGGAGACCCGGCGCTTTTGGAGATAGGCGCGCGCTTTGTCGATGGATATCTGCTGCCCGGCTTCGGCCCCGAGAAAAGGGCTATTGTTGCGGGGCACCCTGAGATCGAGATGGCGCTGGTTGAGTTATACCGGACCACGGGCAAGCGCCAGTACTTAGACCTGGCCCGTTACATTCTGGCCGGCGATCCTCGCATTCCACTTACGCCGCCGCAGATCGTGTATATGTTCTGTGGGGTTCCGCTTACCTCGCGAACCAAGCTGGAAGGCCACGCTGTACGCGCTATGTATGCCTGCTGCGGCGCCACGGACTACTACCTGGAAAGCGGCGATGCGACGTACTGGAAAACACTGAACACGCTCTGGACCGACTTAGCCGAGCACCAGCTGTATGTGACCGGCGGAGTGGGCGCGCGCCGGGAAGGGGAAGCCTTTGGCAACGCGTATGAGCTGCCGAACGCGACCGCCTATGGCGAAAGCTGCGCGGCCATCGGAAACATGATGTGGAACTGGCGCATGCTTGCCGCCAGCGGCGAGGGCCGCTTTGCCGACGTGATGGAACGGGCGCTCTACAACGGCATCAACTCGGGCATGTCGCTCAACGGGCGGGAGTACTGCTATCGCAATCCGCTCGCGTTTGATCCCGCGACCGGCGACGTGATCCGCAACCCCTGGTATGACACGGACTGCTGCCCACCGAACTTGGAGCGCACGCTGGCTTCGCTGCCCGGCTACTTCTACAGCACTTCCAAAGACGGCGTGTACGTGCACCTGTACGACAACGCCGATCTGGACTGGAAGCTCGCGAGCGGCAACGGCATCCGGCTGGCGCAGCGGACGAACTACCCCTGGGACGGCAACGTGAGCCTCGAGATAGCGCCGGCCAGGGCGGAGGAGTTCAGCGTGTTTGTGCGGATCCCGGCGTGGTCGCGGAACACCGTGGTTCGCGTCGACGGCCAGGCGTGGGGGAATACTGTGGCGGGCGAGTATCTGGCGATCCGGAGGCGCTGGTCGGGGAAGACGAGCGTCGAGATCGAGTTCGATATGCGCACGCAGCCGGTGCGCGCGAACGCCGCCGTTGCCGAGGATGTGAACCGAGTGGCGTTCCAGCGCGGGCCGCTGGTGTACTGCATGGAGGAGCTGGACCAGGCCGCCGGCGAGCACGGAGCGGTGCCGGACCTCCCGCGGTACGCGGCCGATTTGCGCGGCGAAGCAGAAGCCCAGTTCCATCCCGAGCTGCTGGATGGAGTCACTGTTCTGACCCACCCGTGCGTGGTTTCGCGTTCGCCGGGAAAGGAAGCTTTATACCGGACGGGGGCTGAGGAGAGCAGCCCGGCATCGCTCCGCCTCATCCCTTACTACGCCTGGGCCAATCGCGAACCTGCTTCCATGCAGGTCTGGATCCCCGTCGCGCAGAACCCTGCCGGCAGCGTGGTTTAGAGCCCCGGCATAGCCGCAGCAGATCGCAGACACTGTGTGTGTTCGGAGCCGGCGGTGCCGCTCGGCGACGAGAGGCAGGCGAGAGGGCGGAAGCGCCCTGTACCGTGCAGGCGCTCCCGCGGGTTTTCCCCGAAGCTACCGAGAAGCTGAGCATCGAGATATGCATCTCTACCGCGATGGTCAGCTTTTCGGTAACTTGGATGTAAGTGGGGCAGGATGGTTCCGTGGCTAAGTTACTTAGCTGCGGCAAGCGTTTCGCCGAGTTCCTTGATGTGCTTTGCGGTGGTGCTTTCTTCTTCGCCTGCGACCGCGGTGGTATCTTTGCCGAGCTTTGCCAGCAAGGTCTTGATGGCGCTGTCATCAATTTCCTTGGAGTGTAGCAGCTTCTTGAGCTTGCCCAGGTCCTGCACCACCTTCTTCACGCCTTCCTCGTCGTGCTTGGAAAGATACTCTTCCCATCCTTCAATGTTGCTGGTAGCGGCCTCGATCGGCATGGAGGTGACGCCCTCCTTGAGGGCCTTGGTCGTAGTTTGAAAGCGAGTTGTCGACATAGATTGAAACACTCCTGAATGGTGGTTGAGTAACTACTCGTGAGTAACTGCGGAGGAAGCGAAGCTGCCGGGGAAGCGCCAGCCTCCAGGGAAGTCTCCCTCCAGAACACTAGCGTCCCGCAGCCATTCTGCTCTATGTCGACACAAAGTCAGCCTTCACCATACAAACAGGAGGCTCGAGCGTCTGCGCCCTCCATCTTGCCGCGGCTAGTTAGCCGCTTCGAGTACTTCCGGGTTGGCGCAGTAGCGGAGCGGCTTGCCTTCGAGAAAGAGCCGGAGCTCGGCCGCCGCGATGGCCGCAGCCTTTTCCGCAGCCTCCCGGGTGCCCCCGGCAATGTGTGGTGTCATAACGAAGTTGGGGCAGTTGAGCAGCGGCGAGCCAGGGGGCAGCGGTTCGGTGGGGAACACGTCTGCGGCGGCCGCGAACAGGTGGCCGGAGCGGAGCGCGTCGGTCACGGCGTCGTAGTCCATCAGCGAACCGCGTGCGCAGTTCACGAGGACGGCCCCCTTGGGCAGCCTTGCGATCTCCTCGCGGCCGAGGATCCCGCGGGACTCCGCGGTTTCCCGCGCATGGAGCGAAATAATCATGGATCGCTCCAGCAGGGCATGGAAAGACACTTGCTCGACCTCCTCGGAGGGTTCGATGGTGGCGAACGGGTCGTAGGCAAGGACGGTGGCGCCAAAGCCGCGCAGGATGCGGGCCACCCTGCGGCCGATCGCGCCGTAGCCGATCAGACCGGCGGTTGCGGTTTCAAGCTCGAAGCCGGCGCTCGCGTAGGTGTAATCGCCTTTCCATGTCCCCTCGCGGAGGGCGGCGTCCGCAGCGGGGATGCCGCGCAGTGCGCTGAGCAGGAGCGCAACCGTGTGCTCGGCGGTGGCGGCAGCGTTGCGCGCGGGGGTGTAGGCAACCGCGACGCCATGGGCGGTGGCCGCGGGCACGTTTACGTTGACCGGGCCGCCGCGGCAAACAATGAACAGCCGCAGCTCCGGGGTGTGCGCAAGGACGCGCGCGGTAAGCGGGGCGTGGTGCGCGATACAGAGCGAGGCGCCCCGGAGCGCGTCGATCATCTGCTCTTCGGAGCCGGAAGCTTCGCGGACCTCGGCGATCGCGCGAAAAGGTTCCAGCGGAAAGGGGGTGGAGGCTTCGACGATGTCGAACCGGTCCGCGAGATCGCCCAGCTTGCTGCGCATGAGGCCGGGCTGGATGAAGTGGTCGCCGATGAGCAGAAGGGTTGGCTTGGCCATGGGTGGAGGGTCCTTTGGGGAGGGGTCAGTCAGGAAGCGGGACGTTGAAGCAGAGCAGCGATGCGCCCCCGGGCGTGAGCTCAATTTCGGTTAAGGCAGTGTTGGGGAAGCGTGGGATGGCGGTGCGGTAGCGCGCAAGTGGAATGCCCAGCAAGCGGCAGAGCGCAAGGCGCAGCAGCGTGCTGTGCGCGACGACCAGGCAGCGGCCGTCGGCAGCGGCCGCAGCGATGGCCTGGAGCGCAGCCACGCCGCGGACGGCAGCAAGGAGCGGGTCCTCGCCGCCGGGGAGGAAGTGAACGACGGGGTCGCGCAGAAAGGCGGCACGCTCGGCCGGGAACCGGGCTTCCATTTCGCGCTCGGTCAGCCCTTCGGCTTCGCCGAAGTGGAGCTCCAGCAAGCGGTCGTCAATGTGCAGCGGCAGCCCGGCAGCCGCGGCGCTTGGGGCCGCGGTAAGCCGCGCGCGGGAAAGCGGGGAGCTCCAAACGGCAGCCAGCCGCGCCCCGGAGGCCCAGCGCGCGAGCCGCTCGCTTTGGAGCTCGCCATGAGGGGTGAGCGCGATGTCGCTTTGGCCCGCGTAGCGATTGTCCGCGCCCCAGACGGTTTCGCCGTGACGCACCAGCACCAGCCGGCTCACCGCTGTGCTCCTGACAGGGCGGCGGCCGCGAGCGGCTGCCCGAGCCACCCCCGGCGCGCCAGTTCCTCGACCAGCGCCACGTACTGCGCCCGGTAGGGGGCGAAGCCTCGACCAGGGTGGACGGTTCGCTCGATGCGCACCATGCGGCCTGTGACCTCGGCGAGGCTTGCGGTGTGGGCGGCGGCGAGCATGGCCATGCCGAAGGCGGACTCGGGCACGCGCGGCACGTCCAGCGTGCGTTCCAGCACATCGGCGCGTATCTGGTTCAGGGCATCGCTCCGGGTCGCGCCGCCCGAGATCGTGAAGGTCCCGCCGGTTTCGGCCCCGAGCTCCCGGAGAGCGTCGAAGGCGAGCCGCTCCACAAAGGCGATGCCCTGGAGGATGGCGCGGTAGCGTTCGGGCGTTCCGGGGGGAGCGGCCGAAGCGTCGCCGAGGGTGAAGCCGTGCGCGGCCGGCGCAGCAAAGGGGTAGCGCTCGCCCTCGCCTGCCAGAGGGTAGACGACGAGCGAGGTAGGCCCCTGCCCGAGCGCGCCCTGGTTCAAGGCGTCGAGATCGGCGGGGGCAAACTCCTTTGCGATGGCGCCGGCGCCGGTGCTGGACGCGCCGCCGGGCAGCCAGTTGCCGTCGGGCGAGCGGTGCGAGTAGATGACGCCGAGCGGGTCGCGCACCAGCTCGCGGGTTACCCCCTTGATGACCAGCGTGGTGCCGAGGACCGAGTTCCAGCTGCCGGGGGTGGTGGCGCCGGAAGCGATCTGGGCCGCGCAGCCATCGGTCATGCCGGAAAAGATGGGAATGCCGGCGGGCAGACCGGTTTGCCCGGCGGCGGCGGTGCTGACCTCGCCGATGGGGCGGCCGGGGGGAACGACTTCGGGAAAAAGCGCGCGGTCGAGTCCGAGCGCGGCCAGGATCTCCTCGGGCCAGCGCTGCCGGACGAGGTCGTAGCCGGTTTTGAGGCTGTTGCTGGAGTCGGCCGCGACGAGCCGGCCGGCCAGCCTCGCGTTGATGAAGTCATTCTGGTGCGCCAAGCGGGCCCGCGGCGGGACCGCGCCCTGCCGGGCGAGCCAGACGAGCTTGGGCAGAGCCCAGGAAGGCTGCATGCGGTAGCTCAGCTCGGTCCATAGCGGCGCCCCGGCCTGGTTGGCAAGGGCGGCCTCGTCGCGCGCGCGGCCATCGTCGTACATCAGGCCCGGGGTCAGCGGGCGCAGCTGCTCGTCAAGCAGCAGGATGGTCCCGGAGGTCGCGTCCACGGCCAGGCCTTTTACCCGCTCGCGGACCTGAGAGGGCTCGCCCAGCTGCCGGGTGACCGCCTGGCAGCAGACGGTCACCGCGTGCCACCAGTCTTCAGGCTGCTGCTCGTGCCGCACGCCATCGCGGGTGCTCGCAAGCGGCTCGCTCGCCGAAGCCGCGACGGCGCCGTCCCCGGTGACGGCGAGCACCCGGACGCTTTGGGTCCCGAGGTCGATGCCGAGGTAGACGGGGTTGTTCATGGCAGGGGCTCGAGGGCGCGCCACTGCGCACGCGCGGTGTCCCGCAGCGCCTGCCAAAGCGCAAAGCGCTTCCCGTAGGCGGGATGCGCCTCGGCCGAGGGTGGGAAGATCCGCGAGTGGTGAACGTGCCTGCGCACCCCTTCAGGGATGCTGGGGATGGCGCCGGTGGCGAGGAGGGCAAACAGGTGAGCGCCGCGTGCGCCGTTTTCGCGGTCCCGGGCGCGCAACACCGGGCAGCCCAGCACGTCCGCCAGGATGCCGCACCACAGATCGCTGCGGGAGCCTCCGCCGCAAACATGCACGGCGCGGACCGGCTGCGGCGACGCTGCGCCGAGGCACTCCCGGATCACAAAGGCCAGGCCCTCGTAGACCGAGCGCGCGATGTGGGCGGGGGTGGCGGTGAAGGACAGGCCGTGGAAGCTGCCGCATGCCTCGGGGGCCAGAAAGGGCGAGCGCTCGCCGGCCGGCGAAAGGTAGGGGAGGAAGAAGACGCGAGCGTTGGCGGCCTCGGGCGCGGAGGCGAGCGCTTCAAGGGCGGGGATGCCACTGAGCCCAAGCATCCTGGCGGTCCAGTCCAGGGCTTCGCAGCCGGTAAGGGTGGGCATGGCGCGCAGGTAAAGGCCGTCGTGCAGGGCGATGGTGGTGCCCTGCGGGGTGCCGTCGAGATCGAGAGAAGCGGCCAGAAGCTCGGCGCACAGGGTGGTGCCGAGGATGACGCAGGCCTGGCCGGGGCTGGCCGCGCCGGCCCCGTACGCGGTGGCAACAATGTCGTAGGGCGCCATGACGACGGGCAGGCCAGGGGAAAGCCCGAGCGCGCGTGCTGCCGTGGCGGTAAGCGCCCCGGCGCTGCCCGGAGCGGGCAGGATCGGAGGCAGCAGGGCGGCGTGCTCCCCGGCGCCGAAGAGGGTGCAGAGCTCCCCTGAGTAGGCGCGGCGGCGCACATCGCTCCAGGGATTGGAAGCGTCGGACAGGTCCGCGGCAAAGCTGCCGGTGAGCTGGGCAAAGAGCCAGCCGTTGGCGGTGAGTGCCCAGCGGGCGCGAGCGAGGCGGCCGGGCTCGTGCGCGCGCAGGTGGGCGAGGATGGCATTCGCGAGGCCCGGGTAGGTGACGGAGCCGCTGATGCGGAAGGCCTCGTCGATGGCACCGGCTGCGCGCCAGCGCCCCACCGTTGCGGCGGCACGCGCGTCGTTCCAAAGCACGGCATGGCCGGTAGGCCGGCCCTCCGCATCGACGAGCCAGCAGCCGTCGCCCTGGGCCGTGGACACGATGCCGGTGACGGGTTCCGGGCTGCGGCCCACGGCTTCCCGGACTGTGGTGGCGACGGCGGCCCACACCGCGTCCATATCCTGCTCGGACCAGCCGGGCTTCGGGTGCAGGACCTCTGTGTTGGCGCGTGCCAGCGTCAGTTCGCGACCATCGCTGGCAAAGAGGACGGACTTGATGACGGAGGTGCCGGCATCGATGGCGAGCCAGGCCACGCGCTTACGCCCCCACCGCGCGCGGCGGCTGCGGTATGGGAGGTGTGCGGGCAGCTACGGTGGCCTTAGGGAGATCCGGGAGGCCGGAAACGGCGGAGTGGCCTGGCGGAGGGGAAGCGGGCCAGGGGCGAGCCCGGTGTGCCCAAGCTGCCCGTGAAGCAGAACCAGCCGCTCGGCGTGGCAAGCCGGGGCGTAGGAGCGGAAAGCCGGCCAAAGCCGGGAAGAGCATCGCGGGCAGGCCGATCCGGTCGGGAAAGCTGGTCATGCCCGGGGGTGGGCTCCGGGCGTTACGCTGGGGCGCCCGGGCGCTGGGCGCGCCGTGCGAACCCATTGTAGCGGACGCATTTCCGGGTTTGCAGGCCTCGGGGCAATACCCACCCTATCTCACCGTCCAGCCTGGGCTTGTGTGGCGGGGACGAGGGCTGAAACGGGGACAGCCCTGGGTTCAGGCTGGGACTTCTTCCGGGTGCGGTTCCGGCTCGCGGGCTTCCCTGTCCTTGCGCGGCGTGGCGCCGTGGCCGGGGTAGCCGGGACCGAGCTTGAGCTCCCGGCTAAAAACCGGGTACAGCAGCGGCAGGACGTACAGCGTGAGCAGGGTGGCCGTGATGAGGCCGCCAATCACGACGGTGGCCAAGGGCCGCTGCACCTCGGCTCCGCGCGAGGTAGCGGTAGCCATGGGGATAAAGCCGAGGCTGGCGACGGTGGCGGTGATGAGTACGGGGCGGAGCCGGTCGGAGGCGCCCTGGCGGACGGCTTCGGTCATCCGGAGACCCTTGCGCCGCAGGTTGTTGATGTGATCGGTCATCACGATGCCGTCAAGGACGGCGACGCCGAACAGGGCGATAAAGCCGATGCAGGCAGACAAGTTGAGGTTGATGCCGCGTATCCAGAGCGCCGCGATGCCGCCGACCAGGGCGAGCGGCACGATGAGCAGGATAAGGAGCATCTGGCGCCCATTCTGGAAGGTGGCATACAGCAGGCCGCAGATGATGAGCAGGGAAAGCGGGAGGGCGATGGCGAGCCGCGCTTCGGCGACCTGCTCGTTCTGGTACTGGCCACCCCAGGCGAGCGTGTAGCCGGGGGGCAGCGGCAGCTGGCGGGCGATCTTTTGCTGGGCTTCCTTGACAAACGAGCCGAGGTCGCGGCCCTTGACGTCGGTGGACACCAGGACGCGGCGCTGCGCGTCTTCGCGATTGATCAGGATGGGGCCGCCGGTGCGGGTGATATCGGCTACCTGGTCGAGCCGGACCAGCTCGCCGGCGGGCGTTTTGAGGGTGAGGCCGTACACGTCTTCGAGGTTGTTGCGCAGCGTGGACGGGAGGCGCACGGCGATGGGGAAGCGCTGGTCGCCTTCGACCATCTCGGAGATTTGTTTGCTGCCCAGGAGGGATTCGACGACCTCCTGGATGTCGGAAACGCTGAGGCCGTAGCGGGCAGCCTCGGTGCGGTTGACCCGGATCTCGAGGTTGGCAGCGCCGGTGATGCGCTCCAGTTGCGGCTCGGACGCGCCGGGGATGGCGCCGAGGATGCTGTCGGCTTCCGTGCCGAGGCGCTCCAGGGTGTTGAGGTCGGGCCCGAAGATCTTGAGTGCCAGGTCGCCGCGCGCGCCGGCGATGGTTTCGTCCATGCGCATTTCCATGGGCTGGGTGAACTCGTAGGAAACGCCGGGTATTTTTTCGAGCGCGGTTTGAAGCGCGTCGGCGAGTTTGGTTTCTGTGTTGCAGCAAGCGCGCCAGGTTTTTTGCGGTTTGAAGTTGATGTAGGCATCGGTTTCGTAAACGCCCATGGCTTCGGTGGCGAGGTCGGGGCGGCCCATCTTGGCGACCACGGTCGACACTTCGGGGAAGGAGCGGATGATGCCGTCGATTTCTTCCTGGATCTTGATGGACTGGGAGAGCGAGATGCCGGGAAGCTTTTTGGAGGTGATGACGAGCGAACCCTCGTCGAGAGTGGGCATGAACTCGGTGCCGATAAAGAACAAGGAACCGACGGCAAGCACGACCAGGGTGGCGGCGAAGCCGACCACGAGCCCGCGGTGGCGATCGGCGCGATCGAGCGAAGCGGTGTAGCGGTCGCGGAGGCGATCGAACCACGATGTGGTCCGAGACGGGCCCTGGGACGCGCCCTTGGATGAGCTTTCAGACATGTTCCGAGACGAGGTCTGGCTGGCAGGGGGCTGGCCGCGGTCCGGCCCGGGTTCCAGGTGGCCAAGCCCGCGCAGCTGGTTTTCCCGAGGGGCGACACGGAACCCGCTCTGCCCGCCCTGCCGTTTGCGGCGCAGCGCGACCGAGCAGACAGCCGGCACAACAAAAAGCGCCAGCCCGAGCGAGCCCACAAGGGCCGACATGACGGTGACGGCCATGGGGCGGAACATGCGGCCAGGGAGGTCCTGCAGGGTAAGGACGGGCAGGTACACGGCAAGGATGATGAAGACGCCGAAGAGGATGGGCCGGGCGACTTCGACCGAGGCGCGACGGACGACCTCAAGGACGCTGGGCTTTTTCCTGCCGCCGGAGCCGGTCTCGGGTTCGCTGCGAGGTTTGCTGCCGGGTTCGCCGTCCGGTTCGGCAGGGTCTGCCTCGTCGTCTTCGCCGTTTTCGAGCCGGTGCATGCAGTTTTCGACCATGATGACCGAGCCGTCGACGATGGTGCCGAAGTCGATCGCGCCGAGGCTCATGAGGTTGGCGGAGATGCCAAAGGTGGCCATGCCGATAAAGGCAAACAGGAGCGAGAAGGGGATGGTGCAGGCGACGATCAGGGCGGCGCGCCAGTTGCCGAGGAAGACGAGCAGGATGACGATGACCAGGACCGCGGCTTCAAGGAGGTTGTCCTCGACCGTGTGGATGGACGCGTTGATGACGTTGGACTGGTCGTAGAAGGGGATGATGTGCGCCCCGCCCGGCAGCTGCATGGCGGCGATCTTCTTTTTGACTTCCTGGATGATCTTGTTGCCGTTGGCTCCGCGAAGGATGATGACCTCGCCGGAAACAGTTTCACCGGCGGCGTCGTGGAGGATCGCGCCGTGGCGGATCATGGGCAGGGTTTGGAGCTGCGCCACTTCCCGGACCAGGATGGGGACACCGGCGTGGGTGGCAACCACGATGTTGCCGAGGTCGGTAAGCGACTCGGCCCGGCCGATGCCCCGGATGGCATAGGTTTGCCCGGCGTGTTCGATGTAGGACCCGCCGAAGTTGGCGTTGTTGTTTTCAACCGCGACGATGACGTCGTGGAGGGTGAGGTTGTAGCGGCGCAGCGCGTCGGGGTCGATGACGACCGAGTACTCCTTGGTTTCGCCGCCCCAGGAGTTGATCTCGCTGACCTCGGGGATGGTGACGAGCTTGTAGCGGATGTTCCAGTCGAGCAGCGTTTTGAGCTGCATGAGCGTCATGTGCGGCGACTGGACGGTGAACTGGTAGACCTCGCCAAAGGCGGTGGACATGGGGCCCATCTCGGCGGTGATGCCCGGGGGCAGCGTGGCCTGCACGCGGCCAAGGCGCTCGGCAACAAGCTGGCGCGCGCGGTACTGGTCGATGGAGTCGTCAAAGATGATGGTGACCATGACCAGTTCGAGCTTGGAGGTAGACCGCACGGTTTGCAGGTGCGGCAGCCCGAGCATGGCGGTTTCGAGCGGAAAGGTGACGAGCTGCTCGACCTCAACGGGTGACATGCCGGGCGCGTTGGCCGACACCACGACCTGGTTGTTGGTGAGGTCGGGAAAGGCCTCAAGCGGGATACGGGCGAGCACAAACAGGCCGCCCGCGACCAGCAGCACCATGGCAACGAGCACCAGCCAGCGATTGGAAAGGAAGAAGTTGAGGGTCGCTCGCATGCGCCTGGCCGGCTACTCGGAATCCATGGTGCTTTTTAGCAGATCGGACTTGAGCATGAACGCGCCGGAAACGGCGATGTGATCGCCGGGGCGCAGACCCTCGGTGACCTCCACTTCGCCGCCGACCGGGGGTGCGAGCTTGAGCGCGCGCGGGGTGAAGTGGGTGCCGTCCGAGGTAAGAAAGGCAACCTGTACGCCGTTGACCTCCTGCACCACGGCTTCGGGGATAAAGATAGCCTGCCGCGTGCCTGCCTGCACCTCGTCGATGGTGGCGGTCGTAAACATGAGGGGTTTGAGCTTGTTTTTGGGATTGGGAACCGATGCGCGGACCTGGATGGTGCGGGTAGCCGGGTCAAGCGTGCTGCCGATGAGCGTGATGCGGCCGGCAAAGGTTTCGCCGGGCCAGGCGTCGGAGCGGATGGTGACGTGCTGACCGACCCGCAGGTAGGGGAGCTCGGCCTCGTTGACGGCCGCGACATCCCAGACTTCGCCGAGGTCGGAAACCGTGTAGGCTTCGGTGCCGGGCTCGACGACCGAACCAGGCGTGACCGAGCGGGTGATGACGGTGCCGGAAAGCGGCGTTTTGATGGGGAGGTTCTCGTAGGTGTAGAGGGTGGCCGGCGAGATGGCTTCGGGTTCGATCTGGAGGAGGTCGGCCAGGTGTTCGCGCTCCATGGTGACGGCAGCCTGCGCGTTGGCCCGATCGGTTTCGGCCTGCACCAGTTCCTGCTGGCTGCCCTGCTGCTGCTCGAGCGAGGCGGCCTGGATGCCGTACAGGTGCTGGTAGCGGTCGCGTTTGCCTTGCGCAAAGGCGACGGCCGACTGCGCGCGGGCAAGGTTGCTGTAGTTCTGGGCGAGGGCGCCCACGGTTTCGTGCACGGAGTGGCTGTGGACCTCGGCGAGCGCCTCGCCGCGGTGGACCGAGTCGCCGGCGTAGCGGTGTACGGCAACGACCGACCCGTCGAAGTAAGGACTGATGTGCGCGGTGCGCTGCTCGTCCATCACGATCTGGCTGGGCACGGAAAGGGTTCGCGGGACGGTACGCGGCGCAACCTCGGCGACGCGGATGCCGCCGAGCTGCTGCTGCTCGCGGGAAAGGGTGACGGCACCCTCTGGTTGGCCACCCTGGCTGGTGCTCTCGGCCGTGCTGCCCGCGCCGCCTGCGTTCTTGGACCCACCGTCCCCACCGTCGGTCGAGGAGGGACGCATGCCCCCGGAGGGCGGCGCCGAGCAGCCCAAAGCAGCGGCGAGGGTACAGGCGAGGACGAGCGGAAGAGCAAGCGCGCGGTTCATGGCTGTTCTCCATAGGCTAGCTGAAGCGCGACGACGGACTGCTGGTATTCCCTCCAGGTTTGGATGGCGAGCAAACGAGTTTCCACCAGGACGCGTTCGGCATCGAGCAGGCGCAGGAGGTCGACGCCCCCGGAGCGGTAGGCATCGGTGATGATGGTTTCATGCTGCCCGGCCCGGCTGCCCATGCCGGGCAGGGTTTCGCGTACCAGGGCCTCTTCGCGCGTGTACGCGCCCCGGGCCGATTCGATCTCGGAGGCGGCATTGAGCCGGGCAAAGGCGAGCTGGTCCTCGGCGAGCTGCTCGCCGGCCCGCGCCGCAGCGATGCCGCCCTGGTTGCGGTTAAAGAGTGGGACATCAAACTGCAGGCCGCCGAAGAGGGTGTTGAGGCCTACATCGCGCTTGTAGCCGCCCAGGAGGTCGAGGTCGGGAATCCGGTCGGCCTGCTGCAAGCGCAGGTCAGCGTGCATTTCGGTGACGGCCTCGCGGGCTGCCTGCACGTCGGGCCGCGCTTCGACGGCGGTGGGGAGCGGCAGATCCGAGAC
>CALMAN010000083.1:0-2825 GCA_937859835.1 uncultured Acidipila sp. | reverse complement strand
ATCCGAGACCGGGCGCTCGGCTTCCAAGGGGTCGGCGAGGGTGCTGGTCCGGGCGGCGGGCGAGCCGGTGCGGCGGGCGAGTTCGATGCCGGCGGCCTCGGCGTCGCGCTCGGCCCCGGCAAGCGCGAGAGCGACCCGGTCGCGCTCGATCTCCGTGCGGAGGAGGTCGACGCCCGCCGCCGCCCCGGCCGCCACGCGGTCGGACTGGTACTGGACCAGGCGCCTCATGCCGGCAAGCTGCCCTTGCCACTCGCCCACGACCGCGCGGGTGGCGGCAGCGGACCAGTAGGCGGAGGCGATGCCGGCGGCGAGCCGGCGCAAAGCCAGGGTGTGCTCGGCTTCGGCGCGCCGGAGCCCGTCATCGGCGTAGGCGATGCGTTTGCCGCGCTTGCCGTCGAGCTCCAGCGCCTGGCTCGCATAGCCGTAGTCTTCCGTGTTGTTTTCAAAGGAGAAGTTCTGCGCCCAGGGGCGAAGGTCTTCTGACTGGAGAGAAAGGTGCGGGTTGGGCCGCTGCCTTGCGCCGGCGACCTGCGCGCGCTGGAGATCGACGCGATCGGCGTCCGCGCGGGCTTCCGGGCCGGCGCGGAGCCCGCGCTCGATTGCCTCGTGGAGGGTAAGCGGCGCTTGTCCGTGCAGGGCCGAGCAGCCCAGCGTCCAGCAGGCGGCGGCGAGGACGCCCGGGATCACCCGCGACCGGGATGTGCTGTGCGTCGACCTCAAGCGCTGGCTTGTGCTCCTAAAGTTTGTGTCTGGGGGCTTGTCTCGAAAGGACCCGCCGGAAGCGGCGACCGCCGCCGCGGGAGCAGGGGTAGCGCGTGGCACGCGTGCGATCACTCGAGGTTGCGAACCGTGTAGTCTTCCGGCACCTTGCGTTCGAACTGGTTATCCGCGATGGGCTGGTTCAGGGCGAGCTTTTGAACCGAAAGAACAATCTGGTACTCGTCGACCGGGCGGCGGATGGTGATGGCGCCGGGGTACCGCTGATCGCCGAAGTTGGCGTACGGGCCATAGGTTGCGATGGTCTGGATCACGCCCTTGTCGTCGTAGATATCGACGCCGCTTGGCAGCAGGGTGGTGCGGTCGAAGTGTATGCGGCGCTCGGGGATCATTTCCTGGCTGTTGAGCTTGTGACGGACCACGGTCAACTCGTACTCGGGGTCGGCCATGAGCTGGTGCGTGGCCGGGTCGACATGGGTTTTGGTTTCTTCGGTTTTGAAGACCAGGTCGTCGGGAGCGATGGCCTGGAGGATCAGGGTATCGAAGAAGATGTTGGGCCGGAGGTTCTCAATGGGCTTGGTGGACAGTTTGCTGACGGTGTTGGAGCCGACATAGGCGGTGCTGTTGTGCGGCACCACCAGGGTGAACTGCCGGCCGTCGCTGGCCAGATCAAAGGCGGTGGTGCGGACCACAGGGAGCAGGCCGATGACGCGCAGCATTTCCGGGCAGCGCAGCCGGATGTAGCCGCTAAAGCTGGTGTAGTCGGTAACACGGCCCTTGCGTGCGCCGCCGACAGAAACCTGGAAGCCGACACTGGCCTGCATGGTTTGCATGGTTTTGCTGCGCTCGTTGACAAGCTGCACCAGCTGATCGGCGGCCGCGCTGCGCACCAGGGACGGCATGCGTGGCTGCTGGACGCGGTAGGTGTGCACCAGACAGCCATTGAGGCCGGCAAGCAGCAGAAGCGTCAGACCGAGGAGGGGGCGCTTGGGGCCGTGCGGCGAGAGGAAGCAGGCAGCAAGGCAGCTACTCTGGGGAAAGTGACGCAAGGCTAAAGTATAGCGGCTGCTTCCGATGCTATCGCGCCGCAGGAGCGGCGCGCACGGCGGCGCGATAGGCGGCAACGTTGCGCTGGTGCTCGGCAAGGGTTGCGGCGAAGCGCGAGTGGCCGAGAGGGTCAGCGCCGGCGGCGACAAAGTACAGATAGCGGCTTGCAGCCGGGTGGAGCGCAGCGCGAAGAGACACGTCGCCGGGGTTGCAGATGGGGCCGGGTGGGAGCCCGCTGTAGCGGTAGGTGTTGTAGGGCGAGTCAAAGCGCAGGTCGCTGGCGTAGATGGTGCCGCGGTAGCTGCCGCGCAGCAGGGCCGCGTAGATCACGGTTGGGTCGGTATCGAGGGGCATGCCCCGCGCAAGCCGGTTTTCAAAGACGCTGGCCACGAGGGGGCGCTCGGCCTCGACGGGGGTTTCCCGCTCGAGCAGCGAGGCAAGGGTCACCAGGCGATGGAGGTCGCCGGTAAGGCCGAGAGCGAGCGCTTCGACCTGAAAGCGGCGGACCATGGTGCGCAGCATGGCTCCGGGCGCGGTGTGGCGGCCAAAGCGGTAGGTGGCTGGAAAAAGGTAGCCTTCGAGGCTCCTGGCGGCCGGGTCAAAGGGCGCGGCCAGCGCGGCCTGGGCGCGCGCGGCCTGGAGAAAGGCGTCCGCGGTGCCGAGGTGCGCGGCCTCCACGCGGGCCGCGATGTCGAACAGGTTGGCGCCTTCGGGGATGGCGAGCGCAACCGTGTAGGTATCGCCGCGGGCGATCTTTGCGTACACGTCGCGCACGGTAAGGGGATGGTCAAAGCGGTACTCGCCGGCCTTGAGGCTGCCCCCTTCGGCGAGGCGAAGCGCTTCAAAGCCCCAGGGGGCGGCGAGCACACCGGAAGCCACAAGCTGCCGGGCGATCCCGCGCGCCGGGGTACCGGGGGCGATCTCGACAAAGGTTTCGCGCGTAGGGCCGGCGGGCCAGGCAAAAAGCCAAACTGCTGCCCCGGCGCTTGCCAGCAGGAGAAGGAAAAGGCAAAGGGCAAGCAAGCGACCCATACGATTTTCATTTTAGGGCAGCCTCGGGG
>CALMAN010000082.1:4797-5300 GCA_937859835.1 uncultured Acidipila sp. | reverse complement strand
GCGCTGTGGCGGGGCTGGACCAAGAACCTGGCGCTGCTGATCAACAACGCGCTGCCGCTGGCACTGTGGCGCCTGCTCGACGTGATGCTGCTGTGGGGGCTGCTCGCGCTGGCGCTCCGCTACCCGACGCCGTTCCCCCTGGTGCGGCTTGCGTTCTGGCTGCTCTGGCTGCGCACGGTCTGGCGCATCTATCGCCGGGCGGCGCGGTCGCACTTTGGCCCGGCAGATCTGGCGCTGAGCCTGCTCCTGGGGCTGCCGCTGTTTGCGGCGCTCCTGTACAGCAGCTGGTACCGCACGCGCGTGCTGCGCCGGGTGACCTGGAAAGGACGCGGCTACCCGGTACCGGTGCGGCGATGACTCCCCCGGGATTGCATCCCATGCGACGGGTAAAGCGTTTGCGAGGACCTGAGAACTCGATGAAAAAACACGAGGACCAAACGCTGCCGGCGACCGGGCTCGGGGACGTCAGCACCGAAGCGCTGTATCGCGAGCTGGTGTACCGC
>CALMAN010000082.1:0-4787 GCA_937859835.1 uncultured Acidipila sp. | reverse complement strand
GACCAAACGCTGCCGCCGACACCTAACGTGTACATCACCAACGAAGCCCTATATATAAAAAAAATGTACCGCTTTGACGGCGACCCCACACGCGATGGGCTGCTCAAAACGCCCGAGCGCGCCGCCCGGGCGATGGAGTTTCTGACCAGCGGCCTGCGGCAGGACCCGGCGGCCCTGCTGCGAGGCGCGCTGTTCGATGTCGATTACGACGAGATGGTCATCGTCAAGGACATCGAGATGTACTCGCTGTGCGAGCACCACCTGCTGCCGTTTTTCGGCCGCGTGCACATTGCCTACATCCCCAAGGGCAAGGTGGTGGGCCTCAGCAAGCTGCCGCGGCTTGTGGATCTGTTTGCACGGCGGCTGCAGGTGCAGGAGCGCATGACGCGCCAGATCGCCGATGCGCTCCAGGCAACGGTGCAGCCGCTGGGCGTGGGCGTGGTGGTGGAAGCGCAGCACCTGTGCATGATGATGCGCGGGGTAGAAAAGCAGGCCTCGCGCACGGTGACCTCGGCGATGCTGGGCGCCTTCCAGCGCCAGCCCACGCGCGCCGAGTTTCTGTCGCTGGTACGGGCGCACTCTTGAGGGACCGGGCGAGCGCATGAACGGGCTGCTGCTGGTCGATAAGCCGGGCGGCATGACCTCCCACGATGTGGTCGCGCGGGTGCGGCGCGCCAGCGGAGAAAGCTCGGTCGGGCACCTGGGCACGCTGGACCCCATGGCGACCGGCCTGCTCCCGCTGCTGCTGGGCAAGTGGACGCGGCTGGCAAAGTTCTACGGGTCGCTCGCGAAAACCTACACCGGAGTGATCCGGTTTGGCTTTGCCACCGACACCTTTGACGCGGAGGGCGAGCCCACGGGCCCGAAGGTCGCACCCCGGCTTACCCCGGAGACGCTTCGGGCGCTGGCAGCGGCTCTGCTGGGCGAAAGCGAGCAGATGCCCCCGGCGTTCTCGGCAAAGAAGATTGGAGGCAAACCCGCCTACGCCCTGGCGCGCGCAGGGCAAGCGCCCGCGCTGCGGCCAGTGCGGATCACGATCGACAGCTTCGGGATCGAAGCGGTTACGGCCAACCCTGACGGGACCGCCGATGCCGGCTTTGTGCTCTGCATCTCGTCGGGCGGCTATGTACGCTCTGTGGCCCATGCCCTGGGGCAGCAACTGGGCTGCGGCGCGCACCTGGCGGGGCTGCGGCGCATCGGGGCGGGGCCGCTGCGGCTTGCCGAGGCGATGACGCTGGCCGAGGTTGAGGACCGCGCCCGGGTGGGAACCCTCGGGCTCGCGCTGCCGCACCCGCGCACGGTGCTGCCCGGGCTGCCCAGCGTGACGGCAGACGCAGCCACCCTCGGGAGGATCCGCCACGGGATGCAGGTGACGCTGCCCGAGTTCTCGGGCGCGCCCGTGGTCAAGGTTTTTGCCGGACAGGCTGATCTGGCCGCGGTGGCCGACCGCGTGGCGGGGGTGTTGTTTCAGCCTTCGGTCGTGCTGCTGTAACCCGCTTACTTGCTCAGCATGGGTTCTAGGTAGGAAAGGACGTTGCGGGCCACCCGCTCGTACCCCTGGCCGTTGGGGTGGAGGTAGTCCTGGCTCATCATGCCTTCCACCCCGTACACGCCCTGAAGCAGAAACGGGATCAGCGGCAGCCGGTACTTTGCAGCCAGCGCCGGGTACATGCTGTCGAACTGCTTGACGTAGTCAGGGCCAAGATTGGGCGGCAGGTCGATCCCGGCAAGGAGCACGCGGATGTGCTGGCGCTGCATGGCCTCGATCATGGTGCTGAGATTGTGTGCAATGCCGTCGACCGGCTGGCCGCGCAGGCCGTCGTTTGCGCCCAGCTCCAGAACCACAACCGACGGGCGCGCCCGCAGCACGGCGTTGAAGCGCCCCAGGCCGTCCTTGGTCGTGTCGCCCGCGACCCCCTGGCTGATGAGAGTGATATGGTAGCCGGCGTCGAGAAGGTCCTGGCGCAGGAAGTCAGGGTAGGAGTGACCCGGGGATGCACCGGTGCCGAAGGTCAGGCTATCGCCGAAGCAGACAACAGTTTGCGCTCCTTGGGCGTGCGCAAGGGCGAACAGGGGTGAGAATAGAAGGGGAGCCAGCGAGCGACGGAGGAAGCCGAGCATGCCTCCCTAGTGTAGCGGGCGGGGCTTTGCTCGCGGAAAAGCAGTTTCACCCCGCGGGCGTCCAGAAAACCCCAGGGGACGTCGAACAAGGGGACTGAGTACCCCTTAAGCAGGAAAAGGAGCCGGATGGTTGAAGCGCGCGGTATATGGAAGCGGATGCGCAATGGCACGGCATCGGTCGAGATCCTGAAGGGGATCAACCTCCTGGTGCCGCGCGGCCAGTTTGTGGCCATCATGGGCTCATCAGGCTCGGGCAAGAGCACCCTGCTGGGGCTGCTGGCAGGCCTGGACGCGCCGACCGAAGGTTCGGTCTGGATCGATGGGGTGGACATCAGCCGCATGGCCGAGGACCAGCTGGCGCAGGTCCGGGGGCGCAAGATCGGCTTTGTTTTTCAAAGCTACCAGCTGATCCCGACCCTGACGGCGTTTGAGAATGTTTTGCTTCCTTTTGAGTTGAATGCGCGCGGCGATGGCAAGCCGCGAGCCCGCGCGCTGCTTGAAAGCGTGGGGCTGGGCCCCCGTTTGCACCACTACCCGGTGCAGCTATCGGGCGGCGAGCAACAGCGGGTAGCGCTCGCGCGTGCGTTTGTTCTGGAGCCGCCTATTGTGCTGGCCGATGAACCGACCGGCAACCTGGACTCGACCAACGGGCAGCATGTGCTGGAGCTGCTGACGACCCGCCAGCGGGAGGCCGGCACCACGCTCGTGATGGTGACCCATGATCCGCAGATCGCCGCGCGCGCGGACCGGCGCGTGATCCTGCGCGACGGGATGATCGTGAGCGATGAGCTGGTCGGCGCCGCGGCCGAGGACGCGGTGCTGTTGCCGGCCACCGCGGGGCGGCTGTAGTGGCGGCGGAAACCAAGCCGGCGCTCCCTTGGCGCACGGCCCTGCGCGTTGCCGCGCGCGAGCTGATGTTTGCGCGGGTGAAGTTCGTCTTTGTTGTTCTTTCGGTGGCCATCGGCGTGGGTGCGCTTACCGGCGTGCGGGGCTTTGCCGATTCGTTCTCGACGACCCTGCTGGGTCAGGCGCGCTCCATTCTGGCGGCCGATCTTTCGGCGCGCATGAGCCGCGTGCTGCGGCCTGCCGAGCAGGCGCGTTTGGACGCTTTTGCCGCCCGCAGCGGCGCCGAGATGACGCAGGTGACCGAAATGGCTTCGATGGCCGGCGTGGTGGGCGACCCCGTGCCCTTGCTGGTGTCGCTCAAGGTCATCGATCCAACCAGGTACCCGTTCTACGGCACCGTCAAGCTGCAGCCCGCGGGCTCGCTCGCTGCCGCGCTTAACGACAACGCGGTGGTCGTGGATGAAAGCCTGCTGGTGCGCCTCCACACGCAGGTTGGCGCGATGCTGCGCATCGGGGGCGCGCAGTTCCGCATCGCCGCGCTGATTGCGAAAGAGCCGGACCGTTTAACCGCGGGCGTCGGGATCGGGCCTCGCGTGATGATGACCCGGCACGCGGTCGAGGCGATCGGTCTCCTGCAGCCGGGCAGCCGGTCCACGGAGCGCTTTTTGTTTCGTCTTCCGCCCAATGCCTCGATCCAGGGGGACCGCGCGGCGCTTGAGCATGCGCTGCCGGAGGCCCAGGTCGCGGACTTTCGTGAGGGCTCGCCGGAGCTGACCGAGGGACTGGATGAAGCGCGCGGCCTCCTGAGCCTGATCTGCCTGGTTGCGATGGTGCTGGGCGCGATCGGGGTGGCCATGGCGATGCGCGCTCACCTGCAGCAGCGGATCGACGGCATCGCAATCATGAAGTCGATGGGCGCCCGGTCGGCCGATGTGCTGCGCATTTACATCCTGCAAACCCTGCTGCTGGGCTGCGCGGGCGCACTGCTGGGCGTGGTGCTGGGCGTTGCGGTCGAGTGGCTGCTGCCGGGCGTGCTGGGCTCGCTTCTGCCGATCCGGGTGCCGATCCGGCTGCCGTGGCTGCCGGTGCTGGGCGCTTTCTCAACCGGCATCCTGACGACAATGCTGTTTGCGCTGCCCCCTCTGCTCGAAGTGCGCAACATCCGCCCCAGCGTGGTGCTGCGGCGGTTGGTCGAGAGCCCGGACGAAGGTCCCCGCCTCCGCTCCCTCGGCCGCCGCATCCGCGGGGCGTGGGTGCAGCTGCTGGCGGTCTTTGTGATCGTGATCGCACTGGCCGCCATTGCCGCCCTGCTGTCCGACTCCTGGAAGGGCGGCGGCTGGTTTGCCGGTTCCCTCGCCGCTTCGCTGCTGATCCTGCTGCTGCTGGCTTCGGGCCTGCTGCGCGTGCTGCGGGCCGCGCTCGAACGCACGCGGCTCCTGCTTCCGTCCACGCTGCGGCACGGGCTGGCCAACCTGTACCGGCCCGGCAACCAGTCGGCCGCGGTACTGGCCGCGCTTGGCGTGGGCGTCATGCTGATCCTGAGCGTGTTTCTGATGCAGCGCTCGATCGTCAGTCGCATGCACGAAGCCATGGCGGCCGACACGCCCAACGTGTTCCTTATCGACATTGCGTCAGACGAGCTGGACGGGGTGCGGCAGGTGGTCCTCGCGCAGCCCGGCGCCGAGAAGAACTTTGAAGCGCTGCCGATCCTGACCGGCTCGCTCGATACCCTTGAAGGCACGCCCGTGCGCCAGCTCGACCGCAAGAAGTACCCGATGCATCTGCGCCGGACCCTCTCGTTTACCTGGGCCGACCAGCCG
>CALMAN010000081.1 GCA_937859835.1 uncultured Acidipila sp. | reverse complement strand
GCACCCTTGCAGGTGGCGGCGATCGAGGAGCAGGTGCACTACGCGATGACGCGCTAGCCTGCGCCTCGAGCCTGTGCCGAGAGCCTATGCCGGAAGCCTATGCTGCGAGCCTGCCTTTCGAGCCTGTGCCGCGAGCCTGTGCCGCGAGCCTGACCTTCGAATCTGTGCAGCCAGCCCGCGCCGCGAGCCTCTGCTGCGAGCCTGTGCTGCCAGTCTGGACGCGAGCGCGTGAAAGGCTGGGCAAGTGGCCCGGCGATTAAAGCGGGAAGCGGGAAGCGGGTCGGCCTAGCCGGCTGCGCGGAAGGCTGCAAACGCCTTCCCGGCAGCCTCAATCGTCTCCTTGATATCCGCATCCGAGTGCGCGGTGCCCAGGAACGCGGCCTCGTACTGCGAAGGCGGCAACCACACACCAGCGTCCAGCATGGCGCGGTGAAAGCGCCCAAAGGCAGCGGTGTCGCTGGTCGAAGCGCTCCCGAAATCGGTGACCGGCTCCTCCGTAAAGAACCAGGTCCACATCGCGCCCACCCGGTTCGTGGTGACCGGGACACCGGCTCGCGCGGCTTCGCTCGCGACCCCGTCGGCAACAGCGGCCGACAGTGCTTCCAGCCGCGGGTACACTTGAGCCCGATGCTCGCGCAGGTAGCCAACCGTGGCCAGCCCGGCAGCCATCGCCAGCGGGTTGCCGCTCAGCGTTCCAGCCTGGTAGACCGGCCCCAGCGGTGCAAGCATGCGCATGATGTCCAGGCGGCCGCCAAAGACCCCGCACGGCAGACCGCCGCCAACGATCTTGCCGAGCGTTGTCATGTCCGCCTCTACGCCGTACAACTCCTGCGCGCCTCCAAAAGCCAGCCGAAAGCCGGTCATCACCTCGTCAAAGATCAGGAGCGCAGAAGCCCGCTCCGTGATCGCGCGCAGCCCTCGGAGATACCCGGGCGCGGGCGGCACGCAGCCCATGTTGCCGACCACCGGCTCCACGATGACCGCGGCAATCTCGCCCGGGTGCGCGGCAAAGGCTTCTTCCACCGCCCCGAGATCATTGAACGGCAGCGCGAGGGTCCAGTGCGCAATCTCCTCCGGCACCCCGGCCGAGCCCGCGATGCCAAACGTCGCGACCCCGGAGCCTGCCTTCACCAGAAAGCCGTCGGCGTGACCGTGGTAGCAGCCCTCAAACTTGATGAAGTACTTGCGCCCGGTAAAGGCGCGCGCCACGCGAATGGCCGACATGGTCGCCTCGGTCCCGGACGAAACAAAGCGCAGCATCTCGACCGCCGGGTAGGCTTCCCGCACCAGCGCGGCCAGCTCGGCTTCGGAAGCAGTGGACGCGCCGAAGCTGGCGGAGCGCTCGGCTGCGCTCTGGATCGCCGCAACCACCGGGGGAAAAGCGTGACCCAGGATCATCGGCCCCCAGGAGCCGAAGTAATCGATGTAGCGATTGCCGTCCGCGTCCCACAGCGAAGCGCCGAGGCCACGCTCCACAAACGGCGGCGCGCCCCCCACGGCGAGAAACGCCCGGACCGGTGAGTCGACGCCACCCGGCAGCAGGGTTTGCGCCCGCGCGTGCAGCGCGCTTGATTTGTCTGTCCGCCGCATGGAGCTCCCCTCAGTGTTTCGGCGCCCGCGACGGCCGGGCAGGTGGATTGGCCAGCGGCGCGCCCGGGTTCATCACCGGCTCACCATTGTCCGCATGCACATCTCCATCGTCTGAGGCCGCGGAAGCCTTGTAGTTGACCGTATCCGCTGGCGACGGGAGCGGGGCGTTCTGCGTGTCACCCGACTCCGAGCTGCCGCCGGTCGCCCCTGCGCTTTTCTTGTCGGCGACGTACGTTTTGCCCTGGTCCTTGGAAGTGGAGGACGTGGTTTTCGCGTTGTTTTTAGTGGTGCTCTTGTGCTGGCAGCCCGCCAGCACGCCGCACAGGCACAAGGCCGTCGCGGCTGCGCGAAATTTCTGTTTCTTCTGCATCCCCGTTACCTGCCCATCGCGGCGCGGTCGCTCAGCACGCCGGCCGGCCGGCCCCCTTGCCACTCTGGATGGAAATCCACATCGATCAATCCCAGGTTACGCGCCAGATTCAGCTTGGCCTGGTTGTACTGGAAAGTGGCGTTGACGAACTGCACCTGCGCCTGCGCCAACGTGGAGGCTCCCTCGGTGGAAGGCAAGTTGTTTTCGACGCCCGCCTGGAAGCGCTCAATCGCCTGCCCGAGAGCCGTTTGTGCAAGCCCCACGTTGCTTTTCGCGACCGCGACGGTTTCTTGTGCGGCGCGGAGATCGATCAGGCTGGAGCGGACCTGCTGGCTGATCTGCTCGCGCAAGGTGCTCACCTGGGCGCGGGCGTTGGCAAGGGTGAAGTCCGTAGTGTCCCGGTCGGCACGGAACTTGGCCTCCTGGAAGATCGGGATGTTGAGCGTACCGGCGACGGCGAACACGCCGTGGTAGGTGCCTCCCGAAATGCCTGTCACCCCGTAATCGCCGTTAAAGATCAGGGTCGGATAGCGCTCGCGGGTAGCCGCTTTCCGCTCCAACTCGGCAGCCTGCAGCTGCTCCAGGCTGCTCTGGTAGTCCTGGCGTGCGACCAGCGCCTGCTTTTCTGCCTCGTTCGGATCGACAATGTCGAGCGAAGGAAACGGTGTCGCGTCGGCCACCCGGATCTCCTGCTCGGGGGCGAGGCCAATGGACCGGTTCAAGGCGATCTTGGCCTTGGCCAGCGTGTTCTGGTCGCCGATCAGCAACTGCTGCTGTGTCTGGTACTGCACGCGCGAGCGTACCTCGTCCAGGTTGGCGAGGATGCCCGCCTGGTGCTGCTGTTCGCTCTGGTACAGGACCGACGCGTCGGTTTGCAGCAGCGATTGGTCGAAGTCCACCTGCGACTGCGCGGCGATGACCTGGAGGTACGCCGTGCCAACGTTCTGCACGACCGAGCCGCGCGCCGAAGCCGAAGTTTGCACGGTGGAGCGAAGCAGGTGCCCGAGTGCTCTGACCAGATCAAATCCTGCCCAGTCAAACAGGTACTGCGAAAAGTTGGCCTGCCCCTGGGTCACATCGACTTTGACGATAAAGGGGAAGTTGAGCGCTCCTGCTGCGCCACCCGGGAGCAGCGCGGCGAACTCGGGGAGCAGCCCAGGACGAAACCCTTCCGACTCGAGATTGAACTGGTGAACGGCTGTTGACCCTTGGATATCGATGTTGGGCAGCAGGACGTTGAGCACCTGCAGCCGTTGCGCGCGCTGCTCGGCCTCGCTCTGCCTGGCGTACACCAGGCCCAGGTTGTTTTCGATGCCCATGTGCAGCGCATCATCGAGCGTGAGCGGGATGACCTCGGGAACGGCTGGACGAGCCTGGATGCTGCCCAGGTAGGGATTGAAAAGCGAGCTCTGGTTCGACACCTGGATGGGAAAGCCGCCGCCGGTGCTGCCCTGGGTGGTGGCCGTGCTGGTATTGGCCGGCGCCGGCGCCGGCGGCAGGGAAGCAGCCGCTTGCGCGTGGGCGCCGGTGGCGAAGAGGAACCAGGAAGTAAGCGCCAGGCGGGAAATCACCCGACACGGACCTCGAAACCCATCGCCCATCCCCAAGCCGAGCCCTCCCTACCGTAAGATCAACAACCATTAGAGTCCATTCCGCGTCCGGAGTTGCCGAAATCGGAGCCCGCCGGGTGGGAAGCTCGCTTCCTGCCATGCTGCCGGAGCATGGCGCCCGCCCTTTCCCGGCGTGCGGGGCAAGCTCACCGAAGCTTCCCCGTACGTCAAGAACCCCCGCCGGCGCCGAGGGACGGTCCCCAAAACGGGACGGCTCTCAGCACTCCCGTAAGCCCCGGTGCCCGGAAAGGGAGCCGCTGCCCGGTCCGGCGCGGGTAGAATCGAGCGCGATGTCCTCTCCTCCGGTTCCGGCCCGCGCCCCCGGCCGCCAGCTCTCCACGGCCCGCCGCGTGCTCCAAACGCTGCGGCCGGCGCACGCGCACACGGCGTTTTCGGCGACGCTGCTGCTCACCGCCGCGGCTCTGGGCTCCAAGGTCATCTCGCTGGTACGCGTCAAGTACATCCTCTACCTGCTGGGCAAAACACCCGCGGCCGACGCCTTCAACGCGATGTTTCAGCTGCCCGATACCATCTCCTACTTCCTGATCGGCGGCGCAACCTCCATCACCTTTGTCACCATGCTGACGCGCTACCGCGAGAGCGGGCGTGAGCAGGAAGGGGAGGAAGCGCTTTCTGTCATTTTCACGACCATGATGCTCGTGCTTTCCGTGGCCGTGGTGCTGGCCGAGTTTCTGGCGCCGCTTTATATCCGGCTCGCCTTTCCGGGCTTCACCCGCAACCCGGCGGAGTTTGCCCTGTGCGTTCACCTGACCCGCATCATCCTTCCCGGGCAGGTCTTCTTCTTTGGAGGCGGTATCTTCGGCGCGGTCCTGCTGGCGCGGAAACAGTTCACGCTCCAGGCCTTTGCGCCGCTGGTCTACAACGTCGGGATGATCCTCGGTGGGGTGCTGCTGTTTTGGAGGCTCGGCGTCGCCTCGATCGCCTGGGGAGGGCTGGCCGGGGTGATCCTTGGCCCTTTTGCCATCAATGCCGCGGGCGCGCGCGCCACGGGCATGCGGCTGCGTTTTCACCTTGACTTCCGCAACCGCGGCCTCCGGGAGTGGTTCGGCAAGACCCTGCCGCTGATCCTTGGCTTTTCGCTGGTCACGGTAGACTCCTGGATCATCGCCCACTTCGCATCGCGGATCACCGGCGGGGTCACGCTCTTTCTCAACGCCAAGCAGCTTTTCAGCGTGCCCCAGGCGCTCGGGCAGGCTGCCGGCGCGGCGTCGCTGCCTTTTCTGGCTTCGCTGTTCGGCAAGGACCGGAACCTGGCCTTTGCGCGATCCGTGAACGATTCGGTGTCCCGCATCGCGGCCTTTTCCATCCTGCTTTCCGCCTGGCTGACGCCGATGGCTGGGCCGGCCGTGGACTTCTTTTTTCGTGGCGGCCTGTTTCGCCGCACGGACGCAAGCGCGGTAGCGCTCTACCTGGCCATCTTTTCGCTTTCCCTCTGCTTCTGGTCGGCGCAGGCGATCTACGCGCGCGCCTTTTACGCCGCCGGCGATACCCTGACGCCGATGGTCGCGGCGACCGGGATCGTGCTGGTGTCCTTGCCGGTGTACGCGCTCTTTTTCCACGTTTTCGGGGCTTCGGGCCTGGCATACGCGTCCGATGTGGGCATCGCCGTGCAGGCGACCGCCTTTGCCCTGCTGCTGCACCGTCGCGGCATGGTTTCGCTCCGCGGCCTCCACCGGGCCGAGCTGTTCCGGTCGCTGGCCGCTGGAGTGGGCAGCGCCGCGGCGCTGGCGGCCATGCGGTATGCGCTACCCAGGGCGCTGTCTCGCCCGGAAGAGGCGGTTCTGCTGTTGGCGAGCGCGGTGGTCTGGGCGGTTGTGTGCTTTGGGCTTTTGCAGCTTACAGGTTCTGATCTGCCGGGCCAACTGGTGCAGCGCCTGCGCCGGCGCGCGGCGGCCGCGGCGTCGGGCTGACGGGCGAGAAGTGAACGCTGGAAGGGCGGGGGC
>CALMAN010000080.1 GCA_937859835.1 uncultured Acidipila sp. | reverse complement strand
GAAATGCGGTCCCCGACGGAGAACCCGGGGTCCTCGGGAGGTCCTCGGGGCGTCCTCGGGAGGTTGTTGGGAGGTCGTCGGGAGGTCGTGGGGAGAAGGACCCGGCTCCGGCCGGGCGTTTGCCCTAGAATGCTGTGGTGAGCGTTCCCGCCAGCAGCAACATCATTGAAGCCGAGCATCTCGGCAAAACCTACCGCGTCGGCAAGCTGCAGGTCCCCGCGCTGCGCGACGTGTCCTTTGCTGTGGAGCGGGGAGAGTTTGTCGCCATCGTGGGTCCTTCGGGCAGCGGCAAGTCGACGCTCTTCTACATCCTTGGGGGACTCACCCGGGCCACTTCCGGCCATGTTCGCATCGACGGCGTGGACTTTGCCGCCCTTTCGGATGCGGAGCGGACGCGGATGCGCAAATCGAAGATCGGCTTTGTCTTCCAAAAGTTCAACCTGCTGCCGACACTTTCGGCGCTCGGCAACATCGAGATCGCCTACCAGATCGCAGACTACGGGGCGCCGCTCGACCGCAAGCGCCTGGCCGAGTTGACAGAAGTGCTTGGCATCGCAGGCCGGCTCGGGCACCGGCCTTCGGAGCTTTCGGGCGGGGAGCAGCAACGGGTTGCGCTGCTGCGGGCGCTCATCACCAAGCCCGCGATCCTGCTGGCCGACGAGCCTACGGGCAATCTCGACACAGAAAACTCAGACGCGGTGCTTGCCATGCTCCGGCACTCCAACAAGGCCTTTGGGCAGACGGTGTTGATGATCACCCACAATCCGGAAGCCGCTGCCTTTGCCGACCGGGTGTTGCGGATGCGCGACGGGGCAATGCTTGCGCCCGCGCTTCCCGAGGTCGTGCGGGCGTAGGTAAGGGGATAGGTGCGGGCGTAGGTGCGGGCGTAGGTGCCTTCTCCATGGCTGGGGCGAGGCAGTTCTGTCCCGAAGCGTATCTGGGGTAAACTGAGGAGTCGGTGCCCCTTGCCCAAAGCCGTTCTGGCCTAGGGTGAGCGCGGCTGCGGCTTAGCGCCGGGGCGGGCAGGGTCTGAATTCAGTGCAGTTGGAGCGGAAAAGATATGGCACAGATTTGTTCGATTTGCCACAAGGGGCCACAGTTCGGGAACAACATTTCGCACGCGCATAACGTGACGCGGCGGCGCTGGAACGTAAATCTGCGCGCGGTCAAGGCCAAGGTTGAGGGAGGCGCCCGCAGGATCCGCGTGTGCACCTCGTGCATCAAGAGCGGCAAGGTCGTCAAGGCCTAGCGCTTCGGCCAGACCCCGGCGCATGCGGGGACGGGGACGGGCGGGCGCCCCTCCCCGGTTCGCGGCTTACTTCCCTTCGAAGTTCAGCGACGCGGAGTTGATGCAGTACCGTAGCCCGGAAGGCCTGGGGCCGTCCGGGAAGACGTGACCCAGATGGGCGTCACAGCGCGCGCAGGTAACCTCGACGCGGCGCATGCCGTAGCTGCTGTCTTCATGCTGTTGCACGGCTTCCGGGGAGACGGGGTGCCAGAAGGATGGCCAGCCGCTCCCCGATTCAAACTTCTCGTTTGAGCGGAACAGCGGGGCATTGCAGCCGATGCAGTGGTACACCCCGTCCCGGTGGTTCTCGTAGAGAGCCCCGCTGAAGGCCGGCTCGGTCCCTTTTTGCCGCGTGATGTAGAACTGTTCCGGCGTGAGCACTTTGCGCCACTCAGCATCCGTCCGCTTGATCTTTTCGAGCTCTGATGTCGCCATCGCTTGCCTCCAGTGCTTTCAAGTTAGATGACAAACCAGAGCCCGCGATCCTCTCAAATCCCGCCCTGCGGCGCAGCCGATGGACGCCGCGCGATGAGCTCGATTTCCACGCGGGCGTCGCGCGGCAACCGGGCCACCTCGACGGTGGATCGCGCGGGCGGCACCACTCCTTCCGGCGCCAGAGCGCGTGCGTACACGGCGTTCATGGCCGCAAAGTCGTTCATGTCCTTGAGGAACACCGTGGTCTTGACGACGTCGCCGAGGGTGCATCCGGCGGCCGCAAGCACGGCCTGGAGATTGCGCAGCACCTGTTCGGTCTGCTCGGCGATGCCGCCCGGCACCAGCTGGCCGCTCCCGGGGTCGAAACCCACCTGGCCGGAGGTGTAGATCCAGTCACCACTGAGGATGGCTTGCGAGTAGGGACCGATGGCCGCGGGGGCTTCGGCGCTCGCGACCGGTTGCTTGCGCGCTTCGCTCATGCCTCCATTGTGCCCTTTCGCAAACCAGCTCCCTCGCGTCTATCATGAAACCCGGCACGCGACCCGGCCGAACCCATAGTACAGCGAGGTAGGAGCCCCTGTGATTGCATTTCTTCTTTTCCTGCTCGGCTCGCCGGCTCCGTCCCCGCTTGCCGGCCAGTGGATCACCCCGGACAAGTCGGTCGTGTGGGTGTATCCATGCGGCGAGCAGCTTTGCATGCAGATCGCCGCGATCGGGCGCCCGAACGACCCACGCGAGGATATCCGCAATCCGGATGCGTCGCTGCGCAACCGTGCCCTGTGCGGGCTCACCATCGGCACTGCCTTTGTGCCGGACGGGTCGGATGCGGCAAAGAACGGCAAAATCTACGACCCGGCGTCAGGCAAAACGTACTCGGCGCAGATGCAGCTACGCGGCGATACCTTGTTTTTGCGCGGCTATGTCGGGATCTCGCTGCTGGGCCGGACCGAAAGCTGGCATCGCTTGGCAGGGGCGGCGCCGGCCTGCCACTAGCCCGCTCCTTCGTTCCGGTCTTTAGCCCTGCAAGGCTTCCCCTGCGTTCACGGGCGGCCGAGCGTGCTTAAAACGTGAACTTGCCCGCCAGCTGCACCAGCCGGGGCGGCGCGGCGCTCACAATCTGCCCGAAGTTCGAATCTTCAATCTGCCCGTTGACCGAAGCCGGCCCGTAGAACTGCGCGTGATTGAACACGTTGAAGCCTTCCAGCCGGAGCTCAAGCTGCTGCGTGTCCCGGAGCCGCACGCCCTTGGCCAGCGCCATGTCAAAGTTCTCAATGCCCGGCCCGTAAAAGGCGCGCCGTTTCGCGTTGCCAAGCTGCCCCAGAGTTTCCTCGTGAAACAGGGCGGTGTTGAAGGCGGGCTGGCCGCTGCGCCCGTTTGTTTGAATGTGCAGCGGACCGGGCGTGTAGGCCGGGGTGTCCAGCAGGTAGTTGTTGGCCCCATTGCCCAGGGTCCCCAGCAGGGAGCGGTCCGAGTTATCGAGCAGCGTCACCGGGAAGCCGGTCGCAAAGCGGCTGGTGCCCGACAGGCTCCACTGTTCGGTCCAGCGATTGCGCGCTTCCAGCAGAGCCGGCAGTGGCAGCAGCCAGCTGTAGCTTGCGACAAAGTCGTGTTTCAGGTCATAGGCCGAAAGCGCGCGCGTGTGGCCGAGATCCAGCGGATCCAGTTGTTCGCCCAGGTTGGAGCCCTGATCGAGTGACTTGGCATAGGTGTAGCTCAGCAGGAACTGCGAGCCGTTGCGGTTGTAGCGCAGCGTGCTTTCAAGCGCGTTGTAGCTGGAGCTGGCGATCGAGCGGTCCGCTGTGTTTTCGCCGTACCCTGGGCCCTGGCCCATCCGGGTTCCCTCGACCAACTGGCCGCTGCTGCTCGTGTACGGGGAGTCTTCCCCGAAAGGGCCGCAGCCCGGCAGGCTCAGGCAGAGCGCGGCATTGCCGGGGTTGACCGAGACGAGCGCCAGGATGCGGTGTCCCTGGTTGCCGACAAAGCTCGCCGTAAACACCGCGTGCGGGGTCACCTGCCGCTCGACCGAAAGCATGTAGCTGTGGATGTAGGGCGCCTGGTTGCGCGTGTCAAAAAAGGGATCGCCGGCAAGCGGCAGAAAATTTGCCCAGTTGATCGCGTTGTCCGGGGATCTGCGGGACACCGTGTGCGGCGGAAACGGAAAGGGAAACCGCTGCCCGTTGTCCACGCCCGAGGCCGCCGTGATGAACGGGGTTGCCAGCAGCGGCGGCCCGGGGCTGAGGTAGGTGTAGCCAAACGGCGGCACGGCGTACATGATGCCGGCGGTCAGGCCTGGAAACGCGGTATAGAAGAGCCCGTAGCTGGCCCGGATACTGCTTTTGCCGCTGTCGCCAAAGATCGCTTTGCCAAGGCCCTGCCCGAAGTGGGGCGCAAAGGCGAAGCCGGCACGTGGAGCAAAGTTCCGGTAGCTGGCCGGCGCCAGGGTCCTGGGGATGCCGGGGTCGCCCGGGACCAGAAGTCCTCGCGGGGCACCCGGAAACAGCACCGACTGCGCCCCGGCAACAAAAGTTTGCACCTCGTTATTCTTTTCCCACCAGGGCAGGATCAGGTCCCATCGCAGTCCGAAGTTGACGGTCAAATCCGTCCGTGCGCGCCAGCTGTCCTGCGCGTACAGGCCCCCGTAGCGATTGCGCAGGTAAAAGGGCTGCCCAGAGGACTGGGTGAAATTGCTCGGCGTCCCCAGCAGCAGGTCGGCAAAGGGCGACCCGGTCTCGGTTCCATTGATGTTGAAGGTGCCGTTAAAGGTAGCGTTCGGGTGCTCGTTGACCTGGTTGAGGTGAAACTGGCCGCCGAGCTTGAGGGTGTGCGCGCCGCGCACTCCGGACAGTCCGTCGCTCACGAAGAAGGTGTTGTTGACCTGCGTCTCGTTGGTGATCGGCACGCCCATCGTGAAGGTAGGGAAGGTAATGTTTTGGACGCCCTCGAACTGCGGCGCCTGCACAACAATGCCCGGCGTTCCAGCCCCGGTCGCAAAGCCCTGCGCGGCGAGGCTCACCCCGAGTCCCCCTTGCGGCTTTCCGATGATGTTGGCATCGCGCAAAAAGCCCAGGTGCAGCTCATTCACGGTGCTTGCATTCAGCACGGTGGTCGCCCCGGCTGTCAGCAGTTGTGTCCGGCCGCTGGTGAGTGCGTCAAAACCCGGGATGCTCGCGCCGCCCACGGCGCCGGGGTACGGGTTGTCGAGTCGGTAATCATCCACGAAGTAGTAGGCCGCCAGCTGCCCGAACCGGCTGTTGGCGTCCACGCGGCCCGAGCCCTTGTCATCGCGCACGGTTTGAGCAAACGCCGAGCTGGAAAACTGATCGGCGCCCACGTTGGGCGTCGGGATGTAGCCCAGCAGATTTCTGCCGGGCGCGGACCAGGCAGACTGCGGAATGGCCCCGTTTGGGAAAACGGCGGCGTAGGGCTCGCCCGCGCTTACCGGGGTGCCCAGCCTTTGGCTCAGCAGCGAGGCCAGGTACGGGCCGCTCACGCTGCCGGTCAGCGCGGAAGGGAGAAAGGTGCCGCTGCGCTCAGCGAGCGTCGGCACGGAAATGTCGCCGGTCGAGATCCCCTCGGTTGTGCGCGTGCCCTGGTAGTCCCCAAAGAAGAACAGCCGGTCGCGCCGCAGTGGACCCCCTAGGGTGCCCCCGAACTGGTTTTGCCGGAACGCCGGCCGGGTTGGGTCAAAGTACCCCCGCGCATCAAGGGCAGTGTTGCGCAGAAACTCAAAGGCGCTGCCGTGGAGGGTGCCGGTTCCGGCCTTGCTGATCACGGTTACGATGCCGCCGTTGTAGTTGCCGTACTCGGGATCGAAGTTTGCGGTCAGCACGCGAAACTCCTCGATGGAGTCGAGGTTGGGGATGACCGAGGTCCCGCCGTTCATCGGCTCCTGCACGTCAACCCCGTTCAGCAGGTAGCCGTTTGACGACTCGCGCTGCCCGTTGATGGAAAGATTGCCGGGATTCAGATCGCCGGAAGGATCAAGGCTGCCGGTGACGCCGGCCATGATGATCGAGCTGGGCAGCAGGGTCGAGGCCGGAACCACACCGGGCTGGATCGCGAGCAGGTCCGTGTAGCTGCGGCCGTTCAACGGCAAAGCCAGGATCTCCGGGCTGGCAACGACCTGACCCAGGTGAGTTGCCATGGTTTCAACCTGCGGCGCGCCACTGCTTGCCACCGTGAGCAGTTCAGACTGTTTGCCGAGCGACAGGGTAGCGTCCACCTCCACGGCGACATCGGTGTCGATTGCAAGACCGGACCGTTCCTGCGGCCCAAAGCCGGGCGCGGTGATGGTGAGCTTGTAAGGCCCGACGGGAAGGTTCGGGAAGGTGTACATGCCGTCGGAGCCCGAAACAACGGTGTAGGCGGTACCCCGCGCTGTGTTGACGAGCACGAGCGTTGCGCCCGGAATCACGGCCCCGCTGGGGTCGGTAATCACGCCGGAAATGCTCCCGCCGGTCGCTGCCCCCAGCGGGGAAGTCGCGAAGACAAGCGTACCGGCAAGAAGACCGGACGCAAAAAGTCGAACCAGATTCATCGTTCTCCATTCCCTCTGCGCGGGGGCAGCAGAGCTCCTAGAAGGATCATACCCGAACTGCGACCGAAGTGGTCCGGGTTCTACAAAGGCCTCCTTCCACTGGGGCGTTCCCTGGGCGGCGGTCGGGCAAGCCCGGCTGCTCGAGCGTGGTCGCCCCACCCTTTCGGCAGCCCACTTCCGTCGTTCTGCCCGCGGGCAGGCTGTCAAGGGAAGAGTGGCCGCGTTCGCGCTTTGAGTCCAAGCGGCACAAGGCCTGTGCGGGATGGAAGAGCATCGAGGGCCTCGCTGGCCGGCATCTTTGTTTGGGAAGCTGCGCACACCAGCGCAGGAGTGGACGGGGGACCCGGGTGGATCTGCGAGCGACGCTTTACCACACGAACCGCCGCCTGCGGGAGTTCTTTGAGGACCAATGGTTCGACAGGACGCGTCACGTGCGCACGGGCGGAGATATGTCGCTCGCGCAGGCGGGCATTGCCGCGGCCAGCGCGCGCGACAGCGAGTTCTACGTCCCCGCCAGGCCGGCGCACATCCGGGAAGCGCTGCGGGCCATCCCGGTCACGGACGCTTCCCGGTACACGTACATCGACCTGGGTTCAGGCAAGGGACGAACCCTGTTTGTGGCGGCCGAGCTGCCGTTTCGCCGCATCCTCGGCGTCGAGCTATCCGGCAGGCTGCACGGGATAGCCTGCGGCAATGTCCGCAGCTTCCGCTTCCGAAGCAGGCGCGGCGGCCAAATGGAGCCGATCCACGGGAATGCGGCGGAGTTCCTTTTCCCCGAGGGACCCCTGGTTCTTTACCTGTTCAACCCGTTCGGGGCTTCCACGATGCAGCAGGTTCTTGACCATCTCGAACAGTCGCTGGAGCAGGATCCGCGCCACACGGTCGTCATTCTCCTTTGGCCGCGCTGCGGCGACCAGGTGGCCCGGGTGCGGGGTATGCGGCCCGTAGCGAAGAACGAGCACCACGAGATCTTCGAGGCACATGCTTCTTTGCCGGGGAAGCCCGGAAAGGCAGCCCGCTAGGAAACCGGCCCGCCTCCGCTCCGAAGCTCACTCGAGCCGCACGGGGAACGCCTTTCCCCTACGAGCCCCAGTGCCGCGGGCGGCGCAACCCCATGCCCGGTTGAGCGTATGCGGCCGCAAGGGCCCTTACAGGCCGCTCGCATGCAGCCGAAAAGAAACGCCAAAGTTTTACCTAGCTTTGACGATCCCCGAGCTATCGGCTACTCTAGCGAGCACATTCCAAATGCGGCCCCCCAGCCCTATGACTCTCTAACCGACGGTGCAGCACCACCACGGAGGTTCCATGCTTCAGGTTGAGACAGTGGCGCGCAGGGCGGGCGCCATGCTTGTCAAAAGCGCTCTGCTCCTGCTCTCTGCAGCGTCTGTTTGCAGCGGGCAAACCAGCGTTTTGACACAGCACAATGACAACAATCGCGATGGCGTCAATGCCAGCGAAACCATTCTGACTCCGGCAAACGTGAACACCGGTCAGTTCGGGCTTTTGTTCAAGATCGCCGTCGATGACCAGGTCTACGCGCAACCTCTGTACATGGCGAACCTGGCCATCGCGGGCGGCACGCACAATGTGGTGTTTATCGCGACAACAAACAACAGCGTGTACGCCTTCGATGCCGACTCGGGCAAGCAGTACTGGCACGTGCAGCTTGGACCTGCCTATAACGTGAACGATCAGCCGCCCGGCTGTTCCGATATTTTGGCCACCTCCGGCATCATGAGCACGCCCGTTATTGACCCGAGCACGGACACGCTGTACGTCGTCGCGGAAACCTGGGTAAACAAGGTAGCGACGCACTACCTCCACGCGCTCAAGGTCACCACCGGGGCAGACGCGGCTGGAAGCCCGGCGGTTATCTCAACCAGCGGCTTCAACTCTGTGTATCAAAACCAGCGCGCGGGTCTTCTGCTGGCCAACAACACCATCTACATCCCGTTTTCAAGTCACTGCGACAACGGCCTGTATGCCGGGTACACGATGGCCTACAACGAGACCACCCTGAACCAGGTCGGCGTCTTCAACCCGGGCCCGGACAACAGCCAGTCGGCCATCTGGCAGTCAGGCAACGGGGCGGCAGCCGATAGCACAGGGAACGTGTACGTGATCACCGGCAATGGGAAGTTCGACGGAGAAAGCGATTTTGGCGAAACTTTTCTCAAGCTGAACAGTGGTGCCAATCTGGCGGACTGGCATACCCCGTCTGACTATGTGAACCTCAACAACGGCGACTCCGACCTCACTGCATCCGGCCCGCTTTTGATCCCCGGCAAGAACCTCGTGATCGGCGGAGGCAAGGATGGCTATCTCCACCTGCTGAATACCAACGACATGGGTCACCTGGGTGACGCGACCGCGGTGCAGCCGCCGTGGCAGGCGACCTCGTCTCACATCCACTCCCTCAATTTCTGGAACAACAACCTTTACCTGTGGGGACAGAACGATTACCTGCAGGTTTATTCCTTTAACGGATCGACGTTCAACACGACACCCAAGTACAAGCTCGGCGTGCAGGCGATTGCGCATCCGGGAGGAACGCTTTCCCTTTCCGCGAATGGCAACACGAACGGGATCCTGTGGGCTGCCACGAATACCAGTGCCGGCAATGACGGTACGGGCGCGTGGCATCAGAGCGTTCCCGGCATCCTGTATGCCTACAACGCGACGAACATGAACCTGCTCTGGACCAACGAACAAAATGCGGGCCGGGATTCCTGCGACAACTACGCCAAGTTCACGCCGCCGACCGTGGTCAACGGAAAGGTGTATCTCCCGAGCTTCGGTCAAAGCCAGGCGGGAAGCGGGCAAGTGTGTGTTTATGGCGAACTTGCCACAACAGACCTGATCCCCAACGGCACCTACGTGCTGGTTGACTCCAACAGCGGCAAGGCTCTGGATAACCCCGATTTCTCAAAGACGAACGGAACCCTCATGGAGATCTACCAGATCAACAATGGGTCGAACCAGCAATGGGTCGTGAACAACATAGAACCCAACGTCATCACCCTCACCAATGTTTCCAGTGGTCAGCTGCTCGACGTGGTGGGCGCTTCCGATGCCAACAGTGCGCTTGTGGATCAATGGCCCAACAACGGGCAGGCGAACCAGCAGTGGCGTGTGGTTTCGGTGGGCTCCGGCAGGTACGAGCTGGTCAGCGTGCAAAGTGGGCTGGCGCTGGATGTGTACGAAGCTGGCACCTCAAACCTGACGGAGGTGGACCAGTATCCCTACCAGGGCCACGCTTGGCAGCAGTGGATCTTCCAGGCACCCTAGTCTCCCGTCCCGAACCGCGCCATGCAAAAGGGGTCCGGCTTTCCTCGAGCCGGACCTCGCCCGCAAGCTCCCGGAGCAAGCTCCATGAACAAATCACGTAGAACTTTTCTCGCGACCGCGGCCGTGTCGACGGCCTCGCTCGCATGGGCTTCCAGTCTTCGCGCGCAGATGCAGGACATGCGCCACATGCACCACAACGAGCCTGAGCAGGAGCGGCCCGCGGTGCCGCGACTACCTGCTGTTCTTTGCAAGGCAACGGGAACGGTCGGCATCGATGCGGCCTACAAGATGCTCTCCGACGGAAGCGATACGCTCGACGCGGCCTTGCACATCTGCAAAACACAGGAGGACGACCCAAAGGATCACTCCACCGGCTTGGGCGCCCTACCGAACGCGCAAGGCGAGGTGCAGCTCGATGCCTGCTGCCTCCATGGGCCGACGCGCCGCGCCGCTGCGGTCGGGGGTGTAAGCGGCATCCGCAATGGTTCGCTGCTGGCGCGCGCGCTCATGGAGGACACCGGCAACGCGTTGCTTGTCGGTTCGGATGCTCAGCAGTTTGCCCTCGCGCACGGATTCGTGAAAGAAGATCTGCTCACCGATCGCACCCGCCAGAACTACGCATTGTGGACGAAGATCCATGCCGACCCGGGCTTGCTGGGGGCAGGGAAGTACGATCCCAGCTGGCCTGAACCGCTTCGCAGGGCGCACTTCATGCCCCCCTCGCAAAGGGAGTTCGACCTGCTGGTGCACCGGTGCGAACCGCTCGCCTCGCAGGAAGGGCTTGCCCCGGCGGCGACCTGGCGCGCCGTGTTCGACGCCCTTGCCCCGGTAAGCCAGGCGGTCTATGTATCCACGATCGACCGCAAAGGGCAGATCTCTTCGGCGAGCAGCTCGGGGGGTCAACCGTGGCGCATGCCCGGCGTCGCCAGTGATGTCGCCACCATCGGCGCGGGCTGCTTTCTCGATCCCGCCGTCGGCTCGGCCGGCGCCAGCGGAAACGCCGAAGCCAGCATCAAGATCGCGGGCGCTCACACCATTGTCGAAAACATGCGCATGGGCATGTCGCCCGAAGAGGCCGGGATGGATGCCTTGCGTCGCATCGTACGCTGGTACAACAACGACATGGACGCACTCCGCTTTGTGGAGGTCGTCTACTATGTGCTCCGCAAGGATGGTGCGTACAGCGGCGTTTCCCTATGGGGTGGAGATGGTACGGGCAACGTTCGCCAATTCACGATCAAAGATGCGGCAAACGTCAGGCGCACCGAAGACTGCGTGGCTTTGTTTCCGTGCGGCCCCTTGAACGGCTGCGCGATGGCTCCGAAAGCATAGCCGCGCGCTTACACGCGCAGATTGCTGCGGGATGCCGGTTGCTTGCACGCGACCCCTCACAGGTGCGCAATTGCCCATCGCGCGCAGCAGCCGGACAAAGGTACCGAGCGCAGGGTAGGTTACCCGAGGCACAGAATCTGCCGCAGGGCGTTCACCAGGGCGTGCGTCGCGTCTCTCTCCGTAGGCGGCGCCGCCGCGGCGCGCCAGGCTACGTGAGCGTCAGGACGTACAAGCAGGCAGCCCGACTCTTCCACCTCGCGCAGCCCTGCCCAGTCTCCGTAAGGGTCCTCTACCGTGCAGCCGAGGCCGATCGCAAAGCAGGCGACGTCCATGCCAAGCTGCTCTGCCGCGGCCTGGGCGGCGGCTATCCACACCGCACCGCCGGCGCCGGTCAGCACGGTGAAGCGACCCTTGCCGGCCAGGTCGAGTGTGGACACGCGCTTGCGATCCTGCTCGAGCCACGCGTGAGGCACGCGGGCGCCGGGCTCAGTGCTCGGGATGTAGAAGAGTTCGGCATCCACGCCGCCGGCGGCCGAAGCGCTGCCCGGCAGCGCGACGAGATCGGGCAGGATCGCCCCGGAACGATACCGCTGGTTCATCTCGACGCCGTGGCAGTTGAAGTCACGATTCTTCGCCGCCAACGCCTCGCGGAACTGCTTCCGGCGAGCCGCTGCTTCCGGGGTGCCTGCCGTCATGAAGTCAGGATCAGCGGCGCAGTCTTGGGCGTTTGCCGCGTCTGGAGGCGCGAACACTTCCATGATCGGCAGGTAATCCCACAGGCTTTCCGTGGCGCGTTTGACCACCTGCTCGCCCACAGGCACGCGCTCGGCGTCATAGCTCGCGAGCAGCGCAGGCCCGGCCTTGCCCTGGAGAACAAGCGCCAGTTTCCATGCCAGGTTGTAGCCATCCTGGATCGCCGTGTTGGAGCCGAGGCCATTTGCCGGGGAGTGCCGGTGTACCGCATCGCCGATGCAGAACACCCGCCGGTCGCTGTAGCGGGTTGCGTACAGGGAGTTCAGCTCCCAGGGATCAATGGCAGTGATGCGGATCGGAATCGTCGCATCGCCAAGATGGGAGCGGACGGCTTCGATCGCCTGCTCCTCTGTGAACTCGGCTTCCTCCTTGCTGAAGATAAAGTTCTTGATGAGAATCCATTCGTGCCAGGGACGGATGGTGCGCAGGATACCCAGGCCTGCGCCGCCGGGGTCCGAAGCGGTGCGCATCACAAAGTAAAGAAAGCCCGGACGGTGCTCCACGTACCGCGATAGATCGGCCTCAAACAAGATGTTGGCGGTGTAGGCAAAAGCAGCTTCGCCCACAAACGGGAGCTTCAGTTCGGCAGCGACACGGCTTCGTCCTCCATCGGCGCCGACCAGATACCTGGAGCGGATCGTGCGCTGCTCGCCCGTGGCGCGGTTGCGAACGGTCGCGGTCAGGCCTTCTTCATCCTGGACGCTCGCGAGATATTCGGTCTCAAAATGAATCTGCGCTCCCCGGGAAAGCGCGTGGGCGAGAAGAAGAGGCTCGAGGCGGCTTTGCGGCAGATCCGCGATGATGCTGGGACTCGACTCGCAATAGTTTCTGGAGTGTTTCGGATCGTTCGAGGCAAAGCGCAACCGTCCAAACTCCTGCCCCGCCAGCGTGCGGGTGAACAGAATGTTCGGCATCTGCGTGTAGGGAACAGACTGCGCGAGGGCCTCAGCTTCGATGCCAAGGTCCCGAAAGACCTCAAACGTGCGTTGATTCGTCACGTGAGCGCGCGGCGTTGGCGCTACCCCGCGGTACTTGGTAAGCAGGGTGGGACGGATGCCGTAGGTGGTCAGGTTCAGCGCTGTGGACAGGCCCGCGGGTCCACTCCCCACGATAAGAACGTCGGTTTCCATGCTCGCTTGGACTCGCGGATCGTCTGCTTGGGTTTACCCGCAAACCAGCGAGGGGAACGCAGGGCTTGGATCGTGCGCATACGCCCGGGTCGCGCCCACAGTGCGCGGCGAAGGTGAAACAAGATCTGCTCGCTACCGGACCGGCGCGATTGAGGCTGCCGGGTAAGAACCATGTTCTGACAGAGGAGTGGTCCTCGACGGGGGCTTGGAGCAGGACAGTAACCGATGCGAAGCCCGTCCCCGCGGCGGCCCCACGACGCGTACGGGTCATAACCAGCAACAACTGCGGACCCGATGAACTCGCTTCCGGTTCAGCGTTTCAAGACCAGTGTGCTTCCCATGCTCCGCAGCTCACCGTGGAGCGCAATGGTGCTTTCTACAACGTGACTGGACAAGGACAGAACCGCCGCGGCACGCGCCGTTGGGCGGCCTCCGTAGGCCTCCTCGATCGCTGCCTTGAAACCGTTAAAGGCTCCGGCCAGGGATGCCGTCTGCTCCGAACCTCCGCAGCCGCTCCCAAAGGCTTTCGCCATATCTTCCAGAATCGACTTCACCTCTCCATCCAGTCCGGCTTGCGCTTTGAGGATGTTGCCCGGGAGCTCCGCGGGCGAAATCGGCGAGCGATACTGCAGCAGCGCAATCTGCAGCAGAAAGATGCTGCGCAACCTGGGCTGCCAGCCCAGAAGCAGGCTGCGTACTCTTAAGCTTTCGGCACGCAACCGGCCTAGCTCAAAGAGCACGCCGTCGGCCTGCGCATTCACAGCGCTGAAGCCTGCGCTGATCTTGTCGCGCAGCGCGCGCACCTTGCGCAGATCCGTCTTCTGGTGGTTCGGCCATGGCGTCGCCAGTTGTGCCATAAGCTTCAGGTTGCTCGCAAATAGCTCTCGCATCACCACGGCCGAAGGCTTCGATCCGAGCTTGTCAAAGACAAGCCACATCACGGCCAGGCCAAGAAAGATGCCCATGATGTTGTCTCGGGTGATGGCGAGGCTGGTTTGCGCATTGGGTCCGCGCAGCTGAATCAGATAAAAAGCCAGCCCCATCTGTGCGCCGAAGTACGAGATCCGGGGGCTCGCCGTAATGAACCAGGCGGCCACAAAGGTGACGCTGGCAAACATCACGGTGAAGCCGCCAACCCCATCCAGCATGGGCAGGATCAGCACCTGAGAGCCGACGCCCAGGATGGCGCCGCCCACCATCGCACCCGAAACGCGCAGCAGCTGTTTCTGCCGCGAAGAGCCGATGCTGCTCAAAGCAGTCACGACCACGGTGAACAGGGATGTACCGAGGCCGGGCCAGGCGACCGCGTTCATGACGAAGTAGCAGATGGTCAGCGCGCAACAGCCGCGCAGAGCGAAGCGGAAATGGTCAGGGTTGGAGAAGGTGTCAGGGGCAAACAAGGGAGGATTGTCCGGCTGCGCCAGATCTGCGGTAAGCGGGTGCCCCTGCACCTGAGAAACGGTGAAGCGCAGCAGCTCCGTACTTCGTTCCAGTTCGAGCAGGATCGGAGAACTCTCTTCCGCGGGACGCGGCACCGCTTCCCCGGCCTCGCCGCGCTTGCCGCGCAGGCATTTCGCAATGTCCCGCATCTCTCGCGCCAAAGCTGCCAGACGTGGTCTCTCCCCTTCCGGAACACCTCCCACCTGGCGCAGTGTCGCGACCAGGTCGACGAGCCGGCCCACAAGGGACACCGCTGTGCTTTGGCGGGCAATCTCGCTGGCTCTTCGGTTCGCGTTCACCGCCAACGCGCGCAGCCTGGAAACGCCGACGGTCGCGAGTTGTTGCATCCCCTCTTCTGTTTTCTCGTCCACAGGTCCGGCGCTGCTCTGTTGCAGGTAGTGCTCGAGGGCGCGAAGCCGCTCGGCCAAACCGCTGTCGAGCTGACTGGTGGTTGCAAAGATCGCGAACACCGATTCAACCAGCACTGTCGCCCCAATCGCGATCGCGACGCTGCCGGCCACCCACAGGTTGGAAACAACAATGGCCGCGGTAGGCAGCGGAGTATCCCAGGCCGGAACCGCGAGCACAATCAGGATCGTGAACGCTGAAGCCGCGCCATAGTTGGTCAGGACACCTAGGGCGGCAAAGCCGATGAAAAAACTCGCCACCACCCAAAGAAAGTGAGTCAAGGGGTAGTTGATGAAGAGCATGGTGCCGGTGACCACAAAGGCCAGCGACGTCGCAAACACAGCAAGCAGTGCGACGGCGGACTTCGCGGTTGCGTGCGGCGAATCCCGCGGTAACAGGAGGCTGAAAAAGCCGCCTACAGCGGCTCCTGGGATGCGGAAGGTCACGATCACCAGCATCGTAATGGTTGCCGCGAGCACATAGCGGGTGGCAAGCAGCGAACGTCCGGGGTACGGTCGCATCTCGTCCTTGAGGAAGCCCCAGAACCACGCCCAGAAGGGCGCAGGCCGGATCACCTGGGGAGGACGTGGCGCCCCCTTGGAGCCGGTTTTCGGGCCTGGAACCGCGAGGCTGCCCATGCCTCAGCGCCCCGCGCCCGGCAGCGGCTGCACAACTGCCACGGCGGTTTGTCCAATCCGCAACAAGTTTCGAGGGGGAGACTGGATGCGGATGCGCACGGGATAGCGTGCCGCCAGATGTACCCAGCTCAGGGTGCGGTCCACCGAAGGCAGGCCAGGCGTCAACACCCCCGCCACGCTCGGGTCTGGTGTGACGCCGTAGCCGATGCTTTCCACCACGCCGTGCAAGGGCAGGTTTTCATGCGCCATCAGGAACACGTCGGCGCCCGAGCCGAGTGCGACATGTCCCAACTGGGTCTCGCGGAAGTTTGCAATCACCCACCAGTCCCGCGCATCGATCATTGTGAACACCTGCGACCCCGCATGCACGTAGGCGCCCAGCGAGGTAGTCAGGTTGGTGACGTAGCCGTCAAACGGCGCGTAGACGCGGCAGTTTTCGAGGTTGTAGCGCGCCAGACGGACGGCTGCCGCCCGCTCCTCGCGCTGGTTCGTCAGTGGCTCGAGAGTTTCGACGCCGTTTGCGGCCTGGTCGCGCTGCGCTCTGCGCTGCTCCACCTCGGCTGTTGACTGCTGGTAGTGCGATTGGTTGCTTTGCACGCGCGCCTCAGCGAGCGCCACCTGCGCCTCAGCCTGCTGCACGGCCCGGGTTCGTGTTTCCACCGTGGTCCGCGCCTGATCGACCTCGTCCACTGTAACGAACTGCTGCGCAAGCAGGGGCTCAAGGCGGTGCAGGTTGTCAGCCGCGTAGTGGAGGTCGGCCTCGGCACGGCGTACCGCCGCTTTCGCATCGGCAACGTTGGCCTGCGCTTCAGTGATGTCGGACTGCATCGCATCGCGATTGGCAGTGCTGCCGAGCAGGTTTGCGGCCGCGACCTGCACTCCCCTGCGCTGCGCGTTGATCGAACGGCGTTGGTCTTCTATCTGCCCTTCGAGCGCCGCCTGCTCCGAGAGCGCTCTTTCCAGGGCGTACCTGTACGGGCGCTCATCGATGACAAAGAGCAGCGTTCCCGCGTGGACATACTCGTTGTCCCCGATGGGTAACTGCATGATCGGCCCATCGACCAGGGGCGCCATGCCGATGAAATTAGCGAAGACCTCCGCGTCGTCGGTGCGCGGATGCGTAACGGCTCGCAGGACCGCGAAGAAAGCGACCACTGCCGCGGTAACGATGACGCCCGCGACCAGCATCCACCCTAAGAGCGACGGCTTGCTCTTCTCCTTCGCTGAGCGCTCAGCCGTGTCCAGGTTGGAGCTTTCTTCACCTTCGCCGGCAGAGGGCTGCCGGTCGGAGCCATCCTCATCGCGCCCGGGCTCTTCCTCACCGGGCCGCTGCGCATGCGGGTCGGCAGGCGCTTGCGACGCGCCGGGCTGCTTGCGCCCGTTTCTCTCCTCCGGAGACTCCCCGCCGGACTGCGGTCCTTGATGGAGCACACGTACCTCCTCGTGGGGCTTGCGCTACTCGAAAGCGAGCAGCCAGATCACGCATGCAATCAGCAGCGTGCAGCTGAAGTAGAAGATGGGAAGAAGCGGTAAACGATCTTCGACGCCTGTGCGGTTCAGGATCGAGCGCAAAGCGACGGTCAGGAGAATAGCTGCCGCGATACACGCGATCCAGCCTGGGAAGTACGATCCGAGCACGTTAAACGAGGGCGCGCGCATGCAGCCCAGCGTCGCGCTTAACGGAAGAAGCGCGGCAGCCCGGCACACCGCGAGCGTCGCAGCGGGAAGGTTCCGGGCATGCCTCATGGCTTCGCCTTCCGCGTCGCCGACTGCAGCAGATCGCCTGTCCGGTACGCCAGGTTTGCCAACTGGGTCAACAAACCCGTGCGGGCGGTTACGTCGCTGCTCAGTGCCTGCGCCAGGGTGCGCTGCGCTGTTACGACGTCGACCGTGTTGCGCAGGCCAAGCTGATAGGACCGCAAGGACGCGCTGTAGGAGGTTTGCGACGCCGAAAGCAGTGCAGCAGCGGCGTCCCGTTGGGAGAAAGCCGTTCGCAGGCTTACATACGCCGTCCAAACCTGCTGCTCCACTGCATCGCGGGTCTCATCAATGTTTGCCTGCGCACGCCGTTCGTCCGCATGCGCGCGTGCAAGGTCCGCAATGCGACGGCCGCCGTCGAACAGGGTCCAGTTCAGATTCAGGTTGACGTTCCACTCTTCCGCGGGCCCTACATAGGTGTCATGCAGCAGATCCTGTTGACCGTAGGCGCGCACCTCGCCACCCTGCCCTTGAAACTGCAACTGAGGCAGAAAGGCTGAGTGGGCTGCACGGATCTCGGCGCGCGCCGCATCCCGCGCGGCCACTTCTTCCCCGATCTCCGGTCGCTGCGCAAGGGCCCGCTTGATCTCAAGCTCTGCATCGGTGTCCAGGCGGCTGGGCAGCGTAAGCTCCGCCAGGGATTGCACCTCGAGCTTGTCCGTGGGCGATGCGTCCAGTAACGACAGCAGATCACCGCGGGCCACGTCCACATCCCCGATTGCACTCTGCAGGGCGAAGTCTGCCTGCGCCGCCGCGGCCCGCGCTTCCAGCGCGTCAGGCAGTGTGGCCAGCCCCACGGCAAGCCGCGCTTCCACCGCTTTGCGCACCGTGTCGGCGTTGTCGAAGTTTACCTGTGCGGCATCGCGCTGCCCGATCGTATCGAGCAGGCGATAGTACCGTCGCGAAGTTTCAAACAGCACATCGAGCTGTACCCTGTTGAAGGAAAGATTCGCAGACAACAACTGTTGCCGCGCTTGTTCAATCTGAGCCGAGCGGCTGCCGAAGTCGAGAACAAGGTAGTTCACCTGCAACATCGGTTGGTACAGGCCAAGCGTTTGCCGAACAAACGCCTCGCCAAGAAGCACGCCCTCGCGCGACGTGTTGGTCATCATGACGGCGGTAAGCGCGGGGTAAAGATCGCTCCTGGCGACCCCGAGCTGCGCTGCCTGCGCCCGAGCCTGTGCCCACGCTGCCCTGGTCGCGGGATTGTGCCGTTCCGCCAGGTCGATCAGCTCCGGCAGAACGTAGATGTGGCCCGCATCGATCGTGGTATGGGCATCCGCTTCCACCGCCCGGGCCTGCTTCGCTTGGGAATCGGGCAATATGGGTAGCGGTTGATCAAAGCTTGCGGGCGGCTTCTGGGCGCCGCCAAGTTTTGGCGCCCAAACGAGCAAAGCAAACCACACGAAAAGCGCGCAGCATTGTTGGTGGTATCGCAGACACGAACCAGATCGCCTCACACGAGCCTCGGATCGAGCCGGAACGGCACACGGACAATGCATGCACCTCTTGCGGGTTGCAGTGTTTCGTCCGGCTGCTGTTTGCATCGCAGCCGTGGCACAGGCTGGTGCAGCGCTCGAGTGGAAGACCTGAAAGGTTTGGCCATAGTGCGGCAAATCTCTGTTCCACATCATAGGCGAACTCCCCGGGCCGATCGGCTCCGGAGCGCACGGTCCCGATGCGCCTCGACCCTGCCCCGTACGCACTTGCGGGAGGTGATCCACTGCCTCCGTAGCAGGAAGCAAGCGCCCCAGAGGCGCGGAATCCGCAACCGCTTGGGTTGCTGCTTCTCGCGATCGGACCCAAGGGGACGCTCAGGACGGAGGCAGTTGCCGAAGCGCGAAAAGCCCCGAAGCTGCCTGTTCTAGAGGGTGTTCCGGCACTCTCCGCAGATCGTGCTGTTCATCCTTAACCACGAAGTTGGGAGTGAAAACCAAGAGCGAGGAGGGAGGGAGATCCGTCAGGAGTGGTACGAGAACCAACGAAAGCGCGGCAGGCCGCCGACGAACGCGGAAGCGTTTCTGTTCCGAACCGGGACGCTTTCTTTTCTGAAGCGGAGGAGCCACCGCAAACAAGTCCTGCACAAACTGGCGGCGGGTCGTGAACTGTTGCTAAGTCAGCCGAAGCATGGCGCTTCAAAGCGAAGACGCCTCACACGGCAGCCTCCACTTCGCGCCTGGTCCGCAGCCAAGGGTTTGCAGCGGTTCTGCCAAGGTGCGGGGTTGTTTGGTGGACCTGATCGGGATCGAACCGATGACCTCTTCCATGCCATGGAAGCGCGCTCCCAGCTGCGCCACAGGCCCACGGAGCGTGGGAACAAGCCTTATTGTGCCCGCCGCGCCTGCTTCCGTCAAATCGGGCGGGCGCGCGCGACGACTTCCAACGCCTCGGCGCCTGTGCAAACGGGAAAGCGCGGTGCAGGTACACTTTTCAGCATGCTTTCGCTCTTCCCACCAGAGCTGCCGCTCGCCTTTGCCCCCGAAGCGGAGCAGGCGCTCAGCTGGGCGCACCCGGTGGTGGCCGAGTGGTTTCTCGGGCGCTTCCACTCGCCCACGGAGCCGCAGATCGAGGGCTGGCCCAGCATCGTCGCCGGGCGTCCCACCCTGATTTCAGCGCCAACCGGCTCGGGCAAAACGCTGGCCGCTTTTCTGGTCGCGATCGACGGGCTGCTGCGTGCAGCGATTGCGGGCCGGCTCGGCGAGGGGACGCAGGTTCTTTATGTTTCACCCTTGAAGGCGCTTTCCAACGACGTGCAGAAAAACCTCGACGGGCCGCTGCGCGAAATCCAGGCGCTTGCGATTGAGCGCGGCTATCTGTGCCCGGAGATACGCACCGGCGTACGCACCGGCGACACGCTGCCCAAGGAGCGGCAGGCCATGCTGCGGCGCCCCCCGCACATCCTGGTCACCACGCCCGAGTCGCTCTACATCCTGCTGACCGCGGAAAAAAGCCGGAACCAGCTGCGGCAGGTCCGCACCGTGATCGTCGATGAGATCCACGCGGTAGCCGACGACAAGCGCGGCGCGCACCTTGCGCTGACCCTTGAGCGCCTCGACGCGCTGGTTTGCGGCCACAACCGGCTTGCGCCCGGCGCCCCGGCCACGAGCGGCGTCCCGCAGCGCATTGGCCTTTCCGCGACGCAAAATCCCATCTCGCTCGTGGCCGAGTTTTTGGCCGGTTCAGGTCGAGGCGCCGGCGTCCACGTGGTCACCGTCGGTCAAGGGCGCACGCTCGATCTCGGCATCGAGATCCCGGATGAAGAACTGAGCTCTGTCGCCACCCGGGGCATCTGGGAGTCGATCTACACGCGGCTCGCTGCCCTGGCCCAGGAGCACCGGTCCACACTGGTTTTCGTCAACACCCGGGCCATGGTCGAGCGGCTCGCCTTTCAACTAGGCGAGCGCATCGGGCAGGAAAATGTCGCCGCGCACCACGGCTCGCTCTCGCGCAAGCTGCGGCTTGAAGCGGAGCGCAAGCTCAAGGCAGGCGAAATCCGGCTCCTGGTCGCGACTGCATCGCTCGAGCTCGGCATCGACATCGGGGCCATCGATCTGGTGTGTCAAATCAACTCGCCGCGCGCCATCGCCCCCGCCATGCAGCGCGTCGGGCGCGCCGGGCACTGGCGGGGAGCCACGCCCAAAGGCCGCTTCTTTGTTACCACGCGCGACGACCTGCTCGAAACCGCGGCTCTGGTGCAGGCCATGCGCGCCGGCGTGCTTGACCGGCTCGAAATCCCGCCGGAGCCGCTGGATGTGCTGATGCAGCAGATCGTCGCGGCCTGCGCGGCCGAACCGTGGGAAGAGGACGCGCTGCTTGCGCTGGTCCGCCGGGCCTACCCGTATCGCGGGCTTACGCGCGCCTGCTTTGACGAGCTGCTGTGCCTGCTTACCGAGGGCATCGCCAGTAGCCGCGGGACCTGGGGCGCGTACCTGCTGCGCGATCGCGTGCACGGGGTGCTCACGGCTCGTCGCGGCGCGCGCATCGCTGCCGTGTCAAACGCCGGCACCATCCCGGACACCGCGATCTTTCAAGTCATCGCCCAGCCGGAGGGCGTCCCGATCGCCACCCTCGACGAGCACTTCGCGATTGATTCCTCACCCGGCGACGTGATTCTGCTGGGCAACACCTCGTGGCGCATCACGCTGGTCGAAAGCGCCGGGCGCATCCTGGTTGAGGATGCGCACGGGCAGCCGCCCAACGTCCCGTTCTGGACCGGCGAAGCGCCGCAGCGCACCCTTGCGCTGTCCACCTTTGTTTCGGACCTTCGCGATGAGATAAGCCGCCGCACCCCTGATGTGCAGCCGGGCTATATCTCGCAAACGCACCCGCAGGTTGCCGCTGCCGTGGCCTGGCTTTGCGCCGGATGCTGCCTGCCAGAAGGCGCGGCCGAGCAGCTGATCGGCTACATCGTCGCCGGCCGCGCCGTGCTCGGGGCCGTGCCCACCTTGACCACAGTCATCGCCGAGCGCTTTTTCGACGAGGGCGGCGGCCAGCAGCTCATCCTCCACGCTCCCTTCGGCGGGCGCATCAACAAGGCCTGGGGCCTGGCTCTGCGCAAGCGCTTTTGCCGCGGCTTTAACTTTGAGCTGCAAGCCGCCGCGACCGACAATGGTCTCAACATCTCGCTTGCCGAGCAGCACTCGTTTCCGCTGAGCGATGTGTTCCAGTTCCTTACCGAGGAAACCGTTGCGGAGCTTCTGCAACAGGCTTCGCTCACCTCGCCTATCTTTAAAGCGCGCTGGCGCTGGAGCGCCTGCCGCTCGCTCCAGCTGCTGCGCTTTCAAAAGGGCAAAAAAGTAGCGCCGCAGGTCATGCGCACGCGCGGCGAAGACCTGCTTGCCAATGTTTTTCCGCAGGTGGCAGCCTGCCAGGAAAACATCGAAGGCGATATCGAGATTCCCAACCACCCGCTGGTTCGCGAAGTGATGCAGGACACGCTGCAGGAGGCGATGGATCTTGAAGGCCTCACGCGCCTGCTCGGCGCCATCCGCGCGGGCACGGTGCGGTGCCTTGCCGTGGACACCCCCACCCCTTCGCAGTTTTCGCATGAGCTGATCAACGCCATGCCGTATGCCTTTCTCGATGACGCCGACCTCGAGGAGCGCCGCACCCGCGCCGTTGCACTGCGCCGCACCGTGCCCGACAGCGTGCTTGGCGAAGCAGGCCGCCTGTCCCCGGAGGCGATCGCCGAGGTGCGTGCCGGCCAGCGGCCCGACCTTCGCGATGAGCACGAGCTGCACGATCAACTGCTGGTGCTGGTGCTGGCGCCCGAAGCCGCCGTGCTCGCTCTTGCAGCCGAGCAGGCCGCCGCGTGGCGGGCGCTGTTTGCGCGCCTTCGAGCCAGCGGGCGCGCCACGGTCGCGGTCGCGGGCGGCGTGCGCTACTGGGTTGCGGCCGAGCGCTGGGCGTGGGCGCGCACGGTGCTGCCTGAGCTGATGCCCGAGCAGGCCCTGCCCGCGGTCGAGCTGGAAGCGCAAGCTCCTGAAGAAGTTTTGCGCCGCGCCGTACAGGGCTGGATGTGTTTGCTGGGACCCGCAACCGCGCTTTCGCTTGCGGAGCTGCTCCACGTGCCCACGGCGGACGTGTGGCACCAGCTTCTGCGCCTGGAAAACGCAGGCACGCTGATGCGTGGTGTTTTTGAGCATGCGCCTTTGCCGGGCACCCTGGTTGCGGATCACCACACCGAGTGGTGCGACCGGCGCCTGCTCCAGCGCATCCACAAGCGCACCCTCGGCGCGTTGCGCAAGGGTGTCGAACCGGTCACGCCTGCTGTTTACATGCAGTGGCTGCTCGGCTGGCAGCACGCCGCACCGCAAACGCAGCTCACCGGCGAAGCGGGCGTGCTCGAAGCGTTGGGCATGCTCGCGGGCTGGGAGGCGCCGGCGATCGAGTGGGAGCGCACCCTGCTGCCCGCGCGCGTCCCCGGCTACGATCCTCGCTGGCTCGACAGTCTTTGCATGGCCGGCCTGGTCGGCTGGGGTCGCCTGTCGCCGCACCCTGCTTTTTACGCAGCCGAGAGCGGCGGGCCGCGGCGCGTGGTCCCGACCAGCATGGCCCCCATCGCCTTTTTTCTCCGGGAAGACGCGCTCTGGCTTGATGCCTGTCTGCTTGCCGATCGCGTGCCCGAGGCGAACCTTGCCTGCTGCCTCAGCGAGCTCGCGCTGGCCGTGCGTGCGTGTCTCGCGCAGCGCGGAGCAATGTTTGCGCCCGACCTCCTCCGTGCTTTCGCCGTCGCTCCCGCGGAGCTGGATCGTGCCCTGTGGGAGCTGGTCGCCGCGGGCCTGCTCACCGCCGATGGCTTTGACAGTCTGCGCCTGCTCATCGACCCGCGCCGCCGGCAGGTCCACACGCCGCCTCCGGGCGGGAAGCGCACCCCACGCCATGCCGCTGGGCGCTGGAGCCTGCTGGTCGCCGAGCCGGAACAACTGTGGCGCGCCGCCGAGGACCCGGAGCAGCTCGCGCGGGCACCAGGCCTTGCGGCGGAGCGGCAGGAAGCCGAGCTTGCCTCGGCCTGCGCCCTGCTGCTGCGGCGCTACGGCGTTGTCTTCCGCGACGTGCTGGAGCGCGAACCAAACATCCCCAAGTGGCGCGACCTGCTGCCCATGCTGCGCCGCATGGAAGCGCGCGGTGTGGTGCGGGGCGGCCGCTTTTTGTCCGGCTTCGCCGGCGAGCAGTTTGCCCTGCCTGCGGCGCTTGAAAGTTTGCGAGAAGCGCGCAGTTCGGGCCTGCGGCTCGATCTGGAGGTGTGTGTTTCTGCCGCGGACCCGCTGAATCTGCTCGGCATCGTTGTTCCTGGCGAGCGCCCTCCAGCCGTGCCCGGCAAAACCGTCCACTGGACCCACGCCCTGCTCACTGCCGGCGGCACTCGCTTGCCGGCGCCCGCCGGGGCCCTGCAACAGCCCCTGGCTGCGTTCGCCGGAACTCCGGCAGAGCTTGATGCGCAGCCATGAGCGAGGGCGACCAGGAGCCTCTCCGCGAGGGCGAAGACTACTACATGGACGGGGCCTACCTGGTGTTCACCGCGGCCTACCATCGAAAGCGCGGCTACTGTTGCGGCTCACGTTGTCGCCACTGCCCCTACGGCGGGCAGATCGATCCACTCCCTCCGTCCCCCGCTCCATCCGAGAGGACTTAGCCGCGGCCCCGGGTATTGCCGGCCCCGCTTGTGCCGGAGCGGGGGCGCCACCCCGCACCTCCAGCGGCGTTCGCGGAAACGAGAAGGTGCCGCCTGCATCGTCGATCACGTTTACCTGGCACGTATAGCTTCCGTCGGCAAGCGAGGTGAGCGGTACCGTGAAAGCAAACGCGATCGCATCGCGCCCCGGGATGTTCAGCACCCGCGCATCGACCAGCGGCGACTCAAAAACCTTTACATTGCCCCGCAGCAGCTCGATGCTGGTCAGCACATGCATGGTGCCCGCCTGCTTGCCGGCCGCGGTGGTGTCGCCGGGCGCCGGCCGGGGGTACTTGGCCGGGTCATACACTTCGTAGAAGAAGTACACCGGCTGATCCCGGTTAAAGACGTGCGGCAGATTCGGCAGGTACTGCTCGCCGTCATACACCAGGGGATTGTCGATGCGACGCTCGTTGCCCTGGGGCTCGATCCGCTGCGAAGCCAGCACCACGGAGCTCATCTTGAGCGGCGCCTTGCTCAGGTCAGGAACGCGTATGTCGGTTTCAAATGACCCCAGCTTGCCGGTCTCGTTCTCGCGCACCACAAACTTCAGGTGGTACAGGCCTGCCGGCAGGGTAAAGCCGGCCGAATATTGAATGTTCTTCCGCGCCACCTGCTGCGACTGGTCAATGGCCAGGTTCACCGTGTCCCGTACCTGCTGCAGCACCCGGCCTTTCGGATCCCGGATGTTGCCGATGATATCCAGTGTTGCCTTGTCGCGGTTGCCGCCCTTGGTGAAAGGGATCTGCGAACCCGGCACCAGCAGCGTCACGGGCATGTTGTAGCGGCCTGTGGCGTCGCGAAAGAAGAAGGGTTGCAGATACACGGGTAAGTCCGTTGCCGGCAGATCACTGTTCAGCTCGGCTTCGAGGTCGCGCTCCCGCTGCTCGCCGTTGGCGTGGCGAAAATCTGCGGGCGCATAGTAACCCGGGCGGTAACTCAGCTTCACGTCGGGCCGGTTCACTCGTATCTCGAGCTTGCGGTACGCGCCATCGCGCGCCGTGTTGGCAGAGCGGAAGCCGAGCACATAGTAGCTCGCGGTATCGTTCTGCACCTGCTGGAACGCCGGCGCAAAATCGTTGTTATCGAAGAATGCCTTGCCCCCGGTGTCGCTCGACAGCGTCGCCAGGACTTCCTGCGTATTGAAGTTCGCGTCCAGGTTGTTCTGGAGCGCTCCGCCGGTGTAGGCGACATTGCCTCGCAGCGAGCCGGTCGTCGCATCACCCAGCGGAGAGATAGCCTGCAAACCGCGCGCATCCACGCTGTAGATCGACAGGTTATTGCGCACTGCCGCGTTGATGGTGGAGCGCAGCGACGCCTGGTTCTCAATCCCGTCGCGCTGGAGCCCGCCCGAAAAGTAGAGCAGCGACTTCTTTTGATTGATCGGCCCCAGCGCCCGCGCGATCGCGGCGATGGCAAATAACTCACGGTCCGTATTGATGTCGTTGTACTCGGTCTCGTCCGGCGTGAAGGCCGTTGTGTCTTCAACCTGGTTGGTCGTGCTGGTGGCGCCCTGCGCATAGCCCTGGCCACTGCCGCCCGAGTAACTGTTCACGGCCCGCAGGAGCAGGTCCTTGTTGGCGGTAAAGTCCTGGTCGAGTGACAAGGTGTTCCCGAGCGAAACCACGGAAACCAGATCGGCGCTCTGCATCTGCTTGGCGATGTAGTCGCGCGCGGCTTGCTCGGACCGTTCCAGGTCGTCGGGCTGGAGCGAGGTGGTGTCAAAGAAAAGCACAATGAGCCGGTGGTCGCGCAGGGCTGCGGCCTGCTCTGCCACGCTGCGGCCCAGCGCCGCCGCACCCGCGTTCCCGGCGCGTCCGGTTACCGTTTCCGTCCCTGGCAGCCGCACGGCTTGGTCTACATTTTGCGCGTCAAAGCTGGTGAGCTGCTGCGGCTTGCCGTTCTCGAGCAGCGTGAAATCCTCACGCTTCAGGCCCAGCACGGGCGCCCCGGTCCTGCGGTCACGCACCACCACGTCGGTCAGCACCAGGTCGCTTTGCACCTTGAGCGTGAAGCCGCCCCCCGTTGTCGCCTCTGGCTGCTGCGGGCTGGCTTGCGCCCACCCTGCCAGCGGCGCAAGCAGGGAGCATGCAAGCACGGCCGCTGTCCATCGTTTCCGCATCGCGAAACCTTTCCTAATACCGGAACCGCGCCAAAAAGCTGAACTGACGCGTGCCGGCCGTACCGGTCACCTGCCCGTACGACCCTGACCCGAGCTGCGTGTCCACCGAGGAGTACTGGATGGTGTTGAAGACGTTGTTGGCCGTGGCGCGCATTTCAAAGGAGCGCGTTTCGCCGAAGGAGATTGTCTTCGCCACCGAACTGTTCACCGAAATGGTGCCCGGGCCCGGAATCGAGTAGCGGCTGGCCGTGCCATACACCCCGGTGGGCTGCGCAAGGGCTGCCGTGTTGAACCACTCGTTCACGTTGCGGGCGCCGGCTGTCAGCGAAACGCCGGGCACGCGATCGGGCCGCTCGGACCCGGTGCTGCCGCGCGCCACGTCCGTGACCGAGGCGACATAGCTGGGCGTCAAAGGTTCGCCGCTCGCGAGCGAGTAGGTTCCTGACACGGAATAGCCTTCCAGCAGCTTGGCCGCGCGCCCGGTCGTGAAGTACGTCTTGTCCGCGCCAAAGGGAAGCTCGTAGACAAAGTTGCCGCTGAGCTTGTGGCGAATATCGAAGCTCGAGTTCGATTCTTCCGCCAGGAGATCCTGCCAGTTCTGCGCCACGGCGTTGCCGACGCCCCCCACGGAGGTTGCGTCGTCAATCGAATGCGCATAAGTGTACGTCGCCTGGAGGCTAAGCCCTTTTTGCAAACGCTTGCGGGCGCTGATCACCAGTGAATTGAAGTCCGAAAACGCGGTGGACTGTTCGTAGTCATACAGGATGCCGCTCAGCGAGGCCGTTGCTGTACGCCCGGGCGCGTCCACGATGCTGAGCCGCGTACCCTTGGATCCGCTATAGCCCAGGTTGAGCACAATGTTCGACGGCAGCGTTCGCTGCACGTTCAGGTTCCACACCTGCACGTACGGGAGACGGTAGTTCTTGTTTACCGCGTAGTTGCCCTCGCTTTGCGGAGCAGGGAAGCCGTTGGCCAGGGTCAGCTGCCCGGGAGCGGTCGCCTCATTGGTTTGCACGTCTGCAAATGGAGGCTGAAACGCGAACTGCTGCACAAACTTGTTGTACTGCCCGTTTGCGAAGTTGATGCCGTATCCTCCGCGCACCACAAAGGCTCGCGGGGCGCGCCAGGCAAAGCCCAGCCGCGGCGAAAAGTCATCCTTCTCCGGGTAAATAAGCGACCGGGGGTAAGCGCCCGTGTACTGCCCGAAACTGTTCGGCGTGACCGTGGCCACGGAAGCGAAGTCGTTGCCCGTGTCCAGCGTAGCCAGCCGGTCGTCCTTTTCCGAGTAGGGCGAAAAGTACTCCCAGCGCAGCCCCGCCGTCAGGGTCAGCGAAGGCAGTGCCCGCCAGTCGTCCTGGAAGTAGGCATCGTAGACGTTTTCGCGCAGGTAGCTTTTCGCGTAGGGCGCTTGCAGCTGTGTCTGCTGCGGCAGCCCCAGCAGCAGGTCAGCCAGCGACGAACCGCTGGAGGGCTGCCCGTTCTGGGTGGTGTTGCCGACCCCGCTTTGCGCGCTCGTCCCCGGCTGCTCGGTAAACAGCCCGGTAAAGATAAAGCTGCCTGTAGACAGCACGCCGCCGCTGCCCAGCAGATCCAGGTGGACGCGCTTGAGGTCCGCGCCCCAGCGAAAGTTCTGCTTTTTGTGGGTCCACGAGCTCGCTTCACTCAGCGCAAGGGTCTGGTTCGTGGTAAATCCGGGCTGCTGCTCGCTGAAGCCGTTGAACTGGTTCAGCGTGAGGTTCGGCAATCCGTAGTTCAGGGGATTGGTCGCCTTGCCGCCAAAAACATCGATCCCGGCCGCCCCGGCCACGTCCTCGGCATCTGTGAAGTAGTTGGTCAGGTCCGTGGTCGCTCGAGACCAGTCCAGCGTGAGATTGTTGCTGAGCCGCCCCTGGCTCAGCGTGTAGCCTGCCTCGACGGACCGGCTGTTGGTGCGCGTTTTTCCACCCAGCTCCGGAAACAGGTTCAGGTTATCCGCGGCACTGTGGCTGTAGTTGAAGTTGACGTGGATGTTCTGCTGAAGTCCTTGCGAGTTCCCCATGTACTGCCGGATCAGTCCGACCAGCGGCGAGCCGCCCCCGACGCCAAAGGTGTGGATGTAACGCAGGCCCACCAGCGTCGTATTGGTTTGCTCGCTGGCCAGCCGCTCGTAGTTGCGCGTTGTGCCCGAAAGGTTGGGCAGGGGCAGGTAGGCTAGCAGCGCTGCCGCTTGCGGCGCGATGGCGGCGGCGGGAATCATGTTGCCGGCAAACGGGGTGCCGGTCGCCGGATTGTAAATCGGTACGGCCGTGCCGTTCTCCGTCCGGAGCTGGCTGAAGTCCCCGCTGCGCTCGGCGAGCGTTGGCACCGTGCCGTACTGGTCAAACGGGCTTGACGATCGCTGCCCGCTGACGGTGAAAAAGACGAAGTCCTTTTTGTCATGGGTAAGGAGGTGCGGAATATACGGAGTGCCGGCGTAGGTCAGGCCAAAGCGGTTGGACGCGTAGGAAGGCTGGCCGATCGGCTGCCCACGCAGCGCATAGTCCCG